>JBKECE010000228.1:0-11444 GCA_047974325.1 Dysgonomonas sp. | reverse complement strand
CGGATATGGCGATGTGGGCAAAGGTTGTGCACACTCTATGCGTTCATACGGAGCCAGAGTGTTGGTTACGGAAATTGATCCGATTTGTGCATTGCAGGCAGCGATGGAAGGCTTTGAAGTGACCACGATGGAAGATGCCGTGAAAGAGGGCAATATATTTGTCACCACTACCGGAAATAGAGACATTATTACCATTGGTCATATGACAGCGATGAAAGATCAGGCAATTGTTTGCAATATTGGTCATTTTGACAATGAAATTCAAGTAGACAACCTTGTGAATTTTAAAGGAATCAAACATATCAACATCAAACCGCAGGTAGATAAATATACTTTTCCCGATGGACATGCCATATTTTTGTTAGCAGAAGGTCGTCTGGTCAATTTGGGTTGTGCCACGGGGCATCCGTCTTTCGTGATGAGTAACTCATTTACCAATCAGACACTGGCTCAAATAGAACTTTGGCAAAAAGATTATGCCGTGAATGTTTACCGTTTGCCTAAAGAGCTTGACGAAGAAGTGGCTCGTCTGCATCTGGAGAGAATTGGCGTGAAACTGACCACACTGACTAAAACTCAGGCGGATTATATCGGTGTGTCTGTCGATGGTCCTTACAAACCCGATCACTACAGGTACTAAGATTTGTTTAAGAAAGGATATAATTTTTTTACACATATCATCCATAAGAAAGCTCTCAATATCAGAGAGCTTTCTTTATTCTAAATAACTGCTATTCTTATCAGAAAATGCTTAAGAAAGAAACGGATATTATCACTTCGCCGGATATAGTTTTTTGATGAGATCGTCGCGGTTCATTTTTTTCAGTGATTTGATTATTTGCGGTTTATAATCTTTGTTGTACCAGAAAAAGAATTGACGCTGAGCAAGTTTCTGTTCTTTGGTGTGAGCCGTGTAGACTTTTTCCAAAGTGTAAGGATGATAGCCCGTGTAATAAATCTCGGTGGCGAGCGTCATAGGCGACGGTGTGAAATCCTGCACCTGTTCCAGATTGAATCCAAGCGATTTGCTGATTATTGCCAATTCTGCCATATCGGCTTCGGTGCAGTCGGGATGTGACGAGATGAAGTATGGAATAAGTTGTTGTTTTAGCCCTGCTTCTGCATTCAGTTTATCAAATAATTTCTTGAATTGATAGAATTGTTCAAAACTTGGCTTGCGCATACACATCAACACCTTATCTGAGGTGTGTTCGGGAGCCACTTTCAATCTGCCCGAAACATGTTTTTGAACGATCTCTCTGGTGTATTCGTCCGATATTTTATTCAACCGTTCATCGTCGTTGCGATGTAACATCATATCGTAGCGGATACCGCTTCCGATGAACGATTTTTTGATTTCCGGCATTGCATCCACAGCTCTGTAGATGTCGAGTAAAAAAGAATGATCTACATTCAGGTTTTTGCAGATTCGTGGATGTATGCACGATGGACGGCGACACTTCTGGCAGACATTCAGATCTTTACCTTTCATCCCATACATGTTGGCGGATGGGCCTCCCAAATCACTGATATAACCTTTGAAATCGGGCATCTGTATGATCTGCCTCACTTCGTTCAAGATTGATTCTTTTGATCGCGACGAAATAAATTTGCCCTGATGTGCCGATATGGTGCAAAAAGCACAACCTCCGAAGCATCCTCTATGCATATTCACTGAGAATTTGATCATTTCAAAGGCAGGTATATGTTTCCCCTTGTATTTGGGATGGGGCAGGCGGGTGTAGGGCATATCGAAAGCTTTATCTATCTCATTTTCAGATAGTAATGCGTATGGTTTGTTTATAACTATATGATAATCAGTGAATTGTTGTGTCAATCGGTAAGCATTGGTCATCATATTGGACTGCTCTTCCACAATGCGAAAATTTTTGGCTTGCTTCAACTTGTCTTGCAGACATTCTTCGTGTGAATAGAGTGTTATGTCGTTCGCTTCCGGGTTCACCTCTTTCGTAAGATAGGCTGTTTGGAGAATGTCGGTCAATTCAGAAAACTTCTTACCGGCTTTCAAGCTGTCGACAATGGCTTTCAGCGGTTTCTCACCCATTCCGTAGACCAGCAAATCGGCTTTGGAGTCTATAAGGATAGATGGACGGAGCTTGTCGTCCCAATAGTCGTAATGCGTAACGCGCCTTAGGGAAGCCTCTATTCCACCTAGCAGGACAGGTACATCCGGAAAAAGCTCTTTTAAAATGTTTGTATATACGATAGATGGTCTGTCGGGGCGCATTCCCGCACGGCTATCAGGAGTGTAGGCATCGTCGGAACGCAGACGTTTGTTGGCGGTATAGTGATTGATCATAGAATCCATAGCTCCGGCAGTCACACCGAAAAAGAGGCGAGGCTTGCCTAGTTTCTTGAAGTCACGTAAATCGTCTTGCCAGTTGGGTTGAGGTACAATCGCAACTTTCAGGTTTTCTGCTTCCAGCATCCTGCCGATAACTGCTGCTCCGAACGACGGATGGTCTATATACGCATCGCCGGAGAATAGTATCACGTCCAATTCGTCCCAATGGTGCAATGCTACTTCTTTCTTGGTGGTTGGAAGCCAGTCGGTGAGCATATAATTTTTCATCAATCGTTTTTAGAGATTCTTTCTGCAAAGGTAAATCATTATTGGGTTTACAGAAATTTATTTATGATGTAAATTGTTTTGGAATAGGTCTTCTAAATAAAATAAACATTATAACTTTGCCGGAGATTTTAAGTTTTTAGGTAAGTTGTATTATGAAAATGGTAAAAGGTATCTTTCTCATTCTTCTTTTCTATTTTGTAGGAGAATGTGTTAGTTATTTAATCGCAAACTTTATTCCCGGAAGCATTCTTGGAATGATCTTTTTATTTCTGGCACTTTATTTTAAGATAGTCCAACCAGATCATGTGAGCAGCGTTGCCAATGCTTTTACGAGGAATATGGCAATTTTTTTTATTCCTGCAGGAGCCGGATTAATGACGTCGTTCGGTCTCTTGAGCAAATTCTGGGCGTCCATTATAGTTGTTTGTTCTGTCAGCACAATATTGGTTATAGCTGTAGTTGCTCTTGTCCAGCAAAAAATGGAGAAAACAGAACCTAATAAAAATGTAGATTTATGATAAATTTGCTCAGTTCTCAAGGATTTATATTACTGCTTATATTCGGAGGATATTTGCTGGGACAATGGATATTCAAAAAAACAAAAATAGGTATTCTCCACCCGCTGATTATAGCGATTGCTCTTGTCATTATATTTCTGAAATATAGCGGTGTTAGTTATGAAAGTTTCGAAGAGGGTAGTAAACCTATTAGTTTTATGCTTGGCCCTTCGGTGGTAGCATTAGGTTATGTGCTGTATGAACAGTTGGATTATTTGAAAGGAAATGTCACATCTATTCTTATATCCGTTTTTCTGGGCAGTCTGACCGGCATCATTAGCGTTATATTGATTTCCAAATTTATGGGAACAGATGAAGCTCTGATGGTGAGCCTTGAGCCGAAATCTGTGACCACACCCATAGCAATGAGTATTGCCGAACAATCGGGGGGAATACCATCAATAACAGCTGTGATTGTTCTATTTTGCGGCATTTTTGGAGGAATCGTAGGTCCTTACGTCCTTCGGTTACTTGGAATCAAGAGCAGCATTGCAAAAGGTCTGGCCATGGGAGCATCGTCTCATGCGGTTGGAACAGCAAAGGCAATGGAAATGGGTACTATAGAAGGTGCTTTGAGTGGCTTGGCAATAGGTTTGATGGGAGTGATGACAGCATTGTTGGTTCCAATTATCCATCAGTTATTTTTGAAGTAGAAAAATCTATCCGAAAGATTGTTCCATAAAACTTATTAAAATAGAGTTGAAACCTTGAATCAAACCTGCATTAATATTGTTTTTTCACTAAATTTGCAGAGGTAAAAATAATACTATATTAGAAAGATAAAATATATAATAACCAGTTTGTTAGGGGTTCTTGTCGGATTCATAACAATTGTATACGGGATTCTAAATCTTCCGTCTGTGCAGGATTATGCACGTGACCGGATCGTTTTGGAACTAAAAAACAAACTACAAACTGATCTGGGAATAGAAAAACTACATTTTCAACCATTCAATACGATTGAACTTCGAGGTGTTTATCTGAACGACAGGCAAAAAGGGAAAATACTCTATGCAGACAGATTGTTTGCGAATGTGGATGTGATGGAGTTGCTGAACAAGGATATCATTATAAACTCTGTGCATTTGTCCGATTTTGAAATCTTCCTGTCTAAACAAACAACTGAATCTCCTTTGAACATTCAGTTTGTTATTGATGCCTTCAAATCGGATAAGAAAGATTCCAAACCACCTCTATTCACTTTCCGCAGGCTGAGTGCATTGAGCATCTCGAACGGAAAACTCAACTATGATATAAAAGATAAAGAGCCGAAAAAAGATATTTTTGACGTGAATCATATCAGCATCTCAAATTTTGATGCTCGGTTAGGTCTGAAATATTTGACTGCCGATTCTGTTAATGCCCAGATCAAACAACTCAATTTTAAGGAAAAAAGTGGATTTGTTATAGACAATCTGGTGGTTCGCATATTGAAAAGCCAAGACAATGTCACGTTGAAAGGATTTAAACTGGAATTGCCAAAAACATTTGTTCAGTTTGAAAAATGTTCGTTGACACTTCCCCGGAATCTGGAAAAAGAAAAGAATTATATTAACAATATCAGTATTGATTGCGATATAGCATCGTCTTATATTGCCTTGAATGATGTGGCGGCCTTTGTGCCTCAATTAACTAATTTCAAAGAACGGTTCTTATTCTCAACATCAGTGAAAGGTAGTTTGAGTGATTTTTCTATAAAAGACCTGATGCTAGACTATGGTGATAGAATGCATTTGATGGCAAATATGAATGTGAAGGATGCCGACAATAAAGAAAAACTATATTTGTTTGGAGCGATTGATGATCTGACTGTTACAAAAGATGGAATACAAGGCATTATCAATAATTTCTCGAAAGTGAAGAAAGAGATCCCGAAAGAAATATCTAATCTGGGGACGGTTTCATTCAAGGGTGAAATATCAGGTTTCATAAAAGATCTTCTGGCTAAAGGCAGCTTTGCCACTGCTTTGGGAAATGTGAATACTGATCTGCATTTCGGTTTCAATTCATCGCCCCAGATCGAATCTTTTTTCATCGGAAACATTTTTACTAAGGATTTTCAATTGGGAAAACTTGTTGCTCAGCCCGATCTGGATGTTTTATCTTTCAACTTGAATGTGGATGTCAAAAAACTTCGTAATTTACCTTTGGAGGGTGATGTGCAAGGCTTGATAGAGCAGATAGATTATAAAAAATATTCATATAGGAATATTGAATTAGACGGACATTATGGCAACAAAAAATACGATGGTCGCATTTTCTTTAATGATGAAAATGGTTTTCTGGATGTGAACGGAATATTTGATTTTTCGGAAAAAGTTCCCATATTCGATTTTCAGGCACAATTGAAAAATCTAAAATTGGATAAGTTGAATCTGGTCGATCAGTTTAAAGAATCCTATCTTTCTTCATCTGTTTATGCCAATTTTTCGGGTCGGAATTTAGATGAACTTCAAGGTCAGCTTTCTGTCGATTCTTTGAGGTTTATCCGAGGAAACAAAAAATTTGCATTGAATAGCTTTGCCGTCACGGCATCCGGCTTACCACAAGATAAACATCTGACCATTGCCTCCGACATTGTGAACGGTGAGATCACAGGTGCTTTTTCTTTTGCTTCCTTGATTGTATCGCTGAAAAAAACATTTGCAACCTATTTGCCCTCGTTGGTGTCTAACTCCAAAGCTGCAACGACGAAATCTGCTGTCAAAGTTGCAGAACCGTTTGCAAACAATCTTGACTTGCATCTTCGGATAGAGAACACGGAGGATTTGAGCGATATTTTGTCTTTGCCTGTTGTAGTCATCAATCCTGTTCAGATTGATGCTTCATACGATAATGTTGCCGAAGATGTTAAGTTAGATGCAGAATTTCCGGCAATAAAAGTGGCGGGAATGAATATAGAAAATGGCTCTTTACACACAAAAAACATTTCTGGAGTTCTCCAGACAACGGTTGCAGCAGATGTTTTAGGAAAAAAGGGTGTGAGAAATATCATAAAACTAGGACTTTCTACTAAAGAAGATAAAATAGATGCACAAATCTTGTTCGAGAACAATAGTAAACAAGTGGTGAAAGGAAAATTGTCAGCCACAACAACGTTTTCGAGAAGCGAAGCAGACAATTCTCTGCTGACAGATATAGATATTAATCCAAGCCAATTGACGCTCAAAGATTCTGTTTGGGATATAAGCCAGTCGCACGTCAGATTAAATAAAAGTGAAGTGTCGATTGAGAACTTTGTGTTCATGAATGCCGACAAAACACAATTTCTAAGAGCTGATGGCACTTATTCTGCCACCGATCCATCAGATATCTTACTATTGAGCTTGCAAAATATAAATCTGGAATATATCTTCACTTCATTAGATATTAAAGCATTGGAGTTTGGAGGCTATGCGACAGGAGTGGTTTCGGCTTCGAGTATAGAACGGAAACCCTATGCGAAGGTGAATCTGAAAGTGAAAGATTTTCGTTTCAATCAAACCCCATTGGGCGATCTGGAATTGTTCAGTGACTTGGATGATGAAACCAAGAATGTGAATATGCATGGCACTCTCTATGGTGAAGAATCGAGAAAGATTGCTGATATCAATGGTTATATTGATCCTATAAAACAGCAATTATCTCTTCTTTTTGATGCGGATAAAATCAATCTGGGATTTTTGAATAAATATGCTGCCACACTTTTCAATAACATAGGAGGGCAGGGTAGCGGACAAGTGAGATTATATGGTGATTTCTCTAATGTGACGGTCGAAGGTAAAGCATTTATCAATGATGGAACTTTGGGTATTAATTTCTTGAATACGACTTACACTTTTTCAGATTCTGTTTATATGAAATCTGACCTGATTTATTTCAAAGATATAAAACTACACGATACACATGGCAGTACGGCTATTGTTAGCGGACAAGTGGCACATAACTTCTTTTCTAATTTTATGTATCAAGTCAATCTGTCGGGCGATAATTTTATGTTATACAATGCGACTGAGGCACAAAATCCAATTTTCTGGGGACAAGTATTCGGTTCGGGAACAGGTGTTATAAGTGGTGATGAGCAGGAAGTTAATATCGACATGAATATCCGTACCAATGAGAACACAAAGGTGAGAATGGATTTTATGGAAGAATCGGCGAGTGAATATTCTTTTATTTCGTTCAAATCGCCGGAAAAGGAATCTGAAGGTGTGGATGAAGATTCAAAAGAGAAACAGGCTTCACGAAAATTGGTTTCAAACTCCGGTATGGCGGTGAATATGAACTTCTATGTCGATGCCACACCTGATGCTACGGTCGAGATATTGATGGATCCTGTGGGCGGTGACATTTTGCGGGGAAATGGTAGCGGAGCTATGCGGTTCACATGGGGTACTAATTCCGAACCGAGGCTGTCGGGAACATATACCATACAAAGCGGAAGCTATAATTTTACTTTCCAGAAAATACTTGAACGTCGTTTCCTCATTGATGCAGGAAGCACTGTGCGGTTCAATGGAGATCCATTTGCTGCAATTCTTGACGTATCGGCGATCTATAAACTGAATGCGAACCTGAATGACATCAATCAGGGCTTGGCTAAAAATATCGGGCAGACATCCGTTCCTGTGCAATGCATACTAAATTTGTCAGGTCAGTTGAGACATCCAAACGTAAAATTGGATATTGCGCTTCCTTCAGTTGATTCTGAAATACAGAGACAGGTGAAAATGTTGATGAACACGGAAGATATGATGAACCGTCAGATTGTGTATCTGCTTCTCTTGTCTAAATTTTATACACCGAGTGGTGCACAAACCGAAAATCAAACATCTGATCTGGCTTCTGTGGCATCGGCTACTCTATCGGCACAACTAAGCAATATTTTGAGCCAGATAGACGACCGGTGGCAATTTGGTGCGAATGTGAGAACAAGCGATTCGGAATTTACATCCACAGAGGTAGAACTGATGTTGTCGAGCCATTTGTTGAACGATAGATTGTTGATTAATGGAAACTTTGGTTATAGGGACAATCCTCAGACCCAATCGGCACTCATCGGAGATGTTGATATTGAATATTTATTGGGCAAAAGCAATACATGGCGTATAAAAGCCTATAATCATTTCAACGAAAAATACTATTATTATCAAAATTCAGATATTTCTTCTTTGCAGACGCAAGGACTAGGTATTATGTATAAGAAAGACTTTGATCATGTGAGAGAAATATTCGGACTACCTGATACCGTGAAAAGAGTGGAACAGAAAGATACCATACTCATATTGCCTGATTCTTCAAAAATGGGTAGCTCGCTTGGCAAATTTATTAAAATCAAGTAAATGAGGCTTGACTATGGACACTTTATTGAGTAGTTTTATATTGGAGCATGAAAATGATGACTTGAAAAAACTAGCGTTGCAAGCCAATCTTTATCCTGATATAGACCTCTCTCTAGCTATCCGTCAGATAAAAGGTAGACAAGTTGCCCGGGAAAAGATACCAGCATGGTATGCAAACCAACATATAGAATATCCATTGCATCTGTCTTTGGAGCAGTCGTCTTCAGAAGCGACAGCTAAATTTAAAGCATCGCTGTTTCAAGGCAAATCTATGCTCGACCTGACAGGTGGCATGGGGGTGGATTTCTATTTCATCGGACAGAATTTTGATTCTGCTACTTATATAGAATCACAATCTGAGTTGGTAGGACTGGCCGAAAAAAACTTCGAGGTCTTAAATTTTCCAGTTCAGGTTTGCCATGCAGATGCAACAGCATATTTGGAATCTGTAAATTTCGCAGAACTGATTTACATTGATCCGGCTAGGCGGGATTCGGGTGGAAAAAAGACTGTACGGATTGAGGATTGCACTCCTAATGTTATTGAAATAGAGCGTTTGTTAAATGAAAAAGCTCAGGTTGTAGCTATAAAATTATCTCCAATGCTGGATATATCTTTGGCATTGCAAACCTTGCGACATGTATCTGATATTTATATCATCAGCCTGAAGAATGAGTGCAAGGAGTTACTTTTCATCAAGAGGAAAGATTGGATTCTAGAGCCTATATTCCATTGCATAAATATTTTATCCGAAACGGATGTTCAGGTTTTCGATTTTATGAAAAGCAATGAAAATTTGCAAAATTGTGCTTATACTGCAAGCATTGATAAATATTTGTATGAACCTAATGCTTCTATTTTGAAAGCCGGAGCATATAAAAGTATCGCAAGGGAATTCAACTTGAAAAAATTGCATCAAAATAGCCATTTATATACATCAGATGTATTGCATATAAATTTTCCGGGACGGAAATTCCTTGTGAAATCAGATTTTTCTTTTAATAAAAATCAGTTGAAAGAAAATCTGAGAGGTGTGGAAAAAGCAAATATAACAGTCCGAAACTATCCTCTGACAGCTGAAGAACTTCGGAAAAAATTGAAATTGAAAGATGGAGGGATTCATTATATTTTTGCCTCGAGAGTCTTGGGAGACCGGAAAATATTACTCCTCTGTGAAAAGAAATAAAAAAAGCAACTCAATTGAGTTGCTTTTTTTATGATAGGTATATCTTATATTTATGGTGCTGCTTTTACTACCAGATTTTTGATTTCCCAAGAAGCTGATTCTGCAGTTGAAGAAAGATATTTAAATGCAAAAGTTACATTGGATTTACCTAAGAAAGAGACGGGAACAACGATGTTGCCGGACGAAACAAAAGTCCAGTCAATTCCGGTCGGATAAGTTGTGATGGTTACCTGAGTCCATGTTGCAGTGGAAGGCGCTGCCCCAGCAGTATAATTATCAGAGAACCATATTGTATGATTGCTCTTCATGTTGTTGACATCACCTTTGTTGATCGTGTGATTAAATGATAAGCTGGCAGATACTTTACCTGTCAGATCTAAAGCCGGTGAAATTAACCAATCTTCATTTGCATTGTTTACACTATTTTGGAACCCACTAATTCTAACATATTTATTAGTCAGATCCATACCCCATGTTTGGCTTCCTGTCACACTGATGGCACTGAAACCGCCCAGATCTGTACTAAAAGGAATATTTAGAATTTCTTTTTCATCAACTGCAATGCTTTCAAATTCATATTCACTGGCTGCACCGCTACTCATCACCACTCCGAGAATACTGTAAGTGTTGCTACCTTTCTGCAATGTGCCTTGAACCAACAATGATTGTCCTATATTTTGAGGATGATCAGCCAAATTCACCACTGTGCGTATGCTTGATGATTCGGGTAGAGTTAGAACAACGCACTTAGACCAATCCTGTACATCTGCACTTGGTGCGAGAACTACTGTATTATTGAGGTGTGTACCGCTGAATACGATATCACTGTTGCTCTTAATTTCTGTAACACCGGGTTTCACGCTACCCACAATATATCCCTTGGTCCAAACGGATGTTGTTGTTGCTCCGTTTGCTAAAGCTTCGGTGACATTGAATGGATTTGATTTTGTTCCTGTTCCTTTGGTGCTGAAATCGATCAGGTCGTATCTATCTCTGACAGTAAATTGCCATGTTGTATTATATTTGCCCATGATTCCAACAAGAGTTCCTACTCCGGTTGGGAGAGTGTCTGCTGCAAATGTTGCATATTTACTTGTTCTCACAACCAATGTTTTACCATCAAGGTCTGTGACCAGTCTATCTTGTGCAGAAGAAACGGATTGAGGTGCAAAGGCTTCCTTACCACCGTCATTGAATGACACACCTTCTATTCTCACCAATGTGTTGATGTATTTGTCTGAATTTACACTCAGGTCACTGATCTTTATTGTTTTGGGAGTTACAATATCTGCTTTTGAATCAGGAAATTTGTTTCTGAACACATGAGAGTCAAAATCTAATTCCGTCATACGTCCGATAGCACCATTATAGAGTGTGCCTATTTGCAGCTGACCGCCGTATTTCCCAACATACAGTCCATTAAGGTTTATAAACACTTCTTGTCCTACTTTAAACTGGCCAGAAATACCTGAAGCATCGATGCCTATAACGATACCACCGGTGGAATCCTGAACAATTAATTGTTTGTAGATGTTTCCCGATTCATCATTTCCTACAACATAGGCTTTTATAATCGGAGCCACAGAGTCGTTTATAAAATCTACTGCAATGCTTGAACTTGCAAAACGGGTTTTTAGTTGTCTGATAGTCATGTTTGCTGCTGCTCCTGTATATACAGGCTCTACAATTGGCGGTTTGTCAAAATCTCTATCGTCAAAAGATGTTATTAAAAAAGAGATTAATAGTAATCCGAAAATATACTTTAATTTTTTCATATGTTTTTTATT
>JBKECE010000146.1:0-3149 GCA_047974325.1 Dysgonomonas sp. | reverse complement strand
GTACATAATTCAGTCTCTACTACTAAAATATTTTACCATTCCATCGCATTCATGTCTATTTGTTTTCGTTGAAAACATCATTGCAAAACCTTACTTTGCGAGCTCCTTTTGATACGATAGAGAATCTTAGTTGTATATAAATATTTTTGTTTTTGTATATATCTAAAATATAGATATTTATAAATATTGATATTCTAAACTAGATTAGTATAATATATAAATATGCACTCTCTCTTGATGGTGATATAGTATTATATATTTCTATAATTAAATAGTGTCTAATGCTCTTATTATATCTGATTTTAAATCCTTTAAGTTTTCAAGTCCTACGGACAGGCGCAAAAGATTGTCTTTTATACCAATAGCTTCTTTCATCTCTTGTGAGAATGTGCCGTATATTGTAGATTCGGGATGAATGATCAATGTTTTATTATCGAAAAGGTTCGTTGCACGTCTAATTAATGTAAGACGATCTTGAAACCGGAAGCATTCTTTTTGGCTTGCCAGACTAAAAGTGAGCATCGCTCCGGGATTTGAAGTAAACAACTTGTCTGAAATCTTTTTATAACGTGAATTCTCCAATTTTGGATAGTTGACAGCAACAACCTTTGACTGTTCGGAAAGGAACAGAGCTAAGTCAAAAGCTGATTGAGACATTTTTTCAAATCGAATTTCGAGAGAATCCATACCCAGAGCTTGTAATGATGCGCTTTCTGAATCTAAACAAGCTCCTATATTTCTAGCTATTTCACGTTTTAGTTTGAACGAAAATGACGACAGATTTTCGCTATGAGGAATATTCGCAAGCTTTCTGTTATGAGTCCAATCAAAAGTACCGTAATCGAGAATTGCCCCACCAATACTTGTGGCACCTCCGGAAACATATTTGGTAGTGGATACGACTTCTATGTCGACACCGGCTTCTTTTGCATCGAAACCGCACCAAGGGACAATCGTAGTATCAACTATCATGGGCACATTACGTGCTTTGGTAATTTTTTTTATTTCGGTGAGGTCGGCTATCTCCATGTGAGGGTTGGTGATCAATTCGCAGAAAAAAGCAACTGTGTTTTTATCAATGGCATTTGCTATTTCTTCCAGATTGTCGGTGTCGACAAATCTGACTTCAACACCAAATTCTGCTAATGTGATTTTCAATAGAGAAAAAGTGTTTCCAAACAAATGTGGTGAAGACACAATATTGCATCCGGCATAGGCTAATGTTAGGAAGGTATTTGAAATGGCGGCCATACCCGAACTCACAACCATGACATTGTCGGCACCTGATGCCGATTTTATTTTCATTTCTAGGTTTTCTACCGTAGGGTTGGATATTCTTGAATAAGTGTGTGCCGATTCTTTGTACTGAAAAGCATTAGCAATAGCTTCAGATGATTCAAATTCAAAAGCTGCATTGCGGTATATGGGCATGCTGATAGCTCCATGTGCATCTTTTTTTCCGAATTTAGAACCAATAATTCTTGTTGAGAATTCTTTATTGCAATAGTCTTCTTTTTCCATAATTTTTTAGTCTTTGTAGTATTAATTATTTTTTTTACTTTTTGGAGATGCTGTGCTGACCATTATTTCACATCAAAGATAATATTGATTTGACATTTTTATGTTTTATTTTTATATCTTTATTTTCAAAATGCGAAGAAATGAATTTTGACATTATTATCGTGGGCAGTGGACTTGCCGGTGCAACGTCAGCGCACTTACTTGCCGAAAAAGGATTTAGAGTATTGGTCGTAGAAAAAGAAAAGCATATTGGTGGTCAATGTTTTGACTATAAGGACTTGCATGGAATTACGGTACATAAATATGGACCTCATATTTTTCATACAAAAGAGAAAAAAATATGGGATTTTGTGACGCAGTTTAGTGAATTTAGTCCTTTTCAACACAGGGTCTTGAGTTATGCCGAGGGAAATTTTATAGAATTCCCGATCAACAGGACGACTATAAATAAAGTATTTGGTGTAGACTTATCAAACGATGAAATTGAAGATTTTTTGAATAAGGAGATCGAAAAATCGGAATTCACAATTCCCAGCCAGTCATTTCGTGATGCAATAGTCTCACAGGTCGGAGGAAGGCTCTACTCACTTTTTTTCGAAAATTATACGAAGAAACAATGGGATACAGATCCTGAAAATTTGTCGGTCGAACTGGCATTTCGCATTCCCATTCGCACTAATAATGATTGTCGCTATTTTACAGATAAATATCAGGGCATACCCAAATATGGTTATACTCCGATGATCGAAAGAATGTTGGAACATCCCAACATAAGTATTCTTTTAGGCAGTAATTACTTCGACCTGAAGTCTGATATGAAGGCACAATTAACAATCTACACGGGAGAATTGGATAAATATTTTGATTGTAAATTCGGTGAATTAGAATACAGGTCGGTACGCATCGACCTGAAAACCTACGATACAGAACAATTTCAGCCTGCTCCGGTGGTAAATTATCCGAACGACTATGATTGGACTCGCACCACAGAGTTTAAGCAATTGACCGGAGAAGTATCCGAAAAAACAACCGTCTGTTATGAATATCCGCAAGCTAAGGGACATCCGTTCTATACAGTTCCAACGAAACAGAATGGTGATAAACGGGCAAAATACATGGAAGAAGTGAATATTTTGGAAAAAACCGGAAAATATCTATTCATTGGCAGATTGGCAGAATATCGCTACTACAATATGGATAATGTTATAGGTGCAACGATGGATAAAATAGAAAACTGGTTAAAAAATAGAAATGACTGATGCAGCGTATCTTGATACATAAACTTTATACAAAATACCAGACACTGATAAAATATGGAATAATAGGAGCTATTTCGGCTGGGCTCGATTTTGTTATCTATTCATTTCTTACAAGTCATTTTGTTATTAATTACCAGATAGCGAATGTGATAAGTGTTCATTGCGGAATTATATGCAGTTTCTTGCTTAATAGGGAATATAATTTCAAAGTGAAGGATAAATTGGCAAAACGTTTCCTTAGTTTCTATTCTGTCGGATTATTGGGATTGGGATTAAGCGCATTATTATTACATTTGCAAATCGATATTTTTGATCTGAACAAAATTGCATCTAAACTCGTAACAATAATTATTGTTGCATTGCTCCAAT
>JBKECE010000133.1:0-12322 GCA_047974325.1 Dysgonomonas sp. | reverse complement strand
AAAAGTATCAGATTAACCGAAAATAACGACGAAGTAGATTGCAAAATAGAAGGATCAGGCATAGTTTTGAAAACCTGCTTCTTAAAGAAGTAAATACAGAAGATTTAGTGTGAAAAATATTGGCAACGCTCTGTTTTGGAAATAGGGCTAGTTTATATGCTGTCATTTATGTAAATTATAGTTATATATTTTTTAGATGAGCGATAGTTAATATCTATATGCGTGTCAATATTATGAGTCATAAATTGAGATTCATAGCACTATTTTTATTATATCTTTGTATCTGGAAATATAATGAGATAATTAGCAGATGATCAATATAAAAGATTTTGAAATAATGGCTCCCGTTGGATCTTACGATTCACTTGCGGCAGCAATCCAAGGTGGAGCAGATTCAATCTATTTCGGAATAGAAGGGCTGAATATGCGTGCTAAATCGTCTAATAATTTTACGGTTGATGATCTGAAAAATATTGCAGCTATCTGTCACGAGAATGGACTGAAAAGCTATCTGACAGTGAATACAATCATATATGATAATGATATTTCATTGATGCATAAGATTGTAGATGCAGCCAAAGAAGCTAACTTGTCGGCTATCATAGCATCCGATGTTTCGGTAATGATGTATGCCCGTAGCATAGGTGTGGAAGTGCATCTTTCTACCCAATTGAACATCACAAATACTGAAGCACTTAAATTTTATGGACAATTTGCAGATGTTGTCGTGCTGGCACGCGAATTAAATCTCGATCAGGTGCATGAAATATATGATGATATTGTGAAACAACAGATCAAAGGGCCTTGTGGTGAGCTTATCCGAATCGAAATGTTTTCACATGGTGCTTTGTGTATGGCAGTTTCGGGTAAGTGTTACCTGAGTTTGCACGAAAAAGATTTGTCTGCCAATCGTGGTGCTTGCAATCAAATATGTCGGCGTGGTTATGTCGTAAAAGATAAGGAGAGTAATATTGAATTGGAGATAGATAATGAATATATTATGTCTCCCAAAGATTTAAAGACCATTCATTTCTTGAATAAAATGATGGATGCAGGAGTCCGTGTTTTTAAAATAGAGGGTAGGGCACGTGGACCTGAATATGTGCGTACGGTGGTTGAATGTTACAAAGAGGCTGTGCTTGCCTATTGCGAGGAAACGTTTTCTGAAGCAAAAATAGAACAATGGGATGCTCGTCTGGCAACTGTTTTCAACCGCGGATTTTGGGATGGTTACTATCTCGGTCAGCGCTTGGGCGAATGGTCTATGAATTATGGTTCGGAAGCGACAAAACGAAAAATCTATATCGGAAAAGGTATCAAATATTTTTCCAATCTGGGAGTTGCCGAATTTTTAATGGAAACACAATCACTCAAAGTTGGAGACGAAATTCTTATCACAGGTCCTACGACCGGAGCAGTGTCTCAGATCGTGGATGAAATCAGGGTGGATTTGAAGTCTGTGGAAGAAACTGTGAAAGGTGAAAAATTTTCTATCAGGATATCAGAAAAAATTCGTCCGTCCGATAAATTATTTAAACTTGTTGCGGTTACACCTAAAAAGAAATTTGTAGAGAAAATGCAGATTCAACAATCTTAGAATCTCAGAGCTTTTTATTGCTTTTGTATGTATAACCAATAAGGATGTTATGCTATCAAAATATATCGTTAAATACTTTCTTTTACTTAATTACTGAAATGAATAATCTTTCTTGCCCTGAAATAGAAGCTCTGATGCAAAAACAATATGTTGAGGCTCAGAAAGTGTTTGTAGAAAATAATCCTATCATTTTGCTGGATATAACAGATCAGTACACAGCAGTAGTGTATGGTACTGACTATAACAAACCGGAATGGATCAAATTGTTACCTATTGGTGTAGTGAATATTTCACGGGATCATTTTAAACACTGTCCGCCAAGACCCGTTGAGGTGGAAGAGGCTATAATGATTGTTGAAGATGAAGTGATGTCCTTAAAAAAAGAAATAGGAAGGGTGACGGAATTGGTCACATTCAATTCCGATATTCGCGAAATAGCTATTCTTGCGGACAATGTCAATGAAGCTCCGGTGATTATTCTGCCGATAAAGGAAATGGAGAGTGTGTTTAGCCGTTTTGCAACCATAATTAACGGTTTTCCGGCAAGTATGGATGCTTTACCTGAAACTGACTCATTTGCTGCAACCCTTCTCATTTTGCGCGAATTTATGCATCATCTCGGGTTCAATAAGATCACAGTAAAATAGAATTTGAGCGATAGCTAATATAACAAGCGGGGTTATTCTTTTTTTAGAATAACCCCGCTTACTTGTTTATATGAGATAAATGTTAGAAATTAAATGGAATGATAAGTTTGATGCCGAAGTTTCGTCCCATGTTGAACACACCTGTCCGATCAGTAACAAGGTTATCCGCAGCATATTTCAAACGGCTCAGATGGTTCTGATATGCTTTGTTTGTTATATTATTAGCTGTCAGATAGAGTGATGCGCAGGTACGTCCTTTATATAAAAAGTCTGTTCCGAACGATGCGTTCAGTAATGTGTATGCCGGTGTCACAGTTTCGGTATTATATGCCGAATAAATCTTATCTTGTTTCAGGTAAACTTCTGTGCCAAAGGAAAGATAAGTGTTATTCAATGTTTTTCCGTGGCGAATCAAATCGAAACGGAGATCGGACGTAAATTTCGGTGCAGGCGTGAATGGTAGATATTTTGTGGAATCCGGCTCATTCAGTTGAACGGAACTTACATATGAGAATGTGTTCAAGAAATGTATTCTTTCTGTCGGATGGATATCTATGCTGATTTCTCCTCCCATAATGCGGGCATCACCTGATACGAACTGATATGTTTTATAATCATCAGTCAACAGATCTTCACCATCCGAATCTAATAATTTATGTGAAAAAATATAGTTGTTTATTTTATTAGCAAACAAAGATATTTCGCCAGAAATGAAGCTTGACGAATAACCTATTCCCCAATCCATTTGCCAACTATTCTCGGGTTTTAGGTTTATGTTTCCAATCTCGTAGCGTATGCTTCCTTCATGTGCACCATTCGATGCCAATTCACTAATGTTGGGAGCACGATATCCGCGCGATAGATTCAATTTTGTAGACAAATTATCTGTCAGGGCATATGCCAGACCAATGCTTCCGCTTATTCCGTTGAAGTTGCGTGAAAAGCCGGTGAACTTTTCTTCTGCCGAAGGATCATCTCCATTCACAACTTCTTCATCTTCGTTCAGATAGAGCGACTTTCCATGATTGTGGCGATGATCGAATCGGACACCACCGCTTAAATCTAATTTTCCGAAAGTACGGCTCGCTAAGAGGAAAGCTCCAATATCGAATAAGTTATATTCGGGAATCAGAAATTCCGTACCCTTATTCAATGAGTTTTGGTACATACCGCTTACTCCTGTCACAATCTTATAATTATTAATTTCAGGGAAAGAATAACGTATATCGTAATTGATGGTGTGCAGTTGAAAATATAAACCATAGGCATCAGGTTCGAGAATCTCTTCAAACTCCTGACGGCGATTTTGCTGATAACCGACAATTGCTTGTAGGCTTCCGGATCCGATCAGAAAATTGTTGTTAGATACAGCTTTGTAATGATATATTTGCTGATAGGGCATCTGATGTTTGTATGATTTGAAATCGTCGTCAGTGGCTATTGCTTCATCGGCTTCACCATCAACAATTGCAGGTTTCAAGAATTCACCGGTGGCATCATCCCGTTCACCTTCTACAATTCCGGGCGTTAGGTGGTAATAGTCGAGTGTAAGATGAGAATAACCCCATTTGCGATTGACTCCTAGCAAACCCGAAACAGCACGTTCTTGAAAACCAGAATTGTATACATATCCATCGTATTTGTTTTTGTAGGCATGAGCATATTTGTCGCTGTATCGCCAATCCCAAATGAAACCCTTTTTATTTCCAGCGGTGTTCACCGAATAATTGATCAGACCATTGTTTGTCTGATATTCTGTTGCAAGATTCACTTTTACAGCTCCTTCGGGCAGAATGGGGTTGGATTCAAAATTGATCACACCCGCCATTGCATCCGATCCATAGATAAGACTGGCCGGACCCTTTAGTATTTCGACTGAATTGACCGACTGTCCGTCGATTTCTATGCCGTGTTCATCGCCCCACTGTTGTCCTTCTTGGCGTATACCGTCGTTTACAACAACGACACGATTATATCCTAAGCCTCTGATGACGGGTTTGGAAATACCACTTCCTGTTGTAATTTGCGAAATACCCGGTTGCTTGGCTATTGCGTCGATAATATTGGTCGAAGATTGTTGTTCCAGTTCTTTTTTAGAAACATATGATATCGGAGATGGTGTATGCTTTATCAATGAATTTCCGGTGAGTGCTGTCACAACAACTTCATTGATTTCGGCACTGGATTCTTTTAATGTGAAATCAAGTGTGCTGATGGTGCTCAGATCGATAGTTTCCACAATGGTCTGATGACCAATGTAAGTGACTTGCACTGTCGTCTTTATATCTGGAAGATTATCTATCTTGTAATGTCCGTTTAGATCACTGATAGCTCCTTTCTTTAATAATGGAAAATATATACTGGCTCCGGGCAGTACATCGCCGTCTTTTGCATCGCGGATTGTGCCGGAAATTGTGCCGTTCTCTTTGGTCTCGGCATTTGAGTATATGGGTATGAGCATAAATAAGCTCAATATAATTATATATAAAGTTTTCATTCGATTTGACTATGTTTGTTAGATGGAGCCGGAATGATAACCGTCTCCATTGTGATGATATATGATAGGGATATTTAATAACAATATATGGCTATATTGAATATCTGATTGTTTAAAATCGGATACAACATAACAAGGCTGACATCAGATGCCAGAACCGTAAATATATTGCTGAAAAAAGATTAATTGAATAATATAGCGGGAGGTGCTCTCAGTGAAATGTAGGTGGCTTGCTGTGAGAAATAAGCCAATACTTCGTATACTTCTATTTTCAGGAAATGAGTCCTGATATAATGCGTTATTTCTGCAAACTGATGTGTTGTAAAATACTGAAAATTGAATTGACAGATATTACAATCATGCTCATGGCTGGCAGTAGAATTGCTACCTGTGGCTGCTGTTGCCGAAATAGGATGCTCTTCGTTGTGATCGACAAACAGGAAGTGCAATGGTTTCAACAAGATTGTGCTGAAAAACAACCCTACGAATAGTATGGCTATTTTCTGCCTGACTGACAACCTTTTGTTTGATTCTATTGCGAACATATCCTTACACACAATCTAAAGAAAGTATAAAGATAATGTGTTTGTTTTATTTGGAAGCCTATCTTGATGAAATAAAAAGAGATTTTTTCGATATTATTATATTTTTCGATATTCCGTAGGAGTGATATTTTTTACTTTCTTAAAAACCCGATTGTAGTAAGGTACATCTTTAAAACCCGAAGCGAAGCAGATCTCAGCAATTGTCATATTTGTTTTTATGATCATCTGACAGGATGATTCAATTCTGTATTCAGTTAAGTAGGAAAAAAATGTTTTTCCTGTCATTTTTTTGAAAAAGATACAGAATGAAGATCTATCCAGATCGACAAGTTTAGCCATTTCTTCCAATGAGATTGTATTTTGATAATTATTCATTATGTATAACAATATCTTCTGCATCCTATCTTTTTTTCTGTCTTCTACGATATATCTGCCTACAGCATCCGTATTTTCCAGAGAAGATATTAAGGCTAATATTTTGATAAGTGAAGAAATTCTTTCAACTGTCGATTGTTCTGCCATCGAACTTATTATGTATTGTAACGGGGCAAGTGTTTCTCCTTTAAAAGAAATAGCCTTTGTATTTTGTTGTATTCCCCTAATATAATCATTCATTTCGGGAAAAGTAGATATGCAATTTTCAAGAAACCGATCCGAAAATGTGATGGTTATATTCTCTATTTTACCACTTTCATTTGCATCCAGAGCATCAAATGACCAACAATGAGGCATATCGGGAGGTATGAGGATTATCTCGCCCCGCGAAAAAGGTTCTATTGTGTCGCCAATGATTCTGGTTCCGCTTCCTGTGATCACATAAGAGAGTTCCCATGTTTTTTGTTGATGGAGGGTAATCTGCTCATCCCAATAGATTCTGACATGATCAAAGTGAAACGAATATTCCTCAGATTTTGGAATATGAGTATATTTTATTTTTTTAAGCATTTATCTTCATATTTATCCTTAATATACAAATATAATACAATGATAATAAAATATAATACAATGGGCTATTTTGTTTTTACTGTATTTTTGCTATCAGATACAATTATTCCAATATATAATAGAGTTAATTAGATGAAAGAGGTGATAGATTTAAAAGGTTCCAAGCCACACTATGAAATACTGGATGGGCTGAGGGGTGTTGCTGCTATTCTGGTTGTTTTATTCCATGTATTTGAAATACACTCTCATGGTGATCACACGAAACAAATTATTAATCATGGCTATTTGGCTGTTGATTTTTTCTTTTTGCTTTCGGGTTTTGTACTTGGGTATGCTTATGACGATCGGTGGGGAAAAATGACCTTAAAAGATTTTTTTAAACGCCGTATTATTCGCTTGCAACCAATGATAATAGCAGGGATGATAGTTGGAGCTTTACTTTTCTATTTTCAGGATTCTCCGAATTTAGGTTGGGAAGGTATTCACGATGTTCCTCTCTGGAAAATGTTATTGGTTATGCTCATTGGTTTCACTCTGATACCGGTGGGAAAAGGTTTGGATATAAGAGGTTGGAATGAGATGCATCCCCTGAATGGACCTGCGTGGTCTCTGTTTTTTGAATACATTGCAAACATTATGTATGCTCTTATTCTGCGCAAAACAACGAAGCTTGTTTTATCTTTTCTTGTTGTAGTAGCAGCAGGATTGACTATCTGTTATGCGTTGACTAATCCTAATGGTGACATTATTGGGGGATGGTCAGTGGATGATCCCACTCAACTCAAAATTGGTTTTATTCGCTTAGCCTTTCCGTTTCTGGCTGGTTTGTTGTTGGCCAGAATAGGAAAATTGCATTACACAAAAAATGCTTTTCTGTCAGCCAGTCTTTTGTTAGTTATATTTTTGTCTATGCCTCATTTGGGTGGAGAGAACAATATCTGGAATCGCTTGTATGAATGCTTTTGCTTAATTATACTTTTTCCGACTATAATATGGTTAGGTGCAGGAGGAAAGATACAAGGCAAACGATCTTCCAAAATTTGTAAGTTCTTTGGAGACATTTCCTATCCGATCTATATAACGCATTATCCAATTGCTTATGTATATATGGCATGGGTAACAAATCACGAACTTTCATTGGCGCAATCCTGGATTCAGGGATTGCTTGTTGTTGTGATTGCTGTTGCTATTGCATATCTCATCACCAGATTCTATGACATGCCAATTCGGCACTTTCTTAGAAAAAAATACTTATGATGCTATAACTAAAATGACAACCTTTAATCATCACAAAACTGAATTTTTCCTCCAAGCTGAGGGCTTGGCTCCCAATAGTTATCGTGCAACGATGCAGGCTCTTAGTTTTATAGAAAAGTTGCCACGATTTAGAAAAATTGCTGATATTGGTAGTGGTACGGGTCAACAAACGGTCATTTTATATGAAGCGACGAATGCCCAAATTATAGCAGTTGATTTTAATGATCAATTTGTCAAATATTTGGAGGCAGAGCTGGAGATACAGAAACTGAATAACCGTATTTCTCCAGTATTGTCTCAGCCGGATAATCTGCCTTTTTTCGCGGAAGAATTAGATATGATATGGGCTGAGTCTATTGTTAATGTAGTGAATCTGAAATTTGCACTTAATGCATGGGGAAAATATCTTAAAAAAGGCGGCTATGTTGGGTTATGCTCTTATTGTTGGCTACAAGAAAATTCTCCCCAAATCGTATTGGAGTATTGGAATAATAGCGAGAAGGAAATAGATACGATTTCGTCTAGAATCAGGCAGTTTGAAGAATCTGGATTTATTACAATCGCTCATTTTGTTATGCCGGATGAATGTTGGTGGAATTATTTTTGTCCATTAGAAAAAAACTTTGGTAAATTTCTGCAAAAATATCCCGACAGTCCCGAAGCCGGAAGATTGGTTAAGGAAATTGACATGGAAATAGATTTTTTTGAAAAATATGGAGATCATTATGGATATGTATTTTTCGTAGGTCGAAAAATATAAAAGAGGTTAATCCATGTCGATTAACCTCTTTTATATTTTTTAGTTGAATTTCTAATTATCGTTTATCAGTGAGAACAATTCTACTGCTGCTTCGTGCGGACCGTCTTTTGCTTTGTTTTCTATCGCCAGAGAGGTATGAATCTCTCCGATTTTCACGCCTTGATCTTTCATGTCTTTAAAATATTGACGAACAAGTATTTCTGTTTCAGCCTGTTCTTGAACTGGTCCAAATGGATTGGCAAAGTAAGATTTAACAAGTCCCTTCTCTGTGGTTGTTCCTTTTGCTTTACGTGCTCCGTCCTCAAATATTTTAATTGCAGCATTCAGGTCATCGTAGAACACAATTTTTTTGTCTGACTCAGAATAATTATTGGCATAGAGCATGATGTCTACTTTGTAACCTTTCATTATCACCTCATAAGTCGAGATGGGAATAGTGACACGTGCGTTTATTTTGTCCGGATTGGTATAAATACCTCTGTCCAATTGCTCGTAGGCGTATGCAGGATCAAGGTCATCGATGCGCACAAATGCTCCGATCTCTGTTCCGTAGCCTGTTATAGAGCCATCTGCTTCTTTTTGGAGAAATCCCATATCGTCAAAAATAACTCTCATGTGGCGGATATATGACGCATTGAGGGAACGGAATGCTTCCAGACTTTCAGATTTGCCTGCACCACTGTCTCCCATGATGATTATGTTCGATTCCTTACCGTTTTTCAGCACAATGTTAACCATTGCTCCATGTATAGGTAAGTTCTTTTTCTCTATCTGTTTCAGATTGTGCAGAGTGAGCAACATCTTTTTCATGTAGCCGAAATAGTCAATATCGTCACAATAATTAGCATAACCGATGAGAATATCGTTTTTCTTGTCGCGATAGTAGAATGTACGTTTTTCATCTTCCCCATCAGGATATCCGAAAACATAGATTATATCCGGTTTTTTACCGATATATTCGCTTTCTTTTGCTAGTTCAAACAAGTTGGCAAGCCCTACACCGTGAACCATGAAGTCGTTGTGGAAATAAACGAACGTGAGCATATTTCCCACTTTAGCAGGGAAGACAAACCAATCGTCCTCGTTCAGAATGATGTTTTCGAGCGGATTTTGCTGATGTTCGTGAAAAATCCCGTCGCGTGTGTTTCTTTTAGTGTAGGATATGAACGGAGGCTGGATAACAACCGTGCTGATGAATGGAATGCTAGCCAAACCTTTATATTCGATAGGACAATTCCAGTTGACATCGTTTAGTGTCAGGCTGGCATTTGCTCCGGCTATGGTTTGCCTGTAGACACGTTGCTCATATCCATTCACAGTGTCTTGTATTCGCCTGTATGTGGCAAGTACAAGTTCGTTGAACATATCGTTGGCTTGAATGAAACGCACATTTTGAAGTCCCTGACCCAATTGATTGTTCCTAACGATGGAATATCTTTCGATCTTTTTCCAATAGAGGGATAGGAGGTCTATCACTTCAATGAAAAGGTCTTTGTCTTCAAAAAAGATAGAATATTTGTTGTCCACAGCCACTACTTCGTCTACTTTGAAGACTGTGAGAAGTTTGAATGTTTCGATAAGCGATTCCACGAAATTTTCTTCCGTGCCGAATGCTTTCAAATAATATTCGTATATGATTATTTCGTCTTTTTTTAGGCTTTTTACAAATGCTTCGGCTACTCGCTTAAAACCATAACTGCTAAGAAGTTTCTGCTTTGTATCGCAATACTTCATCGTAAAGTTTATCATCGCTCTACCGCGAGATAACGTAAATTCATGTAGCATATATATTTACTATTTGATTATTATAACTGAAAAACTAAATCTTTCTGATAAACGAGGCTAGCAAAGATAAGAAAATATTTTAAAAAGATGCCTTTTAGATAGACTATATACAGGGTGTAGGTTGTTAAATAATCTTATGTATATTATACCGATAGGTTAAAATATTTGCGATTAAATTTATGTTATTTTACGGATAAGAAAACTTTTATTTTCGATTGTTGATTAGTCGAAAAGAACTGAAATGATAAAATGGGCACTACTGAAAATTTCTATGTTAGAGGATCAAAAAAGAGGAGGTAAAGTTGGGTTAAGAATACTATTCAAGAAGTCAATTTTCAAATGTTTCGAGGGTAAAGTTGTTCCCGTCAAAAACACCGTAAGAAAAATAGGAAATCCAATCACCGAGAATGACAACACGGCAATCTGTCGCAATCATTAAGTCGAGCATTATGTGTCGATGCCCATAGATGAAAAAATTAATATTGGGAGCGATTTGGAGGTGCTGTTTCGAGAATTTGATCAGATATTCTTTGTCTTCACCCAGATAACCGTTTATAGCTCCTGTGGCACGACTGTGATTTGACCATTTATGAGCCAAAGCGAGTGCCCAGCGTGGATGGAGTGTCGCGAATGCTTTTTGGCAAAATCGGTTGTGAAAAAGATGCCGGATCACTTTAAAAGACTTTGATTTGTCTCCTAAGCCATCTCCGTGAGCCAGAAAGAACTTTTTTCCCAGCAAGTCAATGACCAGAGGTTCACGGTGGACTATTACACCACATTCCTGAGCCAGATAATCGGTCAGCCAAACATCATGATTGCCAATGAAAAAATGAATATCTATACCTGCATCCGTCAGTTCCGATATTTTACCTAAAACGCGGGTAAAACCTCGTGGAACGACTGTTTTATATTCAAACCAGAAATCGAATATATCGCCCAATAGAAAGATGGACCGGGCATCGGCTTTAGCCATATCAAACCATCGGCAAAGCTTACGTTCCACTTCGTGTTCGGAATGGAGATGCGCATTGCTAGCGATTCTCTTTCCAGGCAATGATAAAACCTGTTTATTGCTGATATCTTGATGTTTGATATGCGACAGAGAGCCTAAATGAGAGTCTGAAAGGAAATATATTTTTTTGTCCACAATGAGAATTTATAAGAATCCTAATTCCAGTTTGGCTTCTTCACTCAGCATATCCTTATTCCATTCGGGTTCAAATGTGAGATCGACAATGACGTTTTTTACATCCGGAATGGATTCTATTTTGAGTCTCACGTCTTCCAAAATAAAATCTGCTGCAGGGCAGTTAGGCGCAGTGAGTGTCATTGTTATGGTCACATTTTTCTCATCATCGACTTCAACTTTATATATCAGGCCGAGGTCGTAGATATTTACAGGTATTTCAGGATCATACACTGTTTTCAACATCTTTACGATGTTTTCTTCTATATTTAATAATTCGGTCATTACAAATGCTTTTGATTTAAAAATATTCTAAATGTCTATTTCCCACTTCGACATTTTTATGGGATGTATGAATAATGTCTCTTCCGGAAACGATGATAAAAGTTTTTTTAGTGATAAACCGTATGCATCTTCAAAACATTCTCTGTCTTTCAGCCAATAGGTGACACTTTTCAGGTCAATAGAGTCCTCCGTCTTGATTTTTTCTTTGCACGATAATATCAATGCAGAGGGAATGGCAAATTCGACAAAAAGCCTGCATGCAGCAAACAAGCCGCAATAGTGAGAGAATTTTTTGAAATCGGAATTCGCTATAACGAAATGGTCTGAAAATCCGCTGACCAGAGGTATGTCCAGGTTTAATGATTTGAGTTTGGGCAATCTGTTTATTTCTCTTTTTCTCTTCAGATATGAATAAAAACCTTTAAAAGTGCGTGGATATTTTTTCAATCCCGGCAGAGAATAAATATCTCTCAGGTTTAGAGGGCTTGGTTCTATTCCATTTTTCTTGAAAAGCATCAAGGCTTCGTCATAAGATGGAAATTCGCCTTTTATCTCTAATCCGGGAGTTGCAATCTTAAAATATAGGATGTGCATTAAGTTGAGCCACTTTTCCCTTCCTCTTTGCTCCAATGATAAAAATTTTGGATAAAAAGTCTCATGGATTCCAATTCCATATTGTTGCTTATAGTTATTTTCGTCTATCGCCGGATTGAGGATCAGATCGTCTGCAACGAATATGAAATGGTCAAAGCTACCTTTGCTTTTCAGTATCTGGTATGCTTGGGCTATATAGCTTTCAAAGTAGTACGAATTGTCGT
>JBKECE010000121.1:0-2757 GCA_047974325.1 Dysgonomonas sp. | reverse complement strand
TCGAGTTTGAATTCCGCACTGAAAGTGCGTCTGGTACGCTTGGTCATAGTTTCACCTGTCATGTTATGAGGTGCATCTTAGCACCTCTAATCAGGTGGCCAAATTCACTATGCCACTACAAGTACTGTTTTAATATCCATAACCGCTAACCTAATAAGTAACCATTAAAGGGAACAATAGTGGACTTTATTGTCTACTTAATGACTTTAACATCTCATATACTTTAATTAGGCTTTCTTAAAGCATGGGGAACATTTATTGATTTTGTGTCTCTGAACATGGCAACCATGACGTGACTAGAACTTAGACACTAAAACTTAGACACTAAAACTTAGTTTCAGGTCATTCTAAATAAACACTTGAAAGCATGTGAAAATTTTTAATATATGTTTCTAAATAATATTTTATTTGCTCTAAATACAGTCAACATTAGAATCGAGCTTTACCCCCTAGTGGGGGTAAACTAAATTGAAAATAATAGTTGACGAATGCGCTATCATGGTAATAAATGCTAAATCATATGCAATAGCATATCTGATCACCACACTACACGATAAAATTCCAATGTTTTCTTCGTTTAATGAGGCGGATAACTAGCTTGTCTATCATTTTTTTGAGAACAATTGATAATTAAAACATCTGTTAATATTTAAATTTGTAATATTAAAATTTAGAGGGTTTATTTATTTGTTGGTTTTTATTTTTTGTTTGTTATTTATAAGCAAATGATATTTTTGATTTTTTAATTAATTTAAAATTAGATTAAAAAATGTATTCATTTAAAATTTATTTTATTGAATTAAAAGTAAAGAATAAATCATGACTTATAAATAGATAAACATATAGTTGTAACCTTGAAAAACATCAATAATGAATTTTAATTTGGTTGTTACTTTAATCATCACTAAATGCAGGTGGGTTTATGAAACGCCAAACTAACACTGAAGATTTAATAATTGAAATTTGTCTCAAACCAAATGTACCTCTAAATATTATGTTTATCATGGATATGATTTCTGAAAGTGATTTAAGAAATTTAATCATTGAAAAACCTTAAATTATTTTGGTTTGGAGGAAACTATGAGATTTGTAGCTTATTTAAGAATATCATCTTATTCACAAAGAGAAAAAGGTGACTCAATAGATGGCCAGCGTGAATATATCCAACGCTGGGCTAAAAGTAATGGCCATGAAATTGTGCATTGGTATGTTGATGAAGCGGCGAGTGCTTTCAAAGGAAGGCGATTTGTTTTTGATGTAATGCTGCATGAGCTATCTGAACAGATTATCGATGCTAATGGAGTCGTGGTGTATAGCCTATCCCGTTTTTCTAGAAACTTAAAGAATCAGCTTTTGGCTATGGAAGTTTTGGAGAAAAAAGGGATGATTTTGCAGTCTGCAAGTGAAGCTTTACCTAGTGAGCCTTCTAGTTTTAAATTTATGACTAACATATTGGGCATACTACATGAACACCAAAGCCGAGAAAACGCTGCTGTCGTATCTGACCGTTTGCGAGATACAGCAAGAAAAGGCTTCCATACAGGTGGACCATTACTTTTTGGTTATCAGTCAGTTAGCGTTAAAGGTGACACATCGAAAGAGCGTAAAAAACTTGTTGTAAAAAGTGATGAGGCAGAAGTAGTTAAAGAGATCTATTCTCTTTCAGATATAGGTCTTAATGGTAAGGGGTTAGGTGTAAAAGAAATAGCAAAGATCTTAAATGACAAGAAGATCACTAATAGAGGGAAAAGGTGGAATAAAAACACCATTCATCGGATATTAACGAACTCTGCCTATAAAGGAGAATTTGAATTTGGTAAAACCAAAAAAAACGAACCAGGTAAGAACATAATAAAAATCCCAGTGCCAAAAATCGTTTCAAAAGAATTATATAATAGAGTGCAAAACAAGTTGTCCCAGCGTCAAGTTGCGTATAACAATGTAAAGTCATTACGCTCTAGTTCATTATTGACAGGAACTCTTAGATGTCCAGTTTGCGGTTCGACGATGGTTATATCGACTGGAAAGGGTGGTAAATATAAGTACTACCAATGCAGCCTGCAAGTCAGACAAGATCCTAAGCTATGTTCATCAAAGCGTCTTCGCAAAAACGAAGCAGATAATGCCTTGAGAAAAGCTCTGTTAGAACATGTGTTTACTTATAAACACTTAGCAAGTATCTATAATGATACTTTGGAAATTGTTAAGAATAAGAAAAAAGTTAGTGATGAAAAGCTAAGACCGATTAGAAATCAAATCAGCTCACTAAAGACCAAAGTTAGAAACTTGGTAGACCTTATAGCTGACGGGAAAATTGAGCCTAATCCTGCAATAAACCGTAACATGGATGAATACAACGCTCAGATTGCCCTTTATGAGGAAAAGCTGGATAGTTATAAATCACTAGCATCAATACCCATCAAACGCTTTGGAAAAGCTCAAATTAGTTCGTTCGTGGACAATGTACAACAATACGTGAAGGAAGCGAATGATGAGAAACTAAAGCAATTTTTGTTAGCGACGATAACAGAGGTAACAATCACCGAGCAAAAAAAGCTAGTGCTCAAAGGGAGTAATTTAACTCTACTATACCTTATTTCAAATGAAAAAGTGGGAACCGATTATTCGGTTCCCACTTTCGTCACTATATGGCGGAGAGATAGGGATTTGAACCCTAGGTACGCTATTAACGTACGCCGGTTTTCAAGACCGGTGCTTTCAACCACTCAGCCATCTCTCCGTAGTGCGACGAACTAT
>JBKECE010000110.1:0-30292 GCA_047974325.1 Dysgonomonas sp. | reverse complement strand
CAGCTATCTTGAGATGGGTGTTTTGACCATCACCTTTCGATATAATCTTCTATTTTTTAATCTATTGTTTTTTTACAAACAAGAAACATGCAAGTACTTACCTGAATACATGCTATTTTATATTTCATTCCCACATTTGTCGGTTTTTTATATCATTTACAATTTTATTCAGAATTTCAGAGTCGTACGTTTCTTTTTTTAAACAATTTATATCTATGGCAAAATCTTTACCTTGCATTTTGCCGTCAATGTCAATTCTATATCCAAAATTATCACCGTCTAACTCCAAAGCACATTTTTGATAAAGATCTTTTCCTATATCTTTCAATGCAAGTTCATTATATTGCTTTAATTCTTTTTCGGAAAATGTTTCTTTTTTATCAACTTTTCCTTTTGTCAATTTATAAATTTCTATTCCATTTGAATTATATGTCCAAACGACAGATACAGTAGAATAAGTAGAGGACAAATAAAAAGCGTTTCCATTTTTTTGCAAAAAGTAATTTAATTGCTTTTTTGTTAATGTATTATTCCTATTAATATTGTATTGCATTGTTGAACAAGATATTAAATGTAATGAAACCCACAGTAGGGTGATTTTTGCTATTATATTATGAGTTCTCATTTTTGTTGCTCTCCCATTCGTAAAAAATCCTTCCATTTTACCGTTGTTAAAATACCGTCTTTATTGAAAAACGTTACTGTAGCACCTCTAATGCCAATTACAAAAGTATTTCCTTTGTAACCTCTGTCTGTCATTGTTTTTAGTCCGCTATAATCAGCAGCAGAGGGGGTGGAATCTCTTAACGACAAACCATTTACAATTGTATTTGGATGTGTATGCCACCACATTGCCATTGGCATCGGATACGATACGGTTGTTGATCAAATGATCATGTACGTAAAAATAATAAATTCCATCCTCAATATAGCCATTATCTATTAGAATTCTTTTGAGTGTACCGGCTATCCAAATAATGAAGATAAACGGACATAAATTTAATATATCAAAATATCTGAGAGCGAAAATGTAAAGAAACTGCAACTGCATGTTATCACAGGTTAAATCATATATAAATACATAGCCTTAAAAAATCAAGTAATAGTAATACATGACATTACTTACTCGTTTTGTGCTGTAGGGTAATTGTAATAATACTCTTTCTCTCATTTCTTGTTTTTTCTTTGTTACTACCTCCAAATCAACAGTCGAAAATATAAAATAGTGTATGCAATCATGGCTTCATTTTTTCACTTCTGTTTCATAAGTGCCTAATGGTCATAGATAAATTTGTATTTCCTTTTGAAATTTAATAAACTTGGTTAGACAAACACTTCTCAAAAGTTATACGAACACTATCACTCCCTGAGAATAAGCTGAAATCGGTTATTAATTTTTTATATGAATAATCTTGATCTCCTAAATCTATGCACATAATTTGGATTAAATTACATAAAATATTCTCTTTGAATCTACTATCATGACGAGATAAGAAAAAGGAAAATTCTTGATTTCTCTTCTCATTTTTCTGTAAGTAATCAAATAGCAGATATCCTATTTCTTCAGATTTTGACTCATTGTTATTATTTATCAAAAATTCACAAATAATCTGGTAATCTGTTGTAGACAGATCTTCCTTTTGCTCTAGCTTTATTAGTGTTTTGTCAATACTTACAAACTTTGTTTTGTTCTCTCGGATTATATCATTCTGTATGTAAGAAGTATCCGATAATACTGGAGAATCCAATTGATTATTATTTTTTTTACATGAAATTATGGGCAGTAATAAAATGAAAATTAAGACGGGGTGCTTATTCATAAATTATAATAATTATATTAGCAGTCTAGTGTTAATGGCTCTTCATTGCTACATATTATTCTTCGAAAATCAAACATTCAACAGTTGCCATTTCCGAACTGATTCCCTTGGCAATTCCTGACCTACTTTTGTTCTATATTAACACCATAAGTCCAAAACTCCAACTTCTGACCTTCATAAAATTCCAAATAAAAGTATCCCTTACCATCTTCCGAAACCTCAACCAACTCTCCATTAAATTCAAATTTTCCTCTGTATAAATTATCGAGAGTTAAATTCTCTACATCTTTCACATAAAAAAAGTCTAAGACAATTATCTTAACATCAGTAAACTTTAATGACAAGAAGATACCATCAATCAAAGATTTAAATAGAATTAATAATATTCCATCGGAGTAAGATAGTTTTTCACAGCTGTAATCATTGTGAAAATCATAATATTGATTATTATAATCGTATTGGGCTAAGTTTTTAAAAAACTCGATTGAAGTTGCAGTTATTATATTATTTTCCATGTTTTTCTATATATTTTCTAATAATAGGGAACGATACCCCAAATAATAAAATATTACAAAAAGATTGAATATGGCTACTTCTATTTATTGTTGTAATAAGTTATCTTGCTATTTAATTTTTTCCCTTCAAGATACATATTTTTATCATCTATCGCATAGCCATTATTAATATATTTGAAAAAATTAGGGTTGGCTTTTTAATAACATATTTTTAAAATAATATCCACCCCAAGTATCTGCATCAACACAACTCGTAAAGGATAATAAACGAGGTTCTTATCTCCCGCATAACCACTGACAACACATACTTCAAATGTACTAACTTAACATTAACCAGAGGGTGAAAATGATAATAATCTATTATGGAATCTAAATAACAACCATAAATAGCATTATCAATCTTTATATAACGCTCACAACTTTCGCCTTCATTAAGTTTCATCCAATAACCATTATCTTTGATATTAGAGTTATTATTTGATAAACAACCATATATAAAACATATAATAAATAAAAACAATTATATTTTTCATCCTTTTAGTACCTTTTTGAGATTTCGGAACTTATTCGAAATTGGGGAATGTTTATTTAGTGCCCCTGAATTATAGCTCTTGATAATTGAGTTAAGTTGAAATTGCTCAATGTTATCAGCTATATTTATATTTTTAACGCCCAAAGATTGAATTTTTGAAGTTTGTGGCATTAGATTATCAGACAAATTTACTTTCAGAGAGTTATTTAAGTTTACATCATATAAACCACCCGTATGTTCTAATTTGTAGGAAATAGTTCTTGTGTACTATAGTATTCGTTGGATAGGAAATTCAAATGTATCAAGTATTTCTCCCAGAAAATGGATTGTGTTTTGAACCTTCTTATTTGGATAAATTCTGATGCATTTCATTATGGTACAGTCATCTATAGCTGTAAATTGATATGCTTTGTTTCGTAGTTTAGTGACATCTAATTGAATTCTTTCGCCTGGAACCTCTTTGCCATAACGCTTGTAGTCCGATTTCTTGCGCCTTTTTACCATAGGCTTAACTTTGTTATTGGATAATACTCGCCAAACTGTCATTGGAGAGAGTTTTATTTTTTTGCGTAATAAATGGATTGAAATACGTTGAGCACCCCACTTCTTTTTGCTACGAATATCCAATATAAGGACCTTTATTTCTGACGAAACCTTTGTATTAGAGAGCATTTTAGGACGTTTCGACTTATCTGACTATCCTATTTCTCCTTCTTCATTGTACCTTTTTATCCAGCGATGCATCGTCGATCTGGCAACCCCACATCGTAATGCTGCTTTTGATACAGAACCTAGCTCCTGATATACTCTAAGCCAGTTCTTACGTGTTCGTATTTGCCGTTCTTTATCTTTCATAGCTGAAAGATAATAGTTTATGACGAAAATAAAAACATCAAAAGTGTAGCGAATCTATTGATACTTTATACTTAATGATATAATCCAAATTAGAATTTAACTGTAAAAGCAGAACTCTTCTAATTTTCAGAAATATCAGATACCGTTTTTTGCAGTTAAAATAACAGGTTTATCGGAGGTTACTAAAACTGTATGCTCGTGCTGAACACAAAAACCATCCTTATTACCGACGAGTGTCCAGCCATCTTTCATTGTATTAACTGATGTGGAATTGGTTGTAATGAATGTTTCGATAGCAACAATACTATTTTTCTTAAATCTACGGTGCTCATATCTATCATAATAATTTAAGATACAATCAGGTTCTTCATGTAAGCCTCTTCCGACACCATGTCCCCCTAAATTCTTAATAACTTTATATCCACTATCTTTAGCAGTTCGTTCAATAATTCGCCCGACCTCTGATATTTTAACGCCACCTTTGATTGCTGATATAGCTTTATATAATGCTTCTACAGAAGCATCTACTAACTTTCGATTCTCATTTATATCTTCTCCAAGTACAAACGAACCCCCGTTATCTCCATAAAATCCGTTTAACTCGGCAGATACATCTATATTAACCAAATCACCCTCTTTAAGGACTTTTGAGGAGGGGATACCGTGTGCCATCTCATTATTAATGCTTATGCAGGTCCATCCCGGAAACTTGTATGTTACAAAAGGAGCTGACTTTGCTCCGAAATTTTTAAGTATTTCCGCTCCATAATCGTCCAATTCTTTTGTCGTCATACCTATTCTAGCATATTCTCTCATTTCTTTCAGTGTGATTGCAACAATGTCGCTAATTTCCTGGATGCCTTTCAAGTCTTCATCGGTCTCTACTATCATATCTTTTTTGAGGTAAAGTTATGACTAAGAAAAAGACTGCCATAGTATAAATTAGACATATCGTAAACTCGTTGTAGTTGAACATTATGCATATCTTTGTATCCATTATGCCAATCAATTTTCTAAAAGAAATTATTCAACAGGAAAGACTATCTTCTAATGGTAGATACTGGATGAGGAAATCCCCATCTGAGGCATATACTGACTATATTGAAGGGTTCTATTTGTTTTATGATATTGATAATAAAACAGATCATTGGATATTTAATGATGGCTTCCCCTCAATTATATTATTCCCTGATAAGAACAACCAGGTTTGCATTACTATTGATGGTAAAGAAAATATTGTGGAATCGGGTTGGATTGATGCCGGTGTTATGAAGAAAGTCTATGTGAGATATCTCGAAGACCTAGACTATATTCTGATTATAAGATTTAAGCCTGAATATTTTCATCAACTGTTCAACTTAAAATCTTCTTTTTTCAAATGCAAAAATATCACATCATTAGCAGAAATTAATTTTGATATAGAGTTCCTTAGCCAAATATTTGCCACAGATTCTATTGATAATAAGATTAACATAATTGAATCGTATATAAAGAGCCTGATTACATTAAATGACAAAGTCGGATTGCTAAAATCTGCAGTTGAACTGATTAATCAAACTAAAGGGCAAATTTCGGTAGCTGGTGTAATTAGAGAGATAGGTGTAAATTACAAATGGCTGGAGCGAAACTTTTCCAAGCATCTGGGGCTTACTCCTAAAGAATATATCCAATTGCAGCGATTTATTTCTGCATATCTAAATTTACATGCTGACCCAAATGATTTGCTAAATGTTGCAATAACTAATGGCTACTATGATTATAACCATTTTCTTAAAGAGTTTAAGGATTTTACAGGAAAAACTCCAGTAGAATATATTTCCAGGAAAGAAGTATCATCCTAAAATATTCTAAGTAACCAGATGCTAGATTAGTAGTTCTATTTTTAAACTTCAGTATTAAAGCAAATGCGAATTAAAGAGGTTCTTGAATCACAATATAACCTATCGGAAAAGGATAGTGATCTGCTTATTTCTCATATGGAATAGGTAACATATGAAAAGAAAGAAGTGATGACAAAAGGCCGATACGATGGATTATTATATCTATTTCGTTGAGAGTGGTCTTATTCGCAGTTTTATCTCCAGAGATGGACGCGAAATAACTTTGTGGATTGTACCCGAAGGCAGAACGCCAGTTTCATCTTCCAAATTGACAAAACAGGGTATATCTAAAGTAACAATAGATGCTGTAACCGACTGCGTATTATGGAGAGTATCAAGATCTCAACTTAGTTCTTTAGCCGAAGAATCACTTTCTTTCGCTAATTTCACAAGAGAAATGGCAGAGAATATTATATTAGAAACTGAAATCTTTTGGACAGATTATTATGGTCTGGAAAAGAAAGAACAATATAGGTGCCTTATGAAACAATATCCTGGACTTTTTCAACGGGTATCATTAGGGTAAATAGCTTATTATATGGATATTATACCTCAATCATTAAGCAGAATACGACGCGAAATTGATTAATTACCATAGAGTAAATTTTATAGGTTTCCTATTATTTACCTTTGTCTTTCATTTCTAAATATGATTAAAATGAAAGGTTTTATATTTTTATTAGTTGCTATTATTTTCGAGACACTAGGTACCTCTATGTTAAAGATGTCAGAACAATTTACTAAACTGACACCCTTGGTTGTATCTATAATTTCCTACCTTATTACCTTCTATTTCCTAAGTTTGTCATTGAAGACTTTGCCTATAGGTATTGCCTATAGAATATGGGGCGGTTTGGGGATTGTATTGATAACCATAATCGGAGCTATATTCTTTAAGCAAACACCAGATATACCGACGATTATAGGTATTAGCCTTATTGTTGCTGGAGTCGTTGTGGTGAATATGTTTTCAAAAATGGGAGTTCATTGATATCTCATTTTTAATAGATGAGTTCTGGATTTGATAATCTGATAGCAGAACAACGGCATTTATTTATGAAAGAATATATCACTGAATTTTATAGAGAAGTTCAATAAGAAATCTATCTTTGCAGTTCTATTTTAAAATATGATAGTGATGAAAAATTTAGTCGGGAATCTAAGTCAACTGTTTGCTGTCTTTTCAAAAGATGCAAACAATCAGATGGAAAACGGAAATAAAGCAGCAGGGCAACGTGCAAGAAAAGTATCTTTGGAGATAGAAAAAGCTTTGAAAGAATTCCGTAAAGTTTCTATAGAAGAGTTTAAAAAATAAAAGAGGATTATAGATTATTAAAAAGGAATTGTTCGATAAATTGGATAGCCTCTTTTCGAGAAATATACAGATCGCGCTGTGTAATTAGAAGATTGTAAGATATTTAAGAAGGTTTACTCGTACGGACTACATGCAAAAATAATCCCGGAGTAAACCTTTTTTGTGGTATAGCCCTATTCTCATGTAGAAAGGTATGTAGGAATTAATACTACCTGATGGCAATTAAAAACCACTTAGTATGTTTACAATTAATTTCAAAGGGAAGCCACATCCCAAAGATGGCAAGTTAATAAAGCTGGATATGATTTTATTCCAAACCGGCTATCCCAGAGTCTCCAAAGCATTGAACATATCGGAAAAATATGAAGACTGGGACCAGACAACACAAAACTTTAAACCTAAATCCAAAGATGCATCCGGAAAGAATAAGATTCTGCTGGACTTGCGTCTCAAATACCAAAAAGTAGCCGAAGACTGGGAAACAGAAGGCATCAAGTGGTCGCCGGTCCAATGGTCCCATTATTTTGATACAGAGGATAAAGATACCCCGGCAAAGAAAGTCAAGGTTCTGCCAATATCTCAATGTATCGATCTTATCATTGAGAAGATAAAAAACCAGAAAAGGCTCAAAAACTGAAAGTTTATATCCTGTGCCAACAATGCCCGGCAATATTATTATCTTCATTTGCAGTTACAAAAATTCACACAGGAGGTATATGATAAGAGTTTCTCTACTTACTATTTTCGGGATATTGACGAAACTTTCTTAAAAGATTTTGTCGTATATCTTCAAGAAAGGGGAATCAAAGAAGGAACAAATGCAGCTCTTCCTGAAAGGCTGAAAAAATTTGTCGGAGTATTTTATAATGCAAGTTTAATGAGTCAACCCTATACGGATAAAAGGATATTTGATTGTGTGCATCCATATTTCAAAAGAAAAGAAAATCCTCCGCAAACAATTTCGTATGAAATTATCAAACAGATTGAAGATATGGACAGAAGCCAATTCAGCAATAAAGAGAACATATGTTCCTGTTCAGTTTTTATAGTGGAGGAATGGCAAGCATAGACGTTTGTTATTTAACTTGGAATTGTATTGTTGATGATACAATTATTTACGAACGCACGAAGTTTCCCAAAGAAGCAGAAATGCCGTTTAACGATAAAGCAAAAGCAATTGTCGAAAAATATAAAGACAAATGTTATCAAAACTATGTATTGCCAATATTTACAGCCAAGCATAAAACAGAACACCAACAGATGAAACGTGTAAAACGTCTTCAGGAAAAGGTAAACAGGACATTAAAAAAAGTAGCCCGGATTCTCAAGCTTGATAAGGAATTTACCTGGTATGCCGCCAGAGGTACTTTTATAACAAAGATGATTGATGAGGGCTATCATCCTATTGCCGTTGCTAAATTTGCAGGGAACAGTCCCAATACAATTTACCGGCATTATTGGGATCAAACCCATAAAGAAGATGTATTACAGCACATGAATAAAATGCTCTAGCCGGATTGAAAGAAATGCTTATCGAATGATATTATATATCATTATTTATTTGAATGAAATTGTTAAATAAGGTATTTTGTACAGTGAATTTTAGTTATATTTGCTTCTCAATGATCTCAAAATCTCAACTATTTGCAATCGATTGTATATTAATGACATATAAAATATGAGAAAAATCTGATGTGCACAACAATTAGTACAAAAGACAAGGTTGTCGTGATGGACTACTTCTTTTCAATTTTGCTAATAAGAATCTCAACTTCAAAATTTAAGAGATATCTTTTGCATTAGAGAAGCATTGTATACCTTTGTAAAAAGAGCTATTTTAAATCTATGAAAATAAAAGCAAACTAATGAGTCTCGCTTGTTTCTAAATCGTTACCCGTTCTTGTTTTTTTATTCATAATACTGAAACTTTGAAATGGGTCTGCCATTGTTTCACCCATATTCTTGGCGAAATATACAATCTCGCGAAGCCGCTGCATAGGTTTTCATCGAAAAGTTGTTTTCGCAATTGCATTCTTTACGCAGATACAGATAAAAGTTTTCCAACACAACAAGGGTTAAATCTCGTAAGGGAATATCCGAAAGATTATACTCGGCTTTTAAAAACTCTTGCAAGCGAAGTTTAGTTAGTTTGTAGTGATTAACAGTTATTTGAGAAGTGTCTTTTCCTACTTTCATTGCATAAAACTCGTTATGCTCTTCAAAATACTCTAACAACATCTTTCTTCTATCAGAGTCAACACCGAGAATAATATTCTTTTTTTTCAGGCAGGACATATCCATACTTGCTCAGGTGCTTATGGTATAATTCATTTGCTTTTGCACTAATGGCTTCCAACAGACGATTGGTATTCATTGCTGCTGCACTCTTGCCCACTGCCTTTCCATTCTTGGTATCCCAAAGTTCAGGCCTGATTTGTAACTTGGAACTGAATTGCACTTGTTCCCCATTTACAGTAATTCTGACCATAATGGAAGAATTACCGGATTTGTTCACTTCATTTTTTCGCAGATAAAATAGCACATGAAAAGTTGACTTCATAACATTCATAACTCGTAATTTTTAAGAGTTCAAAACTATTGTTAATTGTTAGAAGTCAGGCGGACAAAACGCTGCCAATAGTCGACAAATGAGAATCTTACATTCTAATTCGTTACGGTTTTTGTCTTTCGTGAAATCCGTAACGATTCCGTAACGAATGACTGTCCAATATCGGCATTTTGATGACTGATTATGTCTAGGGGAGAGAATAAAAAACTCCCTAAGAATCTATCTTAGAGAGTTTTGTCTTGTTTTGTCAGAAATAAATCGCTTATTTACTGATCTTTCAGTGATCCGGTTGAGATTCGAACTCAAGACCCACAGCTTAGAAGGCTGTTGCTCTATCCAGCTGAGCTACCGGACCTAAGATTACTTTTAAATTCCTTTAAAAGCGAGTGCAAAGATAATAGTTTTAAAAATATTTCCAAATGATTTTTGAAAAGATTAGAAAATAAGATAAATAAAGACTTTGAAATACATACATTTTAATTGCATAAATTTGAGTATCATACTCCTTGATTTCTAAAACTCTTCCGTATATTTGTTATAAACAAATTATGCCAATTATGAAGATAAAAGAGATAATTCAGACCATAGAGCAATTGGCTCCATTGCCTTTGCAAGAAAATTTTGATAATAGTGGTTTGCAAATAGGCGATGTAAATCAGGACGTGAGAGGTGTTCTTCTTTGTATTGATGTAACTGAGACTGTTATTGATGAAGCTATTTCTTTAGGATGCAATCTTATTTTATCACATCACCCCATTGCATTCAAACCGTTTAGATCATTAACCGGTAAAAACTATGTAGAACGCTGCATGATTAGAGCATGCAAAAATGATATTGTCCTTTATGCTGCGCATACCAATCTGGACAATGTTGTAGGAGGGGTCAATTATAGGTTGGCAGAAATGCTTAATTTGCAAAATGTGCGAATACTCGACCCGATGAAAGGCCATTTATTGAAATTGGTTACATTTGTTCCGAATGCACATATAGGAAGCGTTCGTTCTGCACTATTTAATGCTGGAGCAGGCAATATCGGAAATTATGATTCATGCAGTTTCAATGCTGCAGGAACGGGTACTTTTCGTGCCGGAGAAAATGCAAATCCATTTTGTGGAGAAATCAATGAACTGCATAGTGAAGATGAGATTAGGATAGAAGTTGTATTGCCAGCTTTTAAACAAAAAGAAATAATCAGGGCACTGATTGCTGTTCATCCCTATGAAGAACCTGCTTACGATCTTTATAATCTGGAAAATACGTGGGCACAGGCCGGTAGTGGTATTGTGGGCACTTTACCCGAAGCAATGGATGAAGAAGCTTTCTTATACTTATTGAAAGACACTTTTAGATTGGCATCTTTGCAATATTCAGCCTATCGCGATAAACCCATAAAAGATGTTGCAATTTGTGGTGGAAGTGGTGCTTTTCTTATACCAAAAGCTATTTCATACGGAGCAGATATTTTCATAACAGGTGAGGCCAAGTATAATGATTTTTTCGATGTGGAAAACAAAATTCTATTGACAACAATAGGACACTATGAGTCAGAAATTTGTACGAAAGATATTTTTTATAAATTATTGTCAGAAAAATATCCCAATATAGACTTTATGCTTTCTAGTTTTGATATCAATCCTGTCAATTATCTTTAAAACAAAAGCCTCTATCAATTTTGATGAGAGGCTTTGTCATAAAGATCGAAATGAGAGTATTTTTTCTAAATTGCTTTTTCTTTAATCAGATATTCAGCAATCTGAACAGCATTCAATGCTGCTCCTTTTTTTATTTGGTCGCTGACAGTCCAGAAAGTCAATCCATTTGGATTTGAAATATCTTTTCTGATCCGTCCGACATAAACTTCATCTTTTCCTGCAACAAATAACGGCATGGGATAGCTTTTTTCGGTAGCATTATCCTGCAAAACAACTCCATCAGCTTTTCCGAAAGCGATCTTAGCTTCTTCTACAGATATGGGACGCTCTGTTTCTACCCATGTCACTTCAGAATGAGCGCGGATAACCGGCACACGCACACAAGTTGCGCTCACTTCCAGATCTGAATGCATTATCTTACGTGTTTCATTATACATTTTCAACTCTTCTTTTGTGTAGCCATTTTCCGTGAATTGGTCAACCTGAGGTATCAGATTGAAAGCTAATTGATAAAAGAACTTTTCTACAACAACCTCTTCACCGTTTACAATTTGTTTGAACTGAGCAATCAATTCGTCCATTGCCGAAGCTCCTGCTCCCGATGCTGCCTGATATGTGGCCACATGCACTTTTTTTATGTGTGAAATATTTTCAATGGCATTCAGAGCAACCACCAATTGTATAGTTGTGCAATTGGGATTGGCTATGATTCCTCTTGGCCTCACTTTTGCATCTTCTCCATTCACTTCCGGCACCACCAAAGGTACATCCGCATCCATTCGAAAAGCACTCGAGTTATCTATCATTACCGCACCATTTTTGGTGATAGTTGATGCAAAATCTGTAGAAATACCACCACCTGCCGACACAAAAGCAATATCTATATCCTTGAAGTCATCATTGTGTTTCAGTTCTTTAACGATATAATCTTTTCCTCTGAAAACATATGATTTGCCGGCACTACGAGCCGAACCAAATAATGTCAATTCATCAATAGGAAAATTCCGTTCATCCAACACTTTCAGAAATTCTTGTCCTACAGCGCCACTTGCACCAACAATTGCGATTTTCATTTTATCTACTTCTTATTAAAATAATTAATCATGTACAAGATGCAAAGTTAGAAATTAATTAGAACGAATATATTAACCTCAAAAGATTTATTATCTTTAAATCTAAAATTATAAAATAACATGTCTAAACAAACATACGGGCTGATAGGATATCCACTTGGTCATTCTTTTTCGAGAAAGTATTTTACTGAAAAATTCAAAACAGAAGATATTGATGCGGAATATCTCAATTTTGAAATTCCTGAAATAGGATTATTTACGGATATTTTGACACAACACCCCAATTTATGTGGAATAAATGTTACAATACCATACAAAGAAAGGATCATCCCTTTTTTAGATGAATTAGATTCTAAGGCTTCTAAAATTGGAGCAGTTAATGTTATCAAAGTAATACGAAGTGCTGAATCCGGAAAACCGCATCTCATTGGTTATAATTCTGATATAATTGGTTTTCAAAATTCAATTGAGCCATTAATAAATAAAAATATACATCGCAAAGCTTTGATTTTAGGAACTGGAGGTGCATCAAAGGCTATTATTCAGGCACTTATAGACTTGGGCGTTGAATGTAGATATGTGTCCAGAACAAAGTCATACTCCCGATTTTGCTATGAAGAGTTGGACGAACAAATCATGTCGGAATATACGGTTATTGTGAATACATCCCCTGTGGGAACTTATCCGAACATAGAAGATGCGCCAGCCATACCTTATCATTTACTCACAAACCAACATCTTTTATATGATTTGGTGTATAACCCTGATATGACCAAATTTCTGCAAAGAGGTAAAGACAATGGTGCAACTGTGAAAAATGGAGCTGAAATGCTTCAATTGCAGGCAGATGCCTCTTGGCTTATATGGAACAAATAGATATTATGAGAACGCACACAAGCCCAATTTTGTTACTTTATAAATAATATTTAAACACAAATCGATAAATTTTATATGTTTTATAACATGTATTGATATTTTTATATTATCTTTGCAATGTAAATATGACAAGAAATACCATGAAATTGAATAAACAATTGGTGTTTCTTGTCTTTTTATTTTAGGTATCAGTTTTTATAAAGATTGTAAATTTAAAGGTTAAAAGGTTATGAAAAAATTATTTATTTTGGTTGCAGCGATTGTTACTTTGAGCGCAACCGCATCGGCACAAGACTATAGCTTCTTGGCAAAATTGGACAATGAAACCACTCTGAACGGACTGTCTCGCTATCTTCAAACAAGTTACGAACAGGATAATTATTTGCAACAAATATTTGAAATGTCTTCAGCTAAATATGCACGGGCAGCAAAAAACGGAGAAATCAGTGATGAAGCAGCCAGAAAAGTATTAGCATTCAATTTGTCTAATACAAAATATGTCTTGAATGCTGAGCAATATCAAAAATATTTGAAAGTGCTGAATGTTACAGCTTTGAATTCTCAGAATGCGAACCTGTTGGTTGCTTCGAAATAAAGAAGTACTTTTCTTAACAGTCAGAACATAAATTAAATAGAGGAATTGGTTGAAAGACCAATTCCTCTATATTTTTTTGAAGCACTTCGGTGAAAATAAATAATGCATTAGAAACGAATATTTTTCTCAAGCATTGGTTCTAATTTTTTCCAGACTTCATCTACCGAAATCAAATTAAATTTATCTTCGTATGAAATGTTTTCGTCAAGAGCAATGATCGGATCGATATCTTTTACCTCAATTCCCTGAAAACGGTCTGACATATTCGGCAACCATTCTCCTTTTGGTGTATGTGGAGGAAAGATGGCAAATGATGGTATGTCGAATGCTTGAGATATGTGCCGCGGACCACCTTCATTGCCAAAGAAAAAAGTAGAATTGGCCAACAATGCAGCTAACTCGCGAAGTGACTGTGCTTCCATGCCTATAAAAATCCTCGGATCGGAATTCATCTCTTCAAATAATTGCCTTGCAGCTTCTTTCTCTGTTTCGCCACCGTAGTTGAATATGAGTTGGATGTCAGGGTATTTAGACAATATCTTGAGCAAAACAACTTTCATCTTACTTTTATCCCAGATTTTGTGTTCTAAACGCGAAGTTATGGCACAAACGATTATAGGTTTGTTCACATCAATGCCATGTGAGGTCATTTTATGTTTGCTGGCAACAATTTCCTCTTCGGTGCAGCGTAGTCTGAAATGAGGATTGCGCTGTATGTTAAAATCTTTTTCGAGAGGAGTCAACAGTTTGAGAAGCAACTGAACAATGTCCATGTCTCCTCTATAGAAATTACTTACCCTGTGGTTATAAGCAAGTGCATATTTTTTCTTTTTTCCGATTCGATATTTTGTTCTCATAGAGAATAACGGAAAATACATTGTGTTTGCCGTTGTTCTGGTATCTATGATTATATCGTATTTTTCTTCTTTCATTATCCTTTTTATCTTTTGTAGGTATGAGAACAATGAATGTGTTTCTTCATGTGTAAAGGTTATCAATTTATCAATATCGGGATGATGTTCAAACAATGGTGCTATGGTATCATTCAAGACATAATGAATTTCAGCATCGGGAATGGATTGTTTCAAAGTGGTGCAAATTGAAGATGTCAGCACGGCATCTCCAACTCTTCTAAAACGTATTACTAAAACTTTTGTCATCTCCTGTTATCGTTAAACGGATTAAAACTCGGATGTGAAATGGAAACGTATGTCCTTGAAATCTTGTTGAGCCATTATCAGCACATAATTGGAATCAGCTAAAAAAACATCTCTGTCGTCTTTATCTTTTGCCATATATTGAGCTTTACGTTTCTTAAAATTGACTAATTCTTCAGGGTTGTCACTTTCTATCCAGCAGGCTTTATATAAGTTTATGGGTTCCCATTTGCATTGTGCTCCATATTCGTGTAGAAGGCGGTATTGAATCACTTCAAATTGGAGTTGTCCAACTGTTCCTATAATCTTGCGTCCATTAAATTGATTTACAAATAATTGGGCTACACCTTCGTCCATCAGTTGTTCTATTCCTTTTTGCAACTGTTTGGTTTTCATTGGGTCTGCATTCTCTATATACTTGAACATTTCGGGTGAAAAGCTCGGCAATCCTTTGAAATGGATGTCTTCACCAGCAGTCAGAGTGTCACCGATCTTGAAGTTTCCTGTATCAGGTAAACCAATTATATCTCCGGCGTATGCCTCATCTACAGTTTCTTTTTTCTGAGCCATGAAAGCTGTCGGTGAAGAGAAACGCATCAAACGATTGAGGCGGATATGCTTATAATTGACATTCCGTTCAAACTTTCCTGAGCATATTTTCACAAAGGCGATACAAGAGCGGTGATTGGGATCCATATTGGCATGAATCTTGAAAATGAAGCCCGAGAAAGTATCTTCCATTGGTTCTACTTCTCGTTCAACAGCTTCTACCGGACGAGGGTAGGGGGCTATCTCGATAAAACAATCTAACAATTCTTTCACCCCAAAATTATTTAATGCCGAACCGAAGAATACAGGAGCAATCTGCCCTTCCAGATAAGTGTTTATGTCTAGTTCGGGATAAACACCTTCGATCAGTTCAATATCTTCGCGAAGTTTGTTTGCTAAAGAATTACCGATGTGTTTTTCCAGTTCGGGACTATTCAGATCTTTAAATTCGACCGATTCTGTTACGGTTTGCTTGCTGGGAGTATATAAATCGAGCTTTCTTTCATAGATATTATACACGCCTTTAAATCGTTGTCCACTATCAATAGGCCAACTCAAAGGACGGACTTTAATATTCAGTTCTTCTTCCAGTTCATCCAGCAAATCGAAAGGATCTTTCCCATCCCTGTCCATTTTGTTGACAAAGATCATAACCGGAGTATTGCGCATCCGACACACCTCCATCAGTTTTCTGGTCTGGGCTTCTACACCTTTAGCCACATCAACGGCAATGATAACACTATCTACGGCAGTGAGTGTGCGATACGTATCTTCAGCAAAGTCCTGGTGACCGGGTGTGTCCAAAATATTGATCTTATAGCCATTATATTCAAACCCCATGACAGATGTGGCAACGGAAATACCGCGTTGCTTTTCTATTTCCATCCAGTCTGAAGTGGCCGTTTTTTTTATTTTATTCGATTTCACAGCACCTGCAACATGTATTGCTCCTCCAAAAAGTAACAGTTTTTCGGTCAATGTGGTTTTTCCCGCATCGGGATGACTGATGATAGCAAATGTGCGTCTTCTCTTAATTTCTTCTTCTAATTCGCTCATAAAAGGGATATAATCTATGCAAGGTATAATCGCTTACCTTTTTGATGTGCAAAGATAAGATTTTTTGCCAATATAGACGTTGCAAGTTTTCCAATAGAATCTATAAAAAGCAAACAGTAGTAAGGCATGCTTAACTACTGTTTGATAAGGAGGTTATTTTGTAACACAAACCTATAGCGGTTATTTAGGACTAATAATTTATTCTACTATAAGTTTTTTTTCGGTTGAACTTTCTTTTGCTCTTAAAACAATAATGTAAGTGCCGGGAACGGTCGGTGCAGATATTTTCGTCACAGATCCGTTTGCTTCAACTTTGTTGATAAGCACTCCCGATAAGTTATATACCTCGATAGACAGACTTCTGTCTATATTTGACCGAATTGTAAATGTTTTTCCACTTTTCACTTTGGTCGGTGTAACTGTTACTTTGTCCGAATATGATGTTTCTTTGCCAATTGATAATGCTGTTGTTATAGTCAGTGTTGTGTATTGGGTAGCACCTAAATAGTTATCGTTTCCTGAAAATGTAACTTCTACTTTATATTTCCCAACTTCAGTTGGTGCTGTTTGAGATGTAGTGTAAACAGTTCCATCTATTCCGGTATATGTGGTGATAACACTTGCATCAGTCGGATTTGTTACAGGTGCATCTATCTCTATCGGATTTCCTGTATAAGCTACAGTTTTTTCTTCCAAGGTAATAGTTGCCTGTGCTTTGTTTACTGTGAAAGTTGCTGTTTTTGATGCTCCGTTATGGTTTTTATCGCCATCTGTACTTGCTGTTACTGTATATACTCCCGCATTCAGGGCATAGTCAGTTACTACATCATTTTTGCTGTATTCGTAAGTGAAAGCAATACTATTGCCTGCTATTGCATTGTTAAGGGTTGCTTGGCTTATATATTGTTTCGCACCATTATACGTTACTGTTCCATTAGCTAAGTTAGCAGAGATGTCTCGTTTATTGATTGTGAGTGCTCCCGGTTGCAGATATGCCGAATATTCGCATGTTACATCAGTTTCACCACGGTATATCTTTATTTTGATTGCGTAACTTCCTGCATCACTACCGGGATCCCTTGTTAGTTTGTATTCATCACCCGCAAGTAAAGTTCCGCTCCACACCAACCAATTGAATGTTGGGTCTGGATTTCCATACGTTATCGTATAGTTATATGCACCTACACTGAGTTGGGGTTCAGAGAAGAAAGCAACATCACGTTTAGTCCTTCTTATGGTCAGAGCATTGTTCGCATATCCGGCATCTCCAATTGCTACACCATTATATATTATATCAGGAGATGAGAAATAGGGTATACGCGTATGCTGACCCTCAGGCAGAAAATTTTCATAGGTCATCACCGTACATATCTTGTTGTTGCTGGCATCTACGCCATGCCATCCGTTAGAGTATGCAAAACGTCCATTACCTCCCGGTGATGATGTCTGGTCTTTGTCGTGCGAACAACCCATATTGTGTCCCATTTCATGCACAACAGTATATGTCCAGCTGGTTTGTTGAACTCTGTTCAGGCAGAATCCATATTGAGACTGTCCATTAAACAAATATCCTAATCCACCGGTAAATGAAACTTCTGCAAGAAAAACAACAAGGTCTGCTTTGTATGTATTTCTCAATGCATGAATTTCGTCCATATATCCGTCATCATCTTTTCGTATATTATGCAAATCATCAGCATTATCCAATTCCGTATATCCTACAGCTTCGTATTTGTGAACAACATTATATGTGACACCGATCTGCGAATTTGCTGCAACAGTATTTGATCTTAAAAAAGCCTGATTGATTACTGCATCAATGTCACTATCATTCGAATCATCTGAGGCTGCCCAATTTTTAGCTGCTGTTGTGTACACAACAAGTACATTTACGGTATAAGGATTATTTATAGCCTGATCAGCACAACTTAGCTCTTCTGTTATCGCTTTGGGTTGCGGTGAATAGTTGTGATACTCATCACTATATTTACCTTCTTCTACCTCATTTTTTTCATTTATTCTCAGCAGAGGTGTGGAATTTATAACCTTAACCGGATCCAGATCATCTGTTCCGCAACCGAGCGCATCCTTTTGCTTTGCAGATATCTTATATTGCGATAGGTACGATTTTCCACTTTTTGTTCCTACAAAGTATTGTTCATCCAATGATGGAATATCTGCCGATATAGAAATCCCTTTGTCTGAAACAGAAATGTAACAATAAGCGAAATCAGCATCTGCAATTTGTGAGACGATACCAGTGATTCCATCATAAGATTGACTGATGTTCTTGATCACTGCTTTATACTTTTTGTCTTCAAAAAAATCAAGCAAAAGTGTATCACCAATATTCTGGATTTTAAGACTTTTCAATCTTGTGTTGTAACTGAATGTCCGATACCTTTCTGCATCTTCAAACGATTTGGGCACAGATCCACTTTTCAAACTTGTTGCTTTCGTAATTTTGCTGCTTTCATTAATGTTTATCACATTTTGAGCAGTTGAAATACTCCAACATCCAGCCACTACATAGCAAGATAATGCTAGTTTTTGTAAATGTTTCCTCATAGATTTATGTTTATGTTAATGATCAGTAAAGATTCTCTTTTTGCTATGTTTAGCTCTATCCATTATACCTTCTAATCGAGCACCTTGTATTTGTTTCCGGTTTCTTTAACCACTCTTTCATAGAAATCTTTCGGGTATCCAACTCTTTGGGGCGATGAAGTACCGCCATGCTCGTTTCTTTCAAATTTTCCATCCTTTTCTTTTCTCACAACGCCGTCCATATACTTAATCAGCAAAAATTCTCCTAATTTCTTCCATTCTGCGAATGCGTATTGAGCCTGTTCGTTGCTATATTTGGTAAGCAAGTCTTTCCTATTCGTAGAAGATAACATTGCTTTCTGTTCTATGTCTGCTTGTTGGCTCATAAATTTGTTTTCAAGTTCGGATTGAATTTTTTCCAAATCTTTATGCATATAATCATATTTGTTATATACCATATTAGATACCCAGTTGTGTATCCAGAAGCTAGATGTCCAAGAAAACGTGTAAAGATCGCCATTGCCCACTTTATAGCATTCGGGAATTTCAGTTGTGCAGCAATATATTGGAGTATAAACAGTCTGGGCAGCATCATCCGTTCCGAACCATAATATGCCACCGATTTCGTTCGGCAGCCATGAACGCATTTGTGCCACAAATGTGAATCCGGTTTGCTGTGTGGCAATGGGACGCTCATTACAATATTTTACGGAATCAACTTCCCATTCCAGTGGCGCCCATCTGTATGGAGCATGGAAAGGACCTGCCCCCACATCCTGTGTCCAATCCAGATCAGTGCCTTCATAATGGTCACGCATCATTGCTTTCACGTCTGCATATGATAATTTTTTATCAGGTTTGATGTATAATGGCATCGGCTCTTTGGTTTCCCCTTTAGCATAACTAACGAATTTAGCCATGTCTTTATTGAATCGGTTGAAGAAACTCCAAACTCTGGCTTCGCAATAACGCTGTCCTCCAAAATCTATTGGATTATATGCTTTAGCAAAGCTGAAATCCTTATCCTTTCCGTTATAATAACCTTTTTCTCTAGCGAAAGAAATAACATCTTTTGAATAAATGCAATTTTTGGGATCATTTAAAGGGAATTGTTGGATTCGGGCTTGATTTGCGTGAGCTGATATGCAATCATCCGGGATGCGTATTGCTACCCAGACTGCACCTTTGTTTCCATTCCCTTTTGCAATGAGTTCTAAGACCCAAATTTCGTTGGGATCGGCAATGGAAAATGATTCACCACTACTTGCATAGCCATATTCAGCAACAAGGTCTGTCATTATTTTGATCGCTTCTTTTGCCGTTTTAGATCTTTGCAGTGCTATATAAATGAGGCTGCCATAATCTACTATGCCGGTTGTGTCAACGAGTTCTTCGCGTCCACCCCAAGTAGTTTCACCGATGGTGACTTGATATTCATTCATGTTTCCGACCACATTATAAGTCTGGGGAGCCTGTTTGATTTCACCCAAATATTTATTTGTATCCCAATCATACACTTTCAACATAGTGCCAGGAGCATATTTCTGAGCAGGCCAATGGTATAATTCGCCATATAAAGAATAAGAATCGGCGGAATAAGTTACAAATGTGGATCCATCTGTAGAGGCTGATTTGCCCACTAATAAATTAGTGCAGGCAAAGATGTTCACACCATACGACAAGCATAAAATAATTGCGGATAAGAAGTATCTTTTCATATATATTTTAATTTTTTAATTTATCCTACCTTAATAAATGCGTACAAATGACGTATTTATATTTCTGTAATATAGTTATTTATATCTTAACGATTTTGTATCTTATTTATGTTTTACAATATATTTTTTTATTTGGATAATAACTGTTAAAAGGTTTCCTTTGTATCGATAACCTAAAAACAATCTTTTTACCTTAAATGCTAATATCTTGATTAACTCATAAGAGGAGATTCTGTGAAGAATCTCCTTTTGTCTTATTATATATTACAATATATAAACTCTTTTTCATAGAACTTTATTGCTCATATCTTTGATTCTTCATCTGAATCGAAGTCCAAATCATCGAAAAACGATTCATAGACAAAAGTATCCAAATCGCGTCTGTCTTTTTTTGTTGGGCGTCCCAAACCTTTGGCTCTGTCTACAAAACCTGCCAATTTGTTCACTTCCAGTATTTCCAATTCGGATGCAGGGGTAATATCTTCCAGAAAATCAGGTACTAATTTTGCTCCCATTCTTTTTTCGGTCAGGTTCAAGACTTTGAAAGAATAAGTGACTGGCGTTTTCCTTATTTTGATAATATCGCCAACGTGTATCATTTTAGAGGGTTTTGCGGATGCAATTCCGACCATTACACGGTTTTTTTTACATGCATCTGTTGCTATTGATCTGGTTTTGAAAAGACGGACAGCCCAAAGCCATTTATCTATTCTCACTTCGTTCTGATCTTCTTTCATTTTGCAATTATTTGTTATTGAACTGATTCATCGCATTTTGAAGCCCTGCCAAACAGAATGTTTTTATTATTTCCTCACAAACTTCAAGCCGTTCAGGTAATAAACTTTCTTCCTCTTTTGAAAATTGACTGAGAACATAGTCCACCTGTCCACCTCTCGGAAAGTCATTCCCGATACCAAAGCGCAAACGTGCATAATTCTGTGTGCCCAATATTGTTTTTATATGTTTCAATCCATTATGTCCGGCGTCACTTCCTTTGCCCTTCAAGCGCAATTGTCCGAAAGGCAATGCCAGGTCGTCAACAACGATCAAAACATTCTCGAGCAACACCTTTTCTTGCTGCATCCAATATCTGACTGCATTTCCACTCAGATTCATATATGTGGATGGTTTCAGAAGAATGAGAATGTGCCCCTTCAGTTTCATTTCGGCAAGAAAACCATATCGCGTGTCCTCAAAAACAATATTGGACGCTTTAGATAAAGCGTCCAATACATTGAAACCTATATTGTGTCGGGTGTTCTCGTATTCTCGTCCGATATTCCCCAAACCAACAATTAAATATTTCATTGGATGTCTTGGGTTCTATAAAAATTATTTACCTTTCGCTGCAAGACCTCTGGCTGCACGTGTCAACTGTACGCGACATACAACTGCATTCTTAGCATTCAACAACTCCAGACCATCAAAGTCTAGTTCGCCAACTTGGATAGATTTTCCAAGAGCTAGATGAGATATATTGATGTGCAATTGCTCCGGCACTTTATCATAAGATGCTTTAACCTTAAGTTTACGTAAGTCAAGAGATAATTTACCCCCGGCTTTTACACCTTCAGCAAGACCTTCCAAAACAACCGGAACATCAATGATGATTGGTTTACTTTCAAATACATGAAGAAAATCAAGATGCAAAATAGCATCGCTTACCGGATGAAATTGAATATCTTTCAATATTGCTTTGTATTCAGTCCCGTCAAGGTTCAAGTTTACAAGAAATATTTCCGGTGTATAGATCAATTTGCGAACATCAGAGTTACTCACTGTGAAGTGAATCGCTGTTTTTGAATTTTCTCCACCATAAATCACCGCGGGAATATCGCTATCTTTACGCAAAGATTTAGCTGCTTTTTTTCCAAGATCTGTTCTCAAAGAACCTTTTAGTTCAAATGTTTTCATTTTTTTAATTTAATATACGTGTTACTCAAATAAAGGATGCTTCCTTACTCCCATCACACAAAGGGCTTACAAAAGCGATGCAAAGATAATCACAATTTTCAACCTGACAAATATTAATTATACCTGTTTTTTAGAGTGGTATTAAATAAAACTACTGAAAAGATTCTTTAAAGTAAAAAATCTCTATATTTGTTACGATAAATAAGAATTTATCCATAAAACTTTATCAATTACATCATTTTATACAAATTTTATGAAAAAACTACTATTAGCAGCAATAAGTCTATGCATTTCTTTAAATTCCATCTGGGCACAAGACATTTTTGAAAAAGGCGACAAGGTTATTGGCATAGGTTATGGTTTGGGCAATACATTGCACGGTGCAGGTTATTCAAGGGATTTTTCACCGATCTCAGCTACATTTGAGTATGGATTGAAAGATGGATTACTGGAAGATGGTCGTGCATCAATAGGTGTCGGCGGATATTTGGGCGTTTCAGGCGATAAATTTAAGTACAAATATGCAGATGATCTGACTCAGAGCGGAACAGCGAAGTTAACCGACGTTGTTATCGGAGGAAAACTAAATTTTCATTATCAGTTCATAGATAAATTAGATACGTATACCGGTATTATGCTCGGATATGATATTGTATCTAAAGATCACAATCCGCAAGGCATTGCACAAAGTCAGGTTTGTTTTACTTGGAATGCAGGGGCAAAATACTATATTTTTGACAATTTTGCTGTTATGGGCGAGATTGGCTGGGGTGCTGCAATTTTGAATCTGGGGCTTGCTTATAATATAAAGAATTTTTAATCGCCGATTGATAGCAAATAAAAATTCTATGAGAGTTATATGAGTATAAATGTGAATCAGTAGCCATAAAAGCTACTGATTCTTTTTTCCCTTATTGCAAAACTTTTTTGAATCTGGAAAGAAATATGTCGGCCTGCTCAATTGTCAAACAAAGTGGGGGTAGCAACCTAAAAACATTCGTACCCGAAGCTCCTGTAAATATTTTTTCTTCAAACAGCAACTTTGATCTCATTTCCTTGATCGGTGTTTCCAATTCAATCCCAATCATGAGTCCACGTCCTCTGACTTCTTTTATCTGAGGCATTTTCTTTAGTTCTGACATAAGATAATTACCAACTTTCTCTGCATTTTCCACCAATCTTTCATTTTTCATAATATCAAGGACTGCTATGGCTGCGGAACAAGCCAAATGGTTGCCTCCAAAAGTTGTGCCTAGTTGACCATACACAGCTTCAAATTGCGGTGCAATTAAGACTCCGGCCATTGGAAATCCATTGCCGATACCTTTGGCCACTGTGACCAGATCGGCTTTGATTCGGGCATATTGATGCGCAAAGAATTTTCCTGAACGCCCATATCCGGATTGTATTTCATCAATAATGAGCAATGTTCCTGATTCTGTACAGATTTGACGAAGATCTTTCAAAAATTCGTCATCCGGAATATTAACACCTCCTACACCTTGAATGCCTTCAATGATGACAGATGAGAAATCGCCTTTCAAAAGTTCTTTCCGTACGAATCCAATATTGTTGAATGGCGCGAAAACGACTTCTAACCCGTCGTTCACAGGAGCTTGATATTTAGGTGAATCTGTAACTTTCACGGCTGCCGATGTGCGTCCGTGAAATGATTTTGAAAAAGAAAGAACTTTTTTTCTCTTGTTGTGAAATGATGCCAGTTTCAAAGCATTTTCATTGGCTTCTGCACCCGAATTGATCAGAAACAGAGAATATTCATCATATCCGCTTTGCTCTCCAAGTTTCTCTGCAACTTCTGTTTGCAGTTTGTTGATAACTGAATTTGAATAAAAAGCTATATTATTAAGCTGTTCAGTCACTTTTTGCACGTAGTATGGATGAGTATGACCAACTGAGATAACGGCATGTCCTCCATAAAGATCAAGGTATTCATTGCCTTTATCATCATACACATAGCAACCTTCACCTTTAACTATATTAATATTGAACAATGGATAAACATCAAATAATTTCATTCCGATTTATGTTTTTATAATTGGTGTATGTATTTACTGATGGTTTCTGCTACTACATCCCAACTGAGTCTTGAGGTGTAGTTATGGTATGCATTAAGTGCCATTTCGAAATATCTGGTGTTGTCCTTGAATAGGTTGGCAATTTTTTCAGCATATTCTTTTGGTTGTGCTTCAAAAGGAAGAAGAAGACCATTTTGCTCATTTTTGATGATGGTCGGGATTCCTCCTGTTTCAGATGAAATGCAGGGAACTCCAAAAGCCATTGCTTCACAAAACACAATACCATAGGCTTCCATACGTGATGGCACAAACAGAAAATGGCTTTGTTGAATTAAATGCTCTATTCGTTTCATATTATTGTCATCAGCTTTATCGATAAATCCATGATTGACAACATAGTCGGGTAGGGAGCCAAAAGGTAAATTCTGAATTCCGATTATGTGCAATATGGTATGTTGCCCCATTTCATTTAGTAGCTTCACTGTTTCGAGAACAATATCACCGCCTTTTTCCTTCCAGTTTGTTCCGATAAAGACTATATTACAAGTCTTTAAATCTCGATGCCGGATGAGTTCAATGATCTCTTCTTCTGACAATTCGTTATCAATGTTGGCACCAAAAGGAACTACTTTAATTTTGTTTGGATCCATTCGATAATCGTTAATAGCACTTTGGGCAGCCCATTCAGACGAGAAGATTGCTAAATGGCATGAATCTAAGGCTTTTTTTTCAAGCTCAATACCTTCCTTTATGGACTTGTTGCATATTCCTCCCTGATCTTTGTGAAAATTCAATATATACTTAAACGTGGCATCCGTATAGAAAACTTTTGGTTTATTGGTTTTGATATGAGCCAACGGAATTGTGCTAGGCGAGAATATAATGTCTGCCGATGGTTTTATACGTGCCATAGCTTGTTTGGCATAGTCTTTTGTTATTTCCGGATTTCTCGTCAATAGATATTCTTTACCTCGCCGATATAAAAGTTTTTTCAGTCTCACCAATGGTGTTATATTCATTTTAATATCGGTGATGTAATCAACATCAAAGTTATGTTCTAAAGCCTTGGCGATATAATATTCTGTTCCTGACCAATTATTGATATTGATTGATGGAGTTGTTGTAACAAAAGCTATTTCCATAACAAATTTTTAAAAAGCACTGGCTTTCAATGCCAGTCCCATTTTCTCGTCCAGACCAAAAATTAGATTCATATTCTGAACCGCTTGTCCCGAAGCACCTTTTAAAAGATTGTCGATACAAGATATGATGAGAAGTTTATTCCCATGTTTTTCCAGATGCAACACGCATTTATTTGTATTCACCACCTGTTTTAGATCAGGATTCTTATCTGTAACAATCGTAAAAGCACTATTTTTATAATAATCGGCATAAAGCCTTAAAGCGTTTTCTTCCGAACCTTCATAATCAAGATAAATAGTCGCGAAGATTCCACGAGTGAAGTTACCACGCACAGGAATAAAATTGATTTGAAATTCAAAATCGGGTTGCAACTGGACTATTGATTGCCTTATTTCGCTCAAATGCTGGTGATCAAAGACCTTATAGGCAGATATATTGTTTTCACGCCAACTGAAATGAGATGTTGCTGAAGGCTTAACTCCAGCGCCTGTGGATCCGGTTATTGCATTTACGTGCACTTCTGATTTTAAAAGTTTTTCTTTTGCTAATGGTAACAAAGCCAACTGGATAGCTGTTGCAAAACATCCCGGATTGGCTATATGATTTGCTTTTTTGATAGATTCTTCATTGAGTTCAGGCAATCCATACACAAAATCGTGTATCAAAGATTTTTGCCTGTAATCAGTTGATAAATCAATTATTTTCAAAGAAGCTGGAATGTTGTTCGTTTCCAAAAACTTTTTTGTATCCCCATGTGCCGTGCAAAAAAACAGGAGGTCTATTTTGTCCAATGGTAACTGATCTGTAAAAAATATGTCCGTTTCTCCAAGCAATCCGGTATGTACATCCGACACTCTATTACCTGCATTGCTTCCACTATGAACAAAGATCAGATCAACTTCGGCATGATTGATCAGTAACCGAATCAACTCTCCGGCAGTATATCCTGCCCCACCTATTATCCCTGTTTTAATCATATGTGATTGGTTCTATTTTTTATTGTTCTTTTCTTGTACGGCATAAAAAATTTTGTTTGGTATGCTGTATATTTTGGTGAATCCTTTTGCATCATCAGTAGTCCAAGCTTTGTTGATTTCTCCATATTCACCAAAGTCTGCTTTCATCAAATCAAAATTGCTCTCTACACCAATCAAAACATAATGATAAGGTTGTAATTTTATAGAGACTGTTCCGGTCACATTCTCTTGCGAATTGTCCAAAAATGCCTCAATATCGCGCATCACAGGTTCAAGATATTGGGCTTCGTGCAAAAACATTCCATACCAGTTACCTAATTGATCTTTCCAATATTGTTGCCACTTGGAAAGTGTATGCTTTTCGAGCATTTTGTGAGCTGCAATTATGACAAGAGGTGCAGCAGCTTCAAAACCCACACGTCCCTTGATGCCGATGATCGTATCACCGATGTGCATATCGCGTCCAATGGCATAAGCAGAAGCTAACTCTTCTATTTTGTTTATAGCTTCCACCTTATTGGTGTATTTTTTGCCGTTTACACTTGCAATCTCTCCTTTCTGGAAGTCGATAGTCAATATTTCAGATTCTGTGTTTTTTAGTTGAGATGGATATGCTTCTTCAGGCAAAGTTTGGTTCGATTTCAGTGTTTCTTTCCCACCAATACTTGTTCCCCACAACCCTTTGTTGATAGAGTATTCCATTTTTGTGAAATCGGCTTCATAGCCGTGTTGTTTGAGATAATTTATCTCATATTCACGAGTCAGGATCAAATCGCGGGTAGGGGTGATGATTTCTATTCCGGGGGCTAATACATCAAATGTTAAATCGAAACGGACTTGATCGTTGCCCGCACCAGTGCTGCCATGAGCTACGGCATCAGCTCCAATTTCTTTTGCATAATTAATGATAGCTATAGCTTGAAAGATACGCTCCGAACTCACTGATATAGGATATGTTCCGTTTCGGAGAACATTTCCGAAGATCATATATTTGATGCTCTTTTCGTAATATTCCTGAGTCACGTCCAAGGCTATATGTTTCACTGCACCCAATTTATAAGCTTTTTCTTCAATGATCTTTAATTCTTCAGGGGAAAAGCCTCCTGTGTTAGCAATTGCAGTGTAGACATCATAACCAAGTTCAGATGATAGGTATTTGGCACAAAAAGAAGTGTCTAACCCTCCGCTAAATGCTAAAACTACTTTTTTCTTCATTTTATTTTATGTTTTAATTTCTCTATCAGTGCTGTGATTTCTGGTTTTTCTTCGTGTTTTTTAGGGTCATATAACATTGCTGTACAAATGCAGTATTTCCGATCGGTTCGTGTCAACACATCGTAGTTGATGCAGCCTTGACATCCTCTCCAAAATGCCTCATCATCTGTTAATTGAGCGAATGTTACAGGATAGTAACCTAATTTTGTATTTATCTTCATCACTGCTGCCCCTGATGTCAATCCAAATATTTTGGCATCCGGAAACATTGTTCTACTCAAAGCAAAAGCCATCGCCTTGATACGTTCGGCAAGTCCATGCCCTTGAAACTGGGGAGCCACGATGAGCCCGGAATTGGCTACGAACTGCTTATTACCCCATGATTCGATGTAACAGAAGCCTGCAAATTCACCACCTGCAAGAGCTATTATAGCTTTGCTTTCTTTCATCTTTTGCTCTATATATTCAGGAGATCTTTTAGCTATGCCTGTGCCACGCACTTTTGCAGCAGTCTCGATAGTATCCAATATGGTTTGCACATATGGGATATGCTCTTCTCCAGCTATATTAACTTTAATCTCTACACCTACGGTTTCCATCTCTTTCTCTATCGAGAACGTTCTTTTAGTTTGATTTGTTTTTTTATTTAAATATTAGGAATAAGAGACTTCAGTGATTTTAGAATTTCGTCTCGGGTTATTCCTTCCTTGGGTATTATCAATATCGTATCATCTCCGGCAACAGTTCCCAATATTGTTTTACCGGCTTTCATATCTATTTCTCCCGCAATGGCCATTGCATATCCGGGACGGGTTTTGATAACAGCCAGATGTCCCGAAAATTCTATACTCAAAAAACCGAACGAAGACATCCGTCCCGGATTTTCAACGAAATCGTTTGATAATAGGGTAGGCGATTGGTATGCATAATTGCCTGAAGATGTCGGCATTTTCACCACTTTCATTTCTTTAATATCTCTGGATAATGTTGCCTGAGTAACATCTATTCCTTTGTTTATCAATAGATTTAGTAGTGAATCCTGACTGTCAACCTCTACTGAATCAATAGTTTCCTTAATAATCTTATGTCTTGCTTGTTTATTCATTCCGTATAAATATACAATTTGAACACAAAAATAGAGATAAATGTTGTATATTTATACATAATCCTTTTTTATTTTTATCCAAATGTGTAAAAAGAGTCAAAAAACGAACTTCGTTCATCATACTTTTGTCATCTGTTCCTAACGAAAATATTTTAACTGTTTAAAATGTTCCGAGATTACAATTCTTTTTGGATAATTCTTTTTGTCGCTTAATCTAAAAAACTTACTTTTGCGGTGCTGTTTTTTGCAGTGTTTTATACTCACTTACACTTAGCCTGTTTCTGATGATTTATTCTGAAAATAAGATAAACGAAACTCAAAAAAGAGGTGACATCGAGGTCATTTGCGGATCAATGTTTTCCGGAAAGACTGAAGAGTTGCTACGTAGGTTGAAACGTGCCAAAATAGCAAAACAGGAGGTCGAGATATTTAAACCGGGTGTTGATGTCCGTTATTCTGATTGTGAAGTGGTTTCACATGACCGGAACTCAATACCATCAACCGTTGTTGAACATTCGAGCAATATATTGCTGCTATCGTCTAACATTGAGGTTGTAGGCATTGATGAAGCCCAATTTTTTGATATGGGGCTTGTCGATGTTTGTCAACAATTGGCAGATCAGGGAATAAGAGTAATCATAGCAGGTCTGGATATGGATTTTAAACGGAATCCGTTTGGACCTATGCCAAATCTCTGTGCCATTGCGGACGATGTATACAAAGTGCATGCTATATGTGTCCAATGCGGAAAATTAGCAAATTATTCGGATAGATTGGTCGAAAATGACAAACAAGTGATGCTTGGAGAACTGCAAGAATACCAGCCTCTCTGCCGAACGTGTTACACAAAAAAACACTTACAAAATCCCAAATAGAATATAAGTTAAGGAGAATGTTTTTTTTGCGATAAAAGAAATATTCTTAGTATAAATCCTCTAAAAAGAACTCAACGATGAAAGATAACTTGAAACTTTATGTTGAGCAAACAGAGTCTCTTATCGAGAACAAAGACAGTGCTAAGCTACAAGAATTTCTGGATAGCCTGCATATCTCGGATATAGAAGACCTGATTGATGAGTTGCCTGAAGAAGCTGCTCAAATAATTGATACAATGAGTATCAATCGTGCTATCTCTGTATTTCGCATCCTTGATGTCCCCACACAGGAGCGTGTGTTGGAGAAGCTGCCAAAAG
>JBKECE010000107.1:0-9008 GCA_047974325.1 Dysgonomonas sp. | reverse complement strand
ATCTAATCCTCCTGCAAAAATCACATAGTCAGCGGCAGCAGCAAGAGCTTTAGCCTCAGCAAAACCTGTTTTTGATGTTGAATTGATATCACATCCTTTTGCATAAGTGATATTAGTGCTTCCGATTTTGTCTTCTATTCCTTTTTTCAAACTGATGGCATAAGGAGGATTCGTTGCACTACTACCCGAACAATTAAGATTTTCGGCTGTCGCATTAGGTCCTATTATCGCTATCTTAACACCTGTCTTCTGTAGAGGAAGAATCGGATTTGCACCTGTTTTTTCATTCTTTAGTAAGATGATAGATTTCTGTGCAGCTAGTAGATTCAGCTCAGTTGCAGCCTGAGTGTTTACATTCGACTCTTTACCTGCCGGATAATAATCTAACATTCCGTTGAGAATCTTTGTCTTCAAGATATTCCTCACGGCGGTGTTGATCTGAGTCATAGTGATGTGCCCATTCTCAACCACTGCAGGAAGATCGGCGTCGTAATTCGAGGCACCCATACATATGTCTGTTCCGGCACGAACCGCATTTCGCGCATCATCGATATTCGCCCAGTCCGAAACTACATAGAAAGGAAATCCCCAACGTTCACGTAGTATCGTTTTCATGAGAATACTACTTTCTGCACTTTTATCTCCGTTTATCTTGTTATAGGAATTCATAACGCTCATTGCTCCGGCTTCTTGGATTGGAATACGGAAATTGTATCCCGAAAAATCCATTAGCCATCGCTGACTAGCTATTACATCCATTTTCAGTCGATTAACTTGCATGCTCTCTCCCATAAAATGTTTAAGGGTTGTAATGATCGGATATTTTTGCATGCCGATGGTAAATGCTTTTGCTAAATGTCCCGACAAATATGGATCTTCGCCTCCACTCTCCGCCGTGCGACCGCCACGCGAATCACGTGCCAAATCAATACATGGACCTAAAGCTTGTTGACGATCATACGACCAGAATTCCAGACCCATATATGCGCCTATTTTGCTAAGAATACCTTCATCCCAAGTGGCTGTCATGGCTATTCCTGTAGGGAATGCCGTTGCCGATCGATCAAAGCGGTCGGATGTAAGACGTACTCCATGAGGACTATCTCCCATTACAAAACCGGGAATTCCAAGACGTGTATTTGCAGGTGTACCACCAAAGCTGGAACGATCATTCCACATCTGCTCCATTTTCTCTTGCGTGGTCATAGAATTTATCAATTCATCAAGTCTTTTGTCTAGTGGCGATTGTGCATGCAGATTTACTGCATACACGCCCAATGCCAACATAAAATATCTTATGTACTTTTTCATTCGATTAGGAATATAAGTTTTAATAATTATTGATTTATCAACAACAATAACGTTCTATCTCAATATTTTAGAAATAATCACGTCATTCCCTTTTTTCACCTTACAGATGTAAAGCCCTTTTGCTAATGAAGATGTATCGACCAATTCTTTATCATTATTCAATTTGATCTGAGACACTTCATATCCACCAATATTATAAATAGAAAGTGTTGCATCTGCTGCATTTGTTATTTCGAGATAATAGAAATAAGGTACTACGCTCATATTGCCACCTTCAAGAGTAGAGATAGACGATCCATTATTATAAATTGCCGATAGTTTCGTATTTACTTGAGTAACTGCAATTGGCTCAGATACTATGACATCATTAGCTTCGTCTGTCAACTTTATAGCAACTTTGTAATTTCCGGCTTCTGAAGCAGTGTAGTTTACATCATTAGCACCATCAATCAAAATATCATTGTTATACCAATAATATGCAGCAGCTGTAGCTGTTGCAGTCATATCCCTTTCTACGACAGGTTTATCCATCAGCATAATATCAGCTATTTTTCGAGCCATGATTTCGAGGCCCGCATCCTTAGGATGAATACCATCAGATGCCATTAGAGTTGCAATATCTTTTGTCACGGCATACAAGTCGATAAGAGGAAGCCCCTTCTCTTTTGCTATCTCTTGCATCACAGGAATCACTTTTTCACGTATCGTTTGATCGTTTATAGACCAGCTGCTACTGTATGCTTTGATAGGCAAGGCCATGTAAATCTGAGGATCAGCAGAATAACCTTTAAATTCATTAATCAACTTGATGTATGAACTCTTAAATTTATCAGCATCCCAATAGTTGTCTTTGGAATCGTTTGTTCCAAGAGCAATAACAATAATATCAGGATCGTACGACTTATTATCACTGTATGCGGTTTTATTTTTCCATGCATCATTTAAGTGATCCATCATAAGGGCACCACTCACTCCGAAGTTTCTAGTTTCGTATTTATCACCCAACATACCTCGTATTTGTATAGGCCACGCATATTTTGAACGGTCAGAAGCCTCAGCACCATAAGTATTACTATCTCCTACACATCCCACCTTAATGAAGTCGTATTTAAATGCCCAACCCGAATAAAATCCATTATTGATTGTTCTCACATACACAATATCATCAGGATCTAAACCAGTCAATGGATATGATCTTTCTGTAACATTTGCTGTTTTTAGAATAGAATTGTCGATGTGCGAATGCACTTCAATATCCCAGCTTTCACCTTCGGCTTCCCATGTGAGCATATCGTTTGCTATTGCTAGTTTAACCGGTCTTTGAGCAAACACCTCATCGTCAAAAGTTTGATATTTTTGTAAGCCTGCCTCTTTTTCAGGCATGACTTTTTTATAATTATCTTTGATATTTTGTTCTGTTCTAACAGTATTCCAAACTCTTACATCAGCTAATTTTCCATGAAATTTAGGAGATGTATACCATGCAGCCAGCCATAGAGCTCCAACATTATCGCCATTTGTCTTGATGTTGCCTTTCCAGTCTCCATTAAAATTTTCGATACTACTTTGTAGTTCTGTATTCAGATATAGAGATGCTTTCTTGTCTTTCGACGAGATCACAAAAGCCACATGGTTCCATTTGTTTGAAAGCTCTTCGCGAGGAATCCAACATGCATAGGCTGCATCATTGACAGTTTTAAACCAAAAACGAAGATCAACTTTATTATCGTTCTGGGTATTTTTATTCAGGCTGGCAGTAAACCCGAAATTTCCGTCGTGTCTGTTGCTTACAATGGTTGTTCCATCTATGTTCTTTCCATCTTGTTCATCAATATAGATCCAAAACTCCAATGTAAGATCTTTTTCAGTGAAGGCTACATTGCCACAATTCAGTCCATTGTGGTCGCCCATTAGGTTCCACGCACCAAAGTCGCCTGCTGCATTAGCCCGATTAGCACCAGAAACAAGTGTTAAAAGGAATATAAGAAAAGGTAGTATTCTTGTTTTTTTCATGATTCTATAAAATTTAAAGCTCTTGTATAAACTTTCGTTCACATTTATAGGCCGACAGTATCTGTCTTCGACTTAAAATGAAATATGTCAATCTCTTTTTTATGCTTTATAACTATGGATGATTCGAAAAACGAGGACTTTTTTTACCAAGCCCTCGCTTAACAATTAGACAAACAGTGGAGCAAATAAAGTCCCCATTGTTATATTTTTATCTGATAGCTATTTTTTTATTATTAGCTATATAAAAACCTTTAGCCAATCCATTAATTGTGTTCTCCCCTGCAACAAGGCGAATGCTACGAACCAATTGTCCGGCAACGGTATAGATATTAAGAGTATGAGGTTTTTCTGCCTTTATCAAAAGAGAGCCATTAATTACAGAAAACACTTCATCTTGAGCTGTTTCATTCAGACCTGTTCCATTTTTGTCAACCGTAAAATCAGCAGATGTAGCCAAACCTGACCAAACATTATTATTCAAAGTCCTTACTTGCGCATAGTAGTTAACACCTTCTGCAAGTTCGGCAAGCATATTCAACGTGATCGAATTTGTTGCAATCGTATCTGCATATACTTTAGTATCGTCTTCTTTTTTGAAGATAGTAACTTCCCATTCTCCAGCCGAAGTAGTCCAAGAAAGAGCTTCGTTTGCTATTGTGAGAGCTTGGGGTAATGTAGAAAGAGTTTCACGTTTGTAATATGTATTCCAATTTCCCTCAGGATTACACCATCCTTTATTTGCTGCCACATCCGGATATGCATCGTTAATAAAACCACGTTCATAAGTATAGAATCTATAGTTTATATATAAGCCGGGATTGTTTTCATACGTACCTGTCAGGTTTTTATTATAATTGGCTTTGATCTCTTCATCTGTACGTCCTACAGACCATATACGAAAATCAGCAATTTTTCCATAAAAATTTCCAGATTCATTATACCAATATCCCAATCGAAGCCCACCTACATTATTTCCATCAGGTTTAATATTTCCTATCCATCCTATTTCATATGGCGTATATGGATTTTCGCTTTTCACTATATCCTGGTACACTTCGCCGTTTAAGTAACTGCGTGCTATGTTATCTGTCGAAGAAAAAACAATAGCTATATGCACCCATTTATCAACAATATCTTCTTTGTTGAAGAAAAATGGAAAAACAAAGTCAGTTCTTCCGTCTAACTTGTCTCCATCATCGTTGCGAAAGAAAGCTCTCAGACGATTGTCTGAGGTTACATCAATGCTGAAACCATTATTACCATTATGCCTTGTGGAAGCGATAGTTACACCATTAACAAAATTTGAGCTCGGAATATTAAGCCAAAGTTCAATAGTAATATCTTTTCCCGTAAAATTGAGGTTTCCACATGCTATTCCCTGACTGGTGCCAGTACGTGCAACTGACATGTCCCATGCATTGAAATTATTTGTGGCAAACGATCCACCCACCACTAGCAATGCTGAAACGAGCAGCATCAAACGTTTAAATAAGTTAATTTTTTTCATGATACAAAAATTTAAATTAATTGATTATTTAGTAACGCAACTGTTTCGAGAAGCAACTTTGTAAAGTATATGTTAACCTTCATCGTTTATATGATTTATCTGCTTTCGAAACAGCCGCATTTTTATCTTATAATGACTTTGCTTCTATTTACCAGATAAAAACCTTTAGACAATTCTTCAACTACAGTTTCACCGGTTTGTAGATTAATTGACCGTACCAAGCGTCCATCAATAGAAAATACGTTTATAGATTGTCGAAAATCGGAATGAATGACAAGTACTCCATCTTTAGAATAGATATAAAAACCATCATTTGATTCCCTAACTATTCCTGAGCCATCACTTCCGTTAGAGGTTATTGATGCCCAATCAGAGTAGAACAAAGTTGTTAATGCTCTCACTCTAACATCATATTCTTTACCTACTTCAAGACCCAGATCTGACAACGAATATGTATTTTCTTCCACAGCATCTGCTTTCACAACATCTCCACTTTCTTTTTCCACAATTTCGACATCGAAGCTATCTGCTTCACCATCCCATGTAAGCGTTTTTCCTGCAATCGACAGATGTGTAGGCACTGCCGAAAGGACTTCACGAGAGTGTACATCTCTCCATGTAGCAGCCGGAAGCAAAGACGCATTGTTAGTACCCGGATTAGCCGCATTTACAATATTTTGATCAAAATTGTCGAAGTTGTAGTAAACATACAATCCATCTTCTGCACCCGTCAGACGTTTATTGTAATTTTCCGCTATTTCTTCTGCCGAGCGAGCAACATTCCAAACACGGATTTCGGCCATTTTACCATAAAACACCTGCCCGTTATACCAATATCCAATCCACATTTCATCAGCCGATGTACGGTTTCCTACCCAATCGGTATAAAAATCTTCAATCACATCATAAAGTTCGCCATTCAAATAAGCATAAGCTTTATGCTCTGTCGAAGAGATAACGAAAGCCAAATGTCCCCATTGGTTAGAAAAATCTTCACGAGGTACAAATAAGGCAAAAGCCTGATCGGAAGTCCCATCGTTCTTGCTGTTTTTAAAAACAAACCGGGGTTCAATTTTACCTGTTGCACTGTTAGTATTTAAGTTGATCGAAAAACCCTGATTTCCTGTATGTCTTGTTGAAATAACATTCACTCCCGACACATTTTTACCTCCTGCGTCGTCAATATAAAGCCAAGCTTCCAACGTCATATCTTTTTCTGTAAACGGAACACTTTTTCCATTCATACCACCATGACCGATCTTTGTTATATCCCATGCATTGAAATCGCCTAATGCTTCTTCCAATACAACATCTATATTAGTAATCCCCAAAGGTGTTTGCACCGCACTGTGTGCAGATTGATGAGCTACTTCTAAACTTTTATCTGAAAGGCTAGCCGGTTTGTAAGAGTTGTCGAGTACATTTTTTCCGGTTAATTTTTCGTACCATGTACAAGCAGCCGTATAACGACCAATATTATAATCCAGATGATATCCATCACGACAGAGATTGTCTCCTAAGAAACTAGTACGTGCATTTTGTATTGCTGTTCCCGAAGGTATAACGATATTGATTCCGACTTCTGCTGCTGCACGGTTTGAAGCATCAACAATAGCATTATACATGGTCATTTGATCCTTACCATAGTTGGCAAAGCCCGAATGAGTTGAGTTTTGCTGATAAGCCCAAGTCGAATGAAAAGCGTATTTCACATTAGGGTTAGTTACTTTTGTTTTCACATAGGCAAGCAGATCAGCAAGATATGGAAAATATGTATTGTATTGTCCCGAATTTGGACTTGCCTGTTGAAATGAGATATAATCCCAATTTTCATCGGCAATACCTGTTTCTAATGATGTATTACCACTATTGGTTTTAACCCCATTAACTATTTTGCGATATTCATAATTCGAGTTATTCTTATCTGCATTATTCCAATGAGTTTCTAAACTACATCCTCCAATAGATAGATTACCAATCACGAAATCAATGCCATCTGCTTTCCCCAATTCATATAAATAATTCTCAACAGCATCTTCTGAGAAACTATTTCCAATTGCTAAAATCTTAATTGTCTCGGCATTGGCTCCAAAGCAAATTGTAAGGAAGAAAAGGGTTAATAAAAACTTATTTTTCAATATCTGTATTTTCATTTTATCTTAGATTTATTCATGATTATATGTTACAAAATTTGTTTTGCACGTTTTAATAAGCGTCAGGAGTTTTCTTTCTGATTATTTTCTCCTAACTCTTATTTGCAGGCAAGCATCGCAATTAGCGAACAATTACTTTTTGATTATCAACTAAATATATTCCCTTTGAGATATTATCGATCACGTTTTCTCCTTCTTTCAGATCAACCGAACGAATCAAACGTCCTTCAATAGAAAAAACATTAAGTCTGCGAGAAACTTTAGAACTAACAACTATCGAATTACTGGTCGCATGAATAGAAAATCCATCACTTGTCGAGTTCCAGATACCTGAATTTGAACCTGATATAGCCCAATCAGAATAAAAGAAAGTGTTTTTTGCTCTTACTTTTGCATAATATGTCTTGTCTGTGTCAAGTCCAAGATCTGCCAACGAATAAGAATTGCCGGTTACGACATCAGTTTTTACAACATCATCCGACCCAGCTTCGATAATTTCTATTTCAAAACTTTCGGCATTACCACTCCAACTAACTGCATTTCCGTTCATTACCACATTCGACGGAATAGCAGACAGCACCTCGTAGGAATGTACCGTGTTCCATGTAGCAGCAGGAGATAATGAACCATTATTCGTTCCGGGATGAGCAACATTGGTTATAATCTGATCGAAATTGTCGAAGTTGTAATACAAAAACAATCCTTCTTCTGTTCCCGTTAAGCGTTTATTATAGTTTGCTTCTATTTCATCGCCTGTACGAGCAACATTCCAAATACGAATTTCGGCCATCTTTGCATTAGGTTTAGGATCGCTCCACCACTGCGCAATACTTAATTCATTAGCACTATTGCCAAAATAGCCACCCACTGCATTTTTCTCATCTTCATACCCTCCATTCAAATAGAGATATGATTTTCCCTCTTCTTCCGAAATAACGAAAGCTACATGAGCCCATTTGTTAATAAAAACATCGCGAGAAACGAAAAAATAAGTAGGATTCTTTTCCGTATCTTTAGCAAACAATCTCAACTCAAGAGCATCTGCTTTTGCTGAGTTTTTCCTCACACTTACAAGGAAACCCGCATCTCCATTTGTAGTTCCCATAATAGAAGTCAATTCACCAGATGTCTCCTCATTGAGATACAACCAGAATTCGATCGTAATTGACTTTTCTGTAAATCCAATCACACCGGCTTTCAAACCGCCATGTCCGGTTTTAAGTTCCCATGCACCAAAATCACCTTTTGTCGCATTTGCAGATAATGAGTTTGCAAATACTAATGTAGTAACCAGTACTACTCGACAAATAGAGTAAATAGTTTTCATCATACAATTTATTTTAAAGGTTTCTACTTGAAAATGAGAATTAGGGCATGATGCCCCAATCATCATTTCTTTTTATTTTATTTTCACATCAAATAGTTTTATCCAACCAGCAGACGTCATTTCCTTTTTTGCTGAAATTTCAATTCCTTTCGCATTATTCCGGGTTACATCAACAATAGCAACGCCCCATGTATATGTTCCAGCTGGCACTCCACTAACATTAGTTTCGAAATCATATGAAACAGGCGATCCTTTCAACCATTTTGACAAATCAGTTTGATTATCAACCAAAGTGGTAACCACATTGCCATTGGCATCCAGCAAACCAAAAGCAACTTTGAATTTTTGCTTCCAACAAGGAATATTGGTCGGACAATATCCCCAACCCAAATTATTCCAGCGATGTGCTATGGTTATTGTGGTATTACGCTCTATTTCCTTAGGCAGAGATAAACGGTCGGGATAGAGACGATATCCTCCTTCGGATATAAATTCCTGAACAAGATTGAAGGTATATTGAAACCAAGTATCAACTTCTCCAATGCGAAAGTCCATCATATTGACACGGGCTTCCTTCGAATCGTCAAACTCTCCCTGACGGACATCGCCTAATGTTTTGTAGCCACGCGGATCATTCCACCAACTATGAGAACCTGTTACCCAGCCGCCTTCCATGATGATCGGTCGTTTGAAAACC
>JBKECE010000102.1:0-13982 GCA_047974325.1 Dysgonomonas sp. | reverse complement strand
ATATATGGAGGATTTCCAATAACAGCATCAAACCCAATAAATTTCCCCTCTTCATCCAATACTTCGGGAAACTCTATCATCCATTCTAGAGAGTGTTTATAGATATCGCTTTCAAGGGCTTTTGAATTATCTTCAAATAATTCAAGTTGGACATTTTGAAATATCTGAGACTTTATTCGAAGTAAACTCTCTGTTACTTCCTTTTTTTTATGTTTTTCATTTGCATTTTTATATTCTATGACGGCTCTCTTGTACTCAGATATCAATTTTCCAAAAGAAGTACGTTTATCAACATTCTTTTCTATAGACTGTCCTATTTTTACAGGATATTTGCTAATCAATGAATTTCCACATTTGATATTAATATAAATATTCGGTAATGTTTCTAATTGCTTTGTTCCTGACTTATAGTAGGTGTGCTTCAACAACTCAATCCACAAGCGGAGTTGACATATTTTTACTGAGTTTGGATTAATATCGACTCCAAATAGACAGTTTTCAATTATAGTCTGCTTCTCATGAAATAAAGTCTCTTGTACTCTCTGACTTTCATGCTGATATGGAGTGTATTTAAAAATGCTGGATTCGTTGTCACTGATTATCAATTCGTCATTCTCAATGCTAATTTTATACTCTTTCAAAACCTTACCTTCTTTATCAGCAAGAATACCTAAACTAGATTTGAGATATATCATCTCATTTAGAGAAGAGACAAGAAAATGTCCTGATCCTACAGCTGGGTCGCATAAGCGTATTGAATTAAATATCTCATTTGCTTCTTTTATATCAGATATTTTATTGTGTAAGTCGATATTTGTTTTACATTCCCAACCTTTGATTTCATTAAATTTTTGGATCACTGCACGTGTGATAGTATCCCGACACATAAACATTGTGATGAAGCTCGGTGTGAAAAACGAACCATCTTTATAGCCATTTATTTTCTCAAAAATAAGCCCAAGAACAGATGCGGATATTAAGGCTTTATCTTCTTCTTGTATGTCTTCTGAACTCTCGCTACTAAAATCGTAAGCATCAAGAAATTTCAATAGATATTCTAAAGGAGTAAGTTCTTTTTGCTCTCCATTTTTTGTTCTTAATACAGATTTGGAATATAGCTCAACCTTAGCCTTATCTTGAAGAGCACTTATAGCAATAGTATATCCTTCTAATTCTGTTGGTTCGAAAAGAGAACTATTTAGATATGGAACATGTGAAAATCGATTTTTTAAAGAACCTTCTCGTCGTTCCTCCTCTTTGCGTGCGAGTATTTGGAAGAACAAGCTATTTAAATCATCATATCCTTCAATTTTATCTGTTGAGAGAAAAGAATAAGTCTTGTTTCCATTGTGATATTTTATTATTTGTGCTTCAAGTAACTTTAGAAATAGAATACGATTAACCCATGTAATACTCAAATCGAGAGCAACATTATATAATTGATCTTCATAAGTATTTCCATACTGTTTCACATTAGATACCATAGACAATTTATCCATTGCATCTAATTCATTTATTGCATTCTCAATAATTGAGCCATTATCTCTTTTTCCCTTCGCCTTACGTACTATAAATTTTTGAGATTTTTCTTTTACCTCTTCTAATCCCAGTATATGCAAAAGCTCAGCATAGAACTCCTTATTTAATTCATTGCTATCCTTAGCAAAAGGAAGTTTGAGCAAATGAATTGGGGATAAAAATTTGTAGAGAGCAATTAACTTTCGGTCATCTTCTTTATCGTTATTACGAATAATCTTATCATATGTCCTAATATCGAAATAAGTATATGTTATTTGATTTTTTACTTTTTCGATTTTGGGAGCTGCAATTTCTTTGTAAAAATGACTTGTAGATGAATCATCTGAGCGTTTACTATCAAACTGTTCAAACAAGCCTACAAATTTTTTATCATCATAGAATAGCCTTTTGAAGTCTTGTGCATCAAAAATAAACCACTCGTTGATATATGTAATAATTAAATAACGTAACTCCAGGTTCTTATTAGTTTTACGTTCCATAAGGTAATAAAGAACCAGCTCCTGACAGGCTTTAGCGTTGAGATTCTCTATGGTGATCATCTCACTTTTGTTAGTCGGTTTCTTTACTTCTATTAAAACACCAACAGGAGACTTCGTATTTTTTTCATTGTGAATAACTAAATCTGTTCTACCATATGTATTAATATAGTAGTTATTCTTATAATAAACAGAATTTAGAAAATCGATAATTAAGTTTTTATGAAACTCTTCCGATTCAGTATCATTTATTTTATCTAATAAAGATATAAACTCATCCTTAAACAATTCGATTTCTTTTCTATCTGGTTTTTGTTTTAGGAATGCAGGGCTTAATGCTTGTTTGGGAGTTTTCATAATAAACAAGATTATTTGAAAATGTATTTACTCATTAGCGTATTCAAGATATTCATCTAAGATAGAATCAGTCATATGTTCCAATCGTTTCTCTTTGGATAACTCGATTAAAGAATCATATGAAATATATGTACAAATCTCAGCTAGTGGTCCTTTCTCCATAACCGCAAATACAGGTCTAGTTATTTGTTCAAAAACGACTTCTCGTCTAGAAGAAGGTGCTACAATATGAATTTTTATATCTAGCATTGGTTGTAAAGATAATAAATCAGCCATCCGAAGAATACCTGAGTATATAGATGTTGTATCTTCAACCTCAAATGCTCTAACAATAGATCTTCTTTTAATCCACAAGATATCAATATTTTTAATTGTCTTCAAGGTATTCTCATCAAAAACGAGAGGAAGATCATCTAAAAGACTGTCATTTTCAGGTTTCCATAATTCTAATACCCTCCCTCTATCAGACTTTGGTATCCAAATTTTAAATCCTAACTTCTCTCCGACACTGGAAAGTAGGGCTTGAGTTTTTATGGATTCTCTTTGTTCTTTCTGAATTTCCTTTTTATTGATTATATCTGTATCAATAGGTATATTTTCAGGAACAGAAACTATAGTTTCTTTCTTATTATCTAATTTAATCTTGGATGCTCTAATTTTTCGTTCATCAGATTCAGAAAATGGATATTCTTTTGGTGTCGCTTGTTGTTCCTGTAATACAGATTCTATATATTTACAATCATTTTTATTCCATAGTCTGGGACTTGAGAATACCATGTATGTCCACTTTGTGCTATCATGATGTAGACCTTTAGTGAAAGATAAATGATCCCATATAATCTTATCATGAATTGGAATACCCATATTTAAGGGAAGCCATACTATCGCTTTTACATTCATCCTCAGGGTGAATGGATCCTCTGCATCAACGAATATAGGAGTGTCATCAATGACTGGATCTCCTATTATTTCTAAAACACCAATGAATCTTTGCACTTTAGTACAATAACAGATAAGTCTATCCCCATTTCCCATATTTTGGTTTTCAATATATGTTTTACGTGAGGGACGAAAACCTGTAATATCTTTTTTAGAGGAAGTAAAAGATTGTGCTGTTTGAGGTGAAAATAAATTTACATAGTACTTCATAGTTTATTATATTATTCAATTTCCACAGAATATATTACTGATTCAGATTTTTATCTAGAACAAAGTTATGTAAAATCAATTACATTTAATTCAAATAGAAGTGTAATGGTTCAAGTAAAGAAGGAGTTCTCATTGGTTAACAACTCACATTAACTAGAATAAAGGAATAACATTTAAAAATCCACTTTTATATTGTGCATTTTGAGATACAATTCATCCATTTAGATTTCTCTAATAGGTAACCTTCTGGTAAGTTCAATTACAAGATATTTTATATTTAGGAGTTGTTTTTATCGAAAACTACAAGGTTCTTATTCCTTTTTCTTACCTTTACCTCAAAGTTCTTAGAAAAAGTAACAAAAGCAAGACACTGCAAAGCGTTCATTTTTTACGCTACCAAAGTGTTGCCTGCATGTTTTAGATAGTTTTGTAAAAGCAAGATATACAAACGAATAGAGGGACAGTTCGAGTCCCTTCATCCGCACAAATCCTGATAGAATAATCTATCAGGATTTTTTATTAATCTATTTTTTCAATAATATTTTTTTCAGCCAAGATTCATCTGATTTATATCTACCGATTTATTCTCCTTTTAAATCAAAATATAAATTATAAGAAAATAGCATCCAATTTTAGGTAAAAAGCCTCCTTCACTGATTTTGTTCATAAAACTTAATTCTTATTTAATGATGATTATCAAAACATTTATGATTCATTCACTTTCTTTGTAAGAAAAAACATTTAGAATATGAGAAAAAAATATTTACTACTAGTACTTTCTTTCTTTTTAGGAGGATTATCGTTTGTAAGTGCCCAGAAAATTATACTTTCGGAATTATGTGATCCACAGGATAATTATACAACGGACCGATTCATCGAAATTTACAACGCAGACATCACAGCCATTGATCTTTCAGGATGGAAGGTGGTAGCTATCGGAAATTCGAATGATATTTTTACCTGGAATCTCTCCGGAACTATTGATCCCGGTCAAGCATTGGTAATGGGTGATGCTACAACCACTCAGCCATTCACTGTTAATTTTAAAGATGAAGCATGGTCTGATAATAATGGTTCATGGAACGGAAAGACTGGAGATGGAGCAAAGCTGATTAATGCAAGTGGAATTACTGTCGATTATATTTCCGTAAACACATCTGTTTTTGAAAACAAAACAATCGTAAGAAATAGCGATATTACAACACCAAGCTCTGCATATATTGCTTCCGAATGGACTGCGACGGCTGTTGCAACAGCTTTACAGGCAACACCGGGTGTGCACAATGCAACACAATCTTCAGGAAATCCATCGATAACGAATATTACGATCAATCCGTCTACAATTCTTGAGGGTAATCCAATCAGTATTTCTGCGAGTATAACAGATAATAATTATTCCGTAACATCGGCAGATCTTAAATGGGGACTGAGTTCCAATTCTCTCACCAATACGATTCCAATGACTGCTAGTTCAGAATCTACATACATTACATCATCACAGATTCCGTCACAGGCAGCAGGACAAACGATATTTTTTACTATTACGGCAACTAATTCCAATTCTCAAACCAATACAACAACTGTATCTTCTTTTAAAGTGCTCTCGCTTTTAAGTATATCTGAAATACAAGGAACATCTTCAATATCTCCTTATAACGGACAAGTTGTTGTCACATCCGGAATTGTAACAGGTATCTACCCTAATTATATTACTATCCAAAACGCATCTGACGCTTGGAGTGGAATTTGGTTAGAAACATCAGCTACTGTTACATTAGGAAATGAGATAAAAGTAAGAGGAACCGTAACTGAAAACAGTTCTGTTTTTGCCGGAACAACATTATTGACAGGAGTTTCCCTTCTTGAGAATAACGCCACAACGAATGTTATCGCGCCACTGACAATAAATGCAGCAGATGCTAGAGATGAACAATATGAAGGTGTTCTGGTAAAAATAGACAATGCAAATTGTAGTGCTGCAAACACAAATAACTGGACTGCAAATGATGGCACAGACATCATTATCTATAAATTAGGAAATAATTTTGAACCAACTGTCGGAACCACCTATAGTGTTAGCGGTGTAATTAGTAATCTGAATGCTACCTATCAGCTACAACCTCGTTCAAATGACGACATTACTTTTATAGCCGATAACACTCCGCCCTCCATCTCAAAAGCAACAGTCGTTAATTCCACTAAAATTATTCTGGAATTTACAGAAAAAGTTACGGAGAGTTCCGCTAACCAACCAGTAAATTTCTTAATCGATAATCAACCTGTTACATCAAGCCAAATCAGTGCGACAAATGCAGCTAAAGTAACTTTAACTTTCCCCGCAATTGCCAATGGGCCTCACATTTTGACGGTCAATAATATTTATGATCTTCATAATAATAGTAATGCTACCCAAGCGATCAATTTTACATACGTAGACAGTAACTATCCATCAGGATATTATGATCCGGCACAAGGACTAACAGGAATAGTACTAAAACAAACATTGCACAATATTATTAAAGACCACACTGCCAAATCTTACGATTATGCTTGGACTGCCTACAAAATAGCAGACGTAAAACCTAATGGAAAAGTCTGGGACATTTATTCAGACAATCCAAACGGAACACCGGCATACGAATACGACTTCGACAAGAATGAAGGTGGTGCCGGCAATGGAGAAGGTAATGGATTTACAAGAGAACATACATTCCCCAAAAGCTGGTTTGGAGGTGCTGTGTTACCGATGTATTCCGATTTGTTTGCTCTTTATCCTTGCGATGCTCATGTCAATGGAAATAGAGGAACTTATCCCTATGGGGAAGTTTCTGTAGCAGAATTTACTTCTACAAATGGCAGTAAAAGAGGAAAAAATACTTCTTCCGGTTATAGCGGAACAGTTTTTGAACCGATTGACGAATATAAAGGAGACTTGGCAAGAACTTATTTTTATATGGCGACAAGATATTACGGTGAAGATTCCAGCTGGCCGGGAAGTGATATGGTAAGCGGAGCCGAATTGAAACCATGGGCGTTGAGTTTAATGTTAAAATGGCACAACCAAGATCCTGTAAGCGAAAAAGAAATTGTTAGAAATAATGCCATATATTCTATACAGAATAATAGAAATCCTTTCATCGATCATCCGGAATGGGTTACAGCAATTTGGGGAAATTCTACATCCATACAAGAAGAGTTTAACAATTCTTCTGAAAATTCTGTCGACATATATCCAAACCCAGCAAACAAAATAATTTATCTCAGCTTTAAGAATCTGGATATAGACATCAGGTCAGTGAAAGTATTTGATCTTTCCGGCAAAATAATCTCAGAGCAACAATCTGACAGTAAACAACTGGATGTAAGCCTCTTTGAAAATGGATTATACATATTGAGCATACAAACTAATAAAGGTTTATTTTCTCAAAGGTTAGTAGTAAAACACTAAAGATTTATTCTTTCAGATTAAAACCTTCTTCAAAATTAGATTTGAAGAAGGTTTTTTTATTACAGCAGAAATTCTTTTCTGATATCACTATCTACCAATTTTAGCTGTGTGATATATTTGGAGACAGTTCATACAAAAATAATATGTCAATTATTTTTGTTATACTTGTATTTTTAAAGACAATTGAGTTAAATCCTAGCGTATTATATTGCCTGAATATTTTTGGAAAAGTTACTCTGCTTTGTATTAAGTAGGGCAGGTGTTATAAAATATATGTCAAAAATTAATACAATATTCAAGATATTATGTGTTGCTCTGATCACCTTTGGAACAACCCAAAGTCTCTATGCCAACATCAAAGATCGGGAATTGTGTGATTCTTTAATTCAGAAAGGAATTGAGGAAAGTAAAAGATCAAATTATTCCCAATCGCTAGAACTTCTCTCAAAAGCCAATATATTAGCAGAATCTGGAAATTGGGACAAGTTACAGTTACAGGCTTTGAATGGCATCGGTTCAACTTATTTCCGGATGCTGGACTTTGGAGAATCTATCAAATATTTTTTAGCAGCTTATGAACTTGCTCATAAAAACGGAGAACTAAAAGACGAGATGGGCATTCTCAATAATATAGGAGCTTTGTATTATCAGGAAAAAATATATGATAAGGCAAAAGAATACACACTCAAAGGCTACAAATTAGCCCAAGAGCAAGGAGATGAGGATCAAATGGGCATGTATGCCATAAATTTGGCTAATATTGCAAACAAAACCAATGATTTGAAACAATCGTCGAATTATTTGGAGATAGCACACAAAATGCTAAAAGGAGACAAACAACACATTCTATACGTTTTTATCACAGAAATAGAATTACTTTATCTGAAAGGAAACTATTCGGAAGCTGAAAACCTCGCTAAAAAAATATTACCCGATCTGAACGATGTCGTGTATGTGGAAGACCGAGCTTCCATTCTGGTACTTCTGTCAAAAATCTACGAACATCGAAAAGACTTTCCAAAAACATTGGATTATTTGCAGGAAGCCTTAAACATAAAACCGAATTTAAAGTCCAAGATAGATATCTATCAAGACATTTCAGATGTCTATAAACGCACCAATGACCTTCCTCAGGCTTTGCTATATAAAGATTCAGTATTGTTGGCAAAAGATTCGTTGAATATTCTGACTAACATAAAACAATATGAAAATAGTAAACTGAAGTTTGAAATCGAAAATTATCAGAAAGCTCTGATCGATAGTCATGAAAAACTCTATAATCAACGAAAAACATTTATTTTCATCGGCATATCTGTCATTCTGGCCATTATAGTCGTCATTTTAGTTTTAAGACAAAAGAACATCAAAAATAAGCAAGCAAAGTTATTTGCTGAGCAAAATCAAAAAATAACATCTCTCCAATTAGAACAAGAAAAAAGCAATAAGCTTTTATTGGAGAACCAACTGAAAAAACAAGAAGCACTTGCTACAATAGAACAAATGCGCCTGCAACATGAACAACAACAACTCAAAAACGAAATAGAAGCTAAAAATAGGGAATTGACGACCAAAGCCATTTATATATCTGATCGGAAAGGGTTGATAAACGAAGTGCTTGAAGCTCTACTTGAACTACGAAAGGCAAACAATGACCCTCAATTGGGAGCAATCATTCAAAAATTAAAACTAAAACATGGCAATGACAAATCAAACTTTTTGGATTATTTTGAAGAAGTCAATATTGACTTTCTGGCAGCATTAAAACTGAAGCATCCGAATCTGACATCAAATGATATCCGCTTTCTGTCTTATATATACATGAACTTAAATACAAAAGAAATTTCATCCTTGTTAAATATAACAATGGATTCCTGCCAAAAAAAGAAAAAGCGAATCTGCCAAAAAATAAACTTACCAAACTCTGCAATGCTCTACAGCTATATCACAAGTCTTTAATTACCCCTGCCTAACACTTTTTGTAAATAATGTCTGGTTTTTGTCCGCTCATTAATACTTGCGTTCTGTTTACAAATCCTCATATTTGCATATCACAATACGTTTTTGTCGTGTTTTTTTGTGTCAAAAAGACAAAACATTGAAAACCTGTGATCTTAATGGATAAATATCTGATTATCCAATCAACAGAAGGTTGTCACATCACATATCTGATGAGAGCTTATCAAAAAAAACATTTTTCTTGACAATTAAGTATAAACTAAATATAAAAATGAAAAAAACTTTACTTTTATTATTTGTGCTTCTGGCATATCAACTTTTAACAGCCCAAAATACTGAAATTTTGCTGAATGAAACATTTTCAGGAGACATCAGTTCTTGGACCATTGTGGATTTGGATGGAGACGGTAAAAGCTGGCAAAAGACAGGAATCGGGGTTGATGACAACGCTTCTCTAGTTTCATTTTCTAAAGAAAACGGAATTGCCTTAACGCCCAATAACTGGCTAGTCTCCCCTATCATCGATCTAGCAGCATCGGCCAACGATATTATTCAGCTTTCATATTATGTGGCGTCAACCGATTCAGAAGCTCCGGGTGACATTTACAGAGTTTACATCAAAGAAGTGTCCAGCGATTCGGAGACTGTGAGTGTAGGGGATTTTACAAAGCTAATATATTTGGGAACTCTTAAAAAGGCCGATTTCACGCAGCAAACAATAAAACTAACTGCATATGCAGGAAAGAAGGTTCGTATAGCCTTCCAACACTTGATGACAACAAGCCAATCCGGGATATTATTAGATAACGTTCTTGTTGAGAAAATGGGAGCTTCAGATCTTACAATATCAACAGTTCTATCTCCTGTCAGTTATCAAGCTCTGAGAGAAGATATAGACATGGCCGTAGATGTTGTAAACAAAGGAGCTTTCGATTCAAAAGAAGGTTATATAACATGCCAGGTTGGAGATCAAACATTCAAAGAGGTGCTTCCATCCATACAAGCCGGAGCAACATTTCGCTATATTTTCACTCAAAAGATACCTGCTTATACAGTGATCAAGAATGGTGAAACAGCCACATTCACAATTGAATCAGCAAACGATGGAAATCTAACCAATAATTCTACAAACAGCACATTTTCAGTTGTCCCCTGGTACAATCTGAAAGTTTGGAATTTTGAGACAGAAGAACAAAGATCTCAATTTAAAAATGAATTTACCTTGCTCAAACAAGATGCCGGAACATTGGTTTCAAGCATAAGCTCTCTTTTCCCAAATGAAGTAGCATGGTCGATGCTCCGTGCCGATCCTGATGGATTTCCATCTGACATTTGGGGTGAAACGTTCTTAGGTGCATCCTCCACTTTTTCAAATAATGTAGCAAAATCAGACCGATGGGTAATCACACCCAAAACTAAGCTCGAAGGCTCTCAAATACTTTTATCTTGCTATTCTGCAACTTATGTATGGGGACAGCTCGCACAGAATGAAAGTTATGAAGTGTTGGTTTCGGATAAGACTACCGATCCAACTGATTTTGTATCAGTGGGAGTCGTGACAGAAAATGGAGATTCTGAACTTCCATACAGACGATTGTTCGATATTTCAGCATTTGCTGGTAAAGATGTATACATCGCATTCAGGCTGATTACTACCGCCTCAGGATTAGTGGGATTACCACCCACAATGCTGATGTTGGATAACATTAATATCTGGACAGACATTAAAACAAGCGGAATTACTGAAGATTTATCTAACAAGAAAGAAAACTCTTTATTAGTATACCCAAATCCCGCCACAAACATTGCCTACATAAGGAGTGAAAGCGATGTGGTTGATTTTAAAATATACAATAGCGCCGGAAAAATGGTAATACATGGAAAAGAAATTAATGCTGGTGAAGATTATGAGTTAAATGTAGGTCAGCTCACCGGCGGCATTTATCTGATAAAAGCCAAAACGTCCGAAGGCAAGGAAATAAACAGCAAGTTGATTGTCCGTTAATATAATTCACAACTAAAAAATGATTTGTAAAATGAAAAAAATAATACTCGCCCTATTTGCATTCTGCATAGCATTCAATGCTGTAAATGCACAAGATGGAACTTGGCACAGCCTTACGGGCACAGGAAGCACATACAATAATCACGCTATTTACTTTCCTGCACTAAAAAATACCTTGAGAGGTTTTACAACAGGTTATATTTTAGCCGAAAAAATTGCAGACAATACCGGAGCTATATTACAAACAAGTAATGGTGGTAGCACATGGACTTCTTTGGCAACAACAGCAACAAATACTTCTGGAACAGCTGTTTCTTTCGGTGCCTTAAAGGGAGCTCAGTTCACTGATGGATATACTTATATGTGGGGAGCAAACCGCACGTTCATAAGAGCCTCTACATCTATAATCAACAAATGGACTAAATTAGATTTACCTCAAGGTGACAATACCGAAATAGTGGCTGCAAGATTCAAAACAGCAAGTTCAGGAGTCGTAACCGACGGTTCTAATATATATTACACAGCAAATGCGGGTGATCAATGGACAACGTCTGCTATATCAGGAAGTGCCACGGGAATAACTTCTATTGCTTTTGCCGGAGGAAATACTTATTTTGCTGTTGCAAAAACAGGTAAGGTCTTGAAATCGACCAATAGCGGATATTCATGGAGTATTATAAACAACGGTCAGAGTGATGTAGATTTTACAGCTGTCATATTTCAAGATGCAAATTATGGAATAATAGCGGGTGTTGATCCTGTTGATACAACAAAATCTTCAATCTGGATCACATTCGACGGTGGCGAAACTTATACAAAAATACAAGAATATACCTCCGGTGCATTCAAGGAAATAACATATTCTGATGCTCTGTATGCAGTCAGTAAGGAAGGACAAGTCATAAAATCGACCGACGAGGGCTCTTCTTGGGCAGAAATAAAGGCTAAAGATAGCAATTCTGTCAATAATTTTACAATAACAACTCAATCAGTGATGTATACCGTAGGCAACAACGGTAATATCGCCATAAATTCTCCAGTACTGAAAGCCGCATTCAGAACTGTTCAATTAGATACTTCTAATGAATACAGTTTCTATGCTGAACCAATCGGATATGCAACCTCATTTACATGGACTTTTGAAAATGCTAATTCTGTAAAGGGTGCAATCCGAAATATGCCGGGAGTTTCATTTTATAAATCAGGAAAGGTCAAACTTCTTGTGCAAGGTCAGGTTCCCGGATCTAGCACGATATTCAAAGACTCTATTGAACAAGACATAACTATAGATGTCAAATTTGATTGGAGCGTAAATAATGTAGGACAATCTGTTCTGAATAATTCAATAATTTTTCCCGAAGGACAAAATCTGATAGGTTACATAGCTTCTGCCACATCAACATACAGCGGTAAAGGCACTATCTGGAAAACAACTGATGGAGGAAACACCTGGAATAATATTTTTTCATCAACCGAAGCAATAAATGTTGGTGGATTTGAAGGTATGGCTTTTCCTTCAATCAACGTAGGATATGCCTGTGGTTGGGGAGAGTATAAAAATGGAAAACAATACAAACAGGTCTGGAAGACAACGGATGCAGGTGCAACATGGACCGAATTAGATCTGAGTTCGTTGGTTGGATATTTTGATGTAAATAGCGTTTATATGACAGATATTCATTTCATTAGTGAAACTGAAGGAGCAGTATGTTCAGGAACACGTATTTTTGTAACAAAAGACGGTGGAGCAACATGGTCTGTAGGGCAAGTCACATCCAATGTCTGGGAAGGAACCACTGTAGAATTTTTACCTACAAAGTTTTGTTACGCCGGAGATACCACTCTTTACGCTGTGGGCAACTCGCAAATATTCAAATCGACAGACAGCGGTTCAACATGGAATATAATCAAGGGCACAGGATCTTTATTCACAGGTGTGAATTTCAGGGATGTAAATCATGGAATTGCCGTAACTGACGAGTCAAATGTGATATGGTTAACTCTAGATGGTGGAGTCACATGGTCTACACACACAACTCCCGTGAGTTTAATCTGGGGCGCTGTCCACTTTATCGATGACAATACAATCTACGCAGGAGGGCATTTGGATAATATGGTGATAAGCACTGACGGGGGATTCACTTGGGTGAAAGATAACTATCCGGTAACCGAAGGAGGCGTAAATAATATATTTCACACTGCAACCGGTGTAATATTTTCTTCCGGCACACAAGGTTTTGTAAAAAGACACATTCCTGTGATGAATGCAGATTTCGATTATGAGACAGATCTTTCAATATTAACAACCACTAATAAATCGGTCGGATTCATAACATCCTATAAATGGGAAGTAAATGGCGTTGAAAAATCGAGGGAACGAAATCCCGTGTTGACATTTGAGAACAGCGGCTCTTACGAAGTGAAACTTACGACTTCAGGCACCGATCCTGACACTGGGGAATTGGTAGAACACTCTGTTGTGAAAATAATAGAAATAGCATTCTCAGGTATAGAATATTCCATATCGAACAAAGCATCTTTCAGCACATACCCTAATCCGGTGACCAACAAATTGAACTGCTCGATAGTAATAGAAAAAACATCTGATCTGGAAATTGTTGTTTCGTCCGTCACGGGTTCAATTGTTGATAAACAAGTCTTGTCTTCAGTTGCTCCCGGCAGACAAACATTTTCTTTGAATGCATCCAATTGGGTTCATGGAGTTTATTTTGTACAACTATTCATAAACGGAAAATTATCTCATTCTACTAAGGTTATCCGATAAACACAAATATTATCTAAATGAATAAATTAAATAAGATATATTTATTAGTCATTCTTAGTCTCACCTCTCTTATGGGGTGGGCACAAGATGCCTCATCATATCACAAGGGGCTTGTGAGAGTAAAGCTGGAACGCAGTTATGTTGAAAATCTTTCTTCGAGATTAGACTCCAAAGGTCATTTAAAGACAAAAACACCTTATGCCTCGACCGGGGTAAACTACATAGATGCTGTTCTCCAAGAAGTCAAAGCCTCTGAGATGAAACGTG
>JBKECE010000087.1:0-5864 GCA_047974325.1 Dysgonomonas sp. | reverse complement strand
AAATGGATAATTGCTTCTTCTTCCATTCACATATCCATCCGTAGGATAGAGATGGAATACATCTGATATCATTGGTGACGCATCGTTAAACCAACTTTTAGGAAACGAGTGTTCACGGTTGTAGCATGATCCTTCACCACTATAACTTCCGCACTGATTAGTGCCAAAAGAATAAACATAGGCAGGCTTACCATTAGGGACATCAGAATACATATCCCAAACTTTCCCGTCTGATTTCTTATCTGTTGTCTTGAAAGATGTCCACAAACCGTCATAATTAGTTACGGAAGGACTCTTTATTATATCATAAAATGCAGTTTTCAAAGTAGCCTGCTTTTTTCCATCCACATTTTTGTAATAACCGGTTGGAGCCTGAGCCAGAATATATCCTGACAGCAGTAGTAAACTCACGGAATAGAGAGTTTTTAAAAGTACAGTTTTCATGATAAATTATCTATTTAAATTTTTGATTTAAAAGCAGGTGATAATTACCAGAAGTCCCAGAATCCGCCTTACTCTCATTTAGTTGTTTAATATAAATACTTAGTTAATCAAATCGCCAAATAACTGCTGACAAAAAAGGAGGTACTTTTAAACCTCCCTTTTTTTATTTAAAATAATCAGGCTTTTTTATTTTGTAATCACTTTAGAAACTTTGTTTCCAGCCTTGATTATAAGCAACTGTCCTGCTTCTGTAGGTATTGTATTCAAACCTTCTGTTGCTTTTACTTTTGTGATCAATTTACCTTGAGCATTATATACATCTATTACTTTCACGCTTGCATCAGCAACAACACTTACATATCCGGCAGCAGTGTAAACACCTTTCAAAGCATCTGCTTTGTCTGCTGTGATGCTGCTTCCACCTTTTTTAGTAAAAGAGAAATTATCATATACAACAACAGCTCCATTATATGTACGTACTCTAAAATCAAAGCCTAAAGCACCTGTAGGCACAGTTGTTTCACATGTCTGAGATGACCATGTGCCTGTATTTGATGGCCAATATTGACTTGTTGAACCACCTCCAAGTCTCAGCACATCATAATCGTGATCAATATCTCCGGAAGATCCCGAAGCGGCAGATGTGTTTTTCCATCCTGACCAAATTCTTGTGTCAGTCCCGTCTCCGGAAACTACATAATAATCGAAAGAAAGAACATAAGTGTCTCCTACATTATAAGTCTGACCCACAAATTGAGACAGGCTAGATGTAGCCGTAGCACTCACCTTTATTGCTGATGAACCCTCTTTTACAAGAGATGTTTCTTGGACAACAGTAGCACTAGTGACAGGATAAATATCCCAAGGAGCGGCTGCTCCGCTAGCCCATGTTTCAAAACCTGGATTTGTTAACAAATTTTGCCCACTCATAGACGCTAGAGCAAACAGACTTAAACAGAGTGTAAAAAGTTTTTTCATAAATTTTATTTTTAAATTAAACATGTATTCCTTTTATATCCATCCCAAAAGCGGGACATAAAATTAGTTTGGATTCTTCGTACCACACAAAGTTTTTATGTTAATTTTCAGTTAATCTCTTTTGTCAAATAGATAAGTGTCGGGAAGTGATCACTATAGCCATTTAAAAAAGTATTATTTCTAAATGTACGAAGAGGATATCCTTTATATTGCCCTTCCTTCTGAATAAGAAAATCTTTATTAAATACTTCAGCTTTCATAAATTTGAGTGCTGAAAGGTCTTTTCCGACCAAGTTTCCGGAAATTATGATCTGATCAAATAAATTCCATTTACCTTGATAGCACAATGAACCTATTCCTTTTGCAAAAAATGGCCACATTGTATTGTATAAATCACCGTCTTTAACATCTTTAATATTTTTCTTTGCACCCAAAACTTCTTTACAGCTTTTATTGTTTGGATCGTCATTCAAGTCTCCCATAATAATAACTTTTGCATTCGGATCAGCAGCACGGATCGAGTCTGTGATATGTTTGCAAATTGAAGCAGCATGTTCCCTTAGTTCGCTCGATTTATCTCCGTATCTCGAAGGCCAGTGGTTTACGATCACATTCACAGGTTCGCCAGCCAAAATACCACTTACCAGTAGTTGGTCACGTGTTCTAAATTCCGGATTGCTTGGCAACACATAAGGATATGCCTTACTCGATACCACTTTGAAAATTTTAGGATTATATATAAAACCAACATCTACACCACGTCTGTCTGGTGAATCATAGTGCACAATTGCTAAATCTCTGGAGGCTAATTCACCTGTGTGAATGAGGTCTTCCAACACCTGCCTGTTTCCAATTTCTGAAACACCCAACATCACAACACCATTATAATCTTTTGCTATCTGAGAGATTGCATAAGCCATATTATCCAGCTTCCTTCTGTATTTATCCATAGTCCAAGCATTTTCCCCAGTCGGAGAGAAAGCTCTATCTCTTAAGGAATCAGTGCTTTCAGGATGGTACAAATTTTCAAGGTTATAAAAGGCAATCGGATACACTCCTACTCTTTTTGAAGTTTGTGCTTGTGTTAGAATAAATCCGAAGAGAAATAAAGTAATAAAAAATATTTTTTTCATGAACTTATTGTTATTAAAGAACGTTTAACAGGTGAAAACAATGAAAAATACACACTTTTTACATGAAGGTTTTGTATTTAAATAACAAACATAATAGATTTTCTGTTCAAAACCAGAATATTTTTATTTTTTTTTAAATACCAACACTCATTTCTGAACAAAATAACACAAACTTCATAATGTAACACAATCCTAACAACATTTTTATTTAAAAAAAAGAGTTTGTTATTAAATAAATTATAAATTTGTCAGCTTATCGAACAACTCAGTAAATATATAATATATGAAAAAAAGAATTTCACTATTACTCATTTTGCTGCTCAGTATTTCGGCATTCTCCCAAAATGTGAAAGAATTGAGAGGCACTATTGTTGATGCAACAACAAATGAACCCATGCCGGGTGTCTCTGTGATGTTGCACAACAACAATCAATCCACCTCGACTAACAATAGCGGCGAATTTGTGTTTCAGAATGTGCCTGTTGGGGATAACATCCTTGTCATTAGCTCACCTCTGATCGAAACATTGCGGATGCCTGTTGGGGTACAAAAAATGAGTGACCAGAATTTAGGTAAAATTGCAGTAAAATCGTCCGAGTCACGCATTTTTACGCTAGACAGCAACCAGATTCTGGCTTCGATGGACGAATCATCTCTGGATGATGAATCGGATATGTCTTCGCAAAACATCAGCACTTTAGCGCTTTTGTCGAACGACCCATATCTGACAACTACATCATTCCAGTTCTCACCTGCCAGATTCAGAAACAGAGGCTATGCCTCCAAATACGAACGGACATTCTTGAATGGTGTGGAATTTAATGATCAGATCAGAGGATCTTTCAACTATTCCATGATTGGCGCAATGAACGACATGACTCGTGCCGGAAATGCATTGAACAATATGCAACCCGGGAGTTTCACTTTCGGTAGCATCGGAGGCAGTCAGGACATAAATCTGCGCGCCGGAAATTATGCCAAAGGCAAGAAAATCACAGGAACATTCACCAACCGGAACTACAAATACAGAGCTATGGCTTCTTATTCGACCGGATTGATGGACAATGGTTGGGCGTTTTCCGGCCTTGTTGGAGGTAGATATGCTGATGAAGGTGTTGTTGAAGGCACATTTTACAACAATTTTTCTTATTTTCTGGCATTGGAAAAACAATGGAACGGAGGAAAACACAGCCTGTCTTTCACCACTTTCGGGTCACCTGTGCAACGAGCACAACAATCTGCAAATACGAAAGAAGCTGTTTCTTTGATGGACAACAATCAATACAATTCATATTGGGGATATATGCCCGATGGAACAAAACGGAATTCACGTATAGTGACTGCATTTGATCCAACTGCGATAGCATCATATATTATACAGTTCAACAGAAATACAAAATTGACAAACGGGTTGAGTTTCCGTTACAGCAGATATGGCTCCACTGCACTAAGTTGGTTCAAAAATGAAAAAGATCCACGTCCCGATTATTACAGGAATATGCCCTCTTATTTCTACCTGAATGGATTGTCAACAAACAGTTCTGAACAATATTATGACGTTTGGACTAGCAATAATACGGATTATACTCAGGTTAATTGGTATAAGATGTATGAAAAGAACTTTCTTGCTGCAAGAGAAGGACAGGATGAAAAAGCCCGTTCAGCTAGTTATATTGTAGAGGAACGTAGAAATGATTTGCTGGATGGATCTTTTAACTCGACATTAGAATCCAAATTAAGTGAAAATATAACGCTTAATGCAGGTATAGGCGGTCGTTCTACAAAAGGAATGACATTCAGCACAGTAAATGACCTTTTAGGCGCTCCTTATCTGATTGACGTTGATAAATATGGCGAACGTGACTTCAAAGGAGACAACGATACTCCCCAAAACGACCTGAACAATCCTAACCGGAAAGTGGTAGAAGGTGACCGTTTCGGATATGACTATAATATGTTTGTGAATTCAGCAAACACTTGGTTTCAGGCACAACACGACTACAACAATGTGAATGTTTATTACGGAGCAAAATTAACTTACACAGATTTCGTTCGTAAAGGAAATATGAGAAATGGCCGCAATCCGAACAATTCTTACGGTTATGGAAAACACCATACATTTATGGATCAGGCCATCAAGGCAGGATTTGTATACAAATTGGATGGACGTAACTTCATCGTCGGAAACATCGGTTATCAAACACAAGCTCCATTGGCTTACGATGCATATATGTCACCACGTGTAAGCGACAAAGCAATACCTAACCTCGAAAGCGAAAGAATTGCCAATGTAGATTTGGGATACACATTTTCATATCCGAGAGTGAGTGGACGTATAGCTGCTTTCCAAACTAACTTTTATGACAAGAGTATTATGAATAGCTACTATAGCGATGTCTATGGAACATATATACACCTTGTGATGACAGATGCAAACACAATACATAGAGGTGTGGAATTGGGTCTTATCTGGAAAGCAACAAACAACCTGACTCTAAGCTTCGGAGGAACAGTCTCTGAAAACTTTTATGCAAACAGACCTTTAGGTACAGTTAGCTACGAAAACAATCTGGTTGCGGATGCTTCTGAAACGGTTTATATCAAAAACTTCTACGTTGGCGGAAGCCCTCAGACTGCCGGAACAATTGGTATTGACTATTTCTACAAATACTGGTTTTTCGGAGCCAATATCAATGCCTTTGCAAATAGCTATCTTGCACCATCACCAATACAAAGAACTGCCTCGGCAGTGGCAACATTAGATATTGCTGATCAAGACATCTATGAAGCAAATCTAGAAAAATTTGTAAAACAACAAAAACTACATGGAGGTTCAACTCTTGATCTGTCAGTTGGAAAACTGCTATATTTGAAAAATGGACAATCTTTAAACTTCAACCTAAGTGTAAATAATGTACTCAATTATAAAAATCTTCAAACAGGAGGTTATGAACAGGGACGTTTTGACACAACAAATATGCTGAAATTTGCACCTAAATATTATTACATGCAGGGTATAAATTGTTTCTTCAATGCAAGCTACAGATTCAGATAAGTTCAATCAAAATAAAAAATAATTAAATAAAAAACATATGAAAACATTAAAGTATATTTTCGGATTACTATTAATCTCTTTTTTAATAACATCGTGTGACGAAAGAGATTTTGACAAACCGCCAATTGTAGAGCCTGAATATACAGGAGCAGCAGCAAACATGACTATCAGTCAACTAAAAACCCGTTTTGCAAGTTCAAGCAATGCAGTCGAGTTGATAAACGACTCTGTGGCTCCGCGTAGACAAGCCTCTG
>JBKECE010000064.1:0-5199 GCA_047974325.1 Dysgonomonas sp. | reverse complement strand
AACTAAAACTTTTATTGACTTGCCTATTTGTGGCAAGTATTACGTTGGTGAGCGCTCAAACTAAAACAGTGTCAGGGATTGTAACTTCATCCGAAGACGGACTCCCTGTGATTGGTGCAAGCGTGGTTGTACAAGGAAATTCTTCCGTTGGAACCCTTACTGACTCGCAGGGAAGATATTCTTTTTCGGTACCTACATCAGCGCGAACCTTGGTAATCTCTTATGTAGGGATGCAATCATCGGAAGTTGTGGCAGGCACAAACACTAGAACCATTTTACAACCTGATGAAAGGGCTTTAGACGAAGTTGTTGTTATCGGGGCTATGGGGATCGCCAGACCACCTCGTGCAGCCGGATATGGACAATCTGTTGTAGACCCAAGTAACGCCATTCAAAAAGCCGAGCCGGATCTATTCCGGTCTTTAGACGGAAAAATACCAGGCGTACAAGTTAGTGCTTCTTCATCAACTGCGGGAAGTTCTACCAAAGTGTTGATTCGGGGCAATACTTCTTTCCTTGGAAGCAACACTCCCTTATACGTAGTTGATGGGATTCCATATAGCAATTCGGAAGTAACTACCGGCGGTGTAGCTGCAAGGTTGACAAGTGCAGGTGCATATGGAACAGGAATCTCTACATTGGACCCGAACGACATTGAAAGTATGGACATTCTGAAGGGCGCAGCCGCTGCTGCTTTATACGGGAGTAGAGCCGCTAACGGAGTTATATTAATTACGACTAAGTCCGGAAGTAAGAAAAAACGTCCTTCTCAGAAAAAGTTTGAAATAACTGTAACTTCATCTTATACAACCGAGAAGATTGCATCCCTGCCGGAATATCAAAATCTATACGGACAAGGATCTGAATTTAACTATTCCAATGCAAATGGTTCTTGGGGGCCGGCTTTTGCCGATTTAGATTCTATCAAGAGTCCAAATGCTACCGGTTATCCAAATTTAGGGTCCAAATGGGCATATAAAGCGTATCCGAATAATGTAAGCGGATTGTTCAGAACCGGTTCAATATTAGACAACTCCATTAATTTAGCCAGCTATAATGATAAAGGAAATTTTAACACGACTGTATCGCGCCTTGAACAAGACGGATTTATTCCGTACTCAGAATTTGAACGCACTTCATTTAGTGTTGGTGGTAACCAAAAATTAGATAATGGAGTTACGGTCGGAGGTACTATTTCGTATTCAAGATCGATTCAAGATGGACCTTTTTTTGGTGCAGGGAATTATGGTGGATCTATCAGTTCATTTGCAAGAACCCTTCTTATGCCCCGTAACATTGATGCAGTTGGCTTGCCGTATGAAACATCTACCGGAGCAAGCTTGTTCCCATTTAGCGCATCCACAGTAGATAACCCGTTATGGTCTTGGAAATACAACACAATTAATTCCGTAATGGATCGTACAGTTACAACTGTTAATGCGGGTTATGATATTACCAGATGGCTATCTGCCGCCTATACATTCGGGTGGAATCAGTACGAAATGGATCGTAAACAAGTGATTAATATTGGCTCTGTAGGTCCCGGAGATTTTGCAGGACAAGGACAAATAACAAATAATAACTATACGACTCAGGAACTTGAGTCAAACTTTAATATTACCGCTAAACATAAATTTGGAACGGATTACGATTTGAGAATGACTCTCGGTCATAATGTCAACCAAAGGATAATAAATCAGTCGAAGATAACAGGTAACAAGATGATTTTTAAGGGTATTTATAACGTAGATAACACGCAAGAACAAAAAGCTGAAGAATCAACTTCCAAAAGAAGGCTTTGGGCATTATATGCAGATGTATTGTTAGGATTCAGAAATTATGCTTTCTTGAATTTGACTGTTAGAAACGACCACTCTTCTACGTTGCCGGTTGCACATCAAAGTTATTTCTACCCTGCAGCAACGGGTTCGTTTATTTTCAGCGATGCATTCAAAATAGACCCCAATATTTTAAATTTTGGAAAAGTAAGATTAGCATTCGGACGAGTGGGTAATGATGCAGGTCCTTATTATGTTAATGGAACATATTTACAAGACACTCCGTTTGACGGGCGTCCAATAATGCTTCTTCCTACGACCTCCTATGACCCCGATTTAAAACCGGAGTTTACAACCGAATTTGAAATGGGGACTGAATTACAATTTTTACAGAATCGTATTGGTTTAGATTTTACGTGGTACAACAGGTCAACTACCAATCAAATTGCTCCTCTCAGCTTGCCGGCATCAACCGGTTCGAGAACATATTACACGAACTTTGGAGAATTGAATAATAAAGGTGTGGAGATTGGTTTATCAGTAGTTCCTGTAAATTTGAAAAATTCTTTCAAATGGGACATTTTTGCGACCTATACAAAGAATGTCAGCAATGTTGTATCATTAATTGAAGGCGTCGAACAAATAACTTTATCTACAGGTTCAACTTCAGAGCCTCAACCAACGTTAAAACCGGGTTACCCATACGGCTATCTTCGCGGGTCAGTAATTGCGAGAGACAAAGAAGGAAACCCATTAGTTAATCCAACCACCGGTGCCTATATGGAAGATCCGGAATTGGGAGATTTGGGAAATCCTTATCCTGATTTCAAAGCAGCAATAAGTAATACATTCTCTTTTAAAGGAGTGTCCTTAAATGTACTGTTTGATGCTCGGGTAGGTGGTATTTTGATTTCGGGTCCGGCCTCGGATATGTTGGGACGCGGTGTTACAAGAGATACTGAAAATCGTCTTGGAGGACGTATTCTCCCCGGTGTATTAGCAAATCCGGATACGCACGAACCTCTTTTAGATGGTAATGGAAATAAAATTCAAAATACCATCCAATTAACTGAAAACAATCTATGGTTCTCTTCAGCAAGTACTTCGCCAACACTGGCTATGAATAGTGTAGCTGAGTTTCAGGCTTTTGATGCAACGGTATTCCGTTTAAGTGAAATCTCAATTGGTTACGATTTACCCAGGAATTGGTTGAAAAGCACATTTATCGGTTCAGTAAACTTATCCGTCATAGCAAGAAATCTTTGGCACTACGCACCTGGATTTCCAAAATATATGAATTATGATCCGGGTTCTAATGCTTTCGGTAGCGGAAACGTGCAAGGTATTGACCGCGAAAGTGCTCCTTCGACAAGAAGAATAGGATTCAATGTAAAATTAACATTCTAATTAATTTGATGTAAATATGAAAAATATAATAAAAATTCTCGCAACCATAGCTATTCTTCTAAGTTTTGAAGGTTGCTCCGATTTTCTTGATATAAATAAAGACCCAAATAGTCCGACAACTCCCGAACTATCTCAGCTCCTTTCCGGTAGCGAATATTACATGGTTACGGGATTAGGACAAGGTGACTTTATTGGCGACAACTTATCCTCGTATGTACATCATACCGTATCGCGCGAAGTGCAAAATTACGGAATGAATACGCAAGCAAACAATCCTTACAATACGTGGAACTATCTATACACCTACGTACTGACCGATTACGATGCGATAATCAAAAACGGCGAAGAGAATGGTAATTTGAGATATGCCGGTATTGCAAAAACACTCAAAGCGTACACATTCTCTATGATGGTAGATTTGTGGGGGGATGTTCCTTACTCCGAATTTAACGTTCCCGGATTAATTGCCCCTAAACCCGATAATAGCAAGGACATCTATAACAAATTGATTGCTTTATTGGAAGCCGGAATTGCAGACTTGAACAATACGAATGCTGAAAATAAACTTAAACCCGCCAGTGACGATTTCTTCTATGCCGGCAATGTTACAAAATGGGTAAAATTAAACAATACCCTTAAATTAAAATTATTATTGCAATCCCGTAAAGTCAAATCGGATATAACCGATTGGCAAACGAAGTTAAATGCTTTAATTACTGAAAACAATTTTATTGCATCAGGAGAAGACTTTCAATTTTGGTTCAATGAAAAAACGAATCCAACCGATATGCGCCACCCTGCTTTTGTAAATGGATATACCGGACAGCATACGTTTTTCATAAGCCCCTATTTCTATGAAACTATGAAAGGACAGACTCACAACGTTACTGACAATCCATTTTCCGGTATTTCGGATCCGCGCGTACCCTATTATTTTTATAACCAATTGAAACCGGGTGGGGCAACAGAGAATAAATATGAATACAGAAACGGTGATTTTGTTTCTATCTTCTTTGCTTCCAACGGACCTAATTCGGCATCAAATAATGATAAGTCCTATACGAAAATAGGAATTTATCCTTGCGGTGGTAAATATGATAATGGAGCGGGTGGCGCAGTTTCTTTAACAACAGGAACAGGTGTTGCTCCACAGAAATTAATTACTTATGCTTCTCTGAAATTTATGTTAAGCGAATTAGCACTTATTGGAGAAACTACGGCTGATGCAAAAGCTCTTTTCCAAGATGCCTTAAATGCTTCGATAGCACACGTTAATACTGTAGCCGCAAAACAATCGGGAACTCCATCAATTGCAGACACCGATAGAGATGCATTTGTTACCGCAGTGATTGCTAAATACGATGCTGCTGATGCCGCAGGGAAACTAAAAATTGTGATAACGCAAAAATGGATTACAAATTTCATGAATCCTGTTGATTGCTATACAGACTACAGACGTACAGGCTATCCTTCTTTGTTTAATCCTAATAAGACAGAAGATCCCGGATACGGTGTAAATCCTACTGCGAACGCTGATTCCCCTGCACGAGTTCCTCTTTTGAATATTGCTTCATATCCCCGTTCTCTATATTATCCGACAAATTCGGAAACGGAATTGAACAAAAATATGACGCAAAAAACCAATTTGTCAACTCCATTTGTATTTTGGGATAAATAATCATTGTTAAAAAAATAAATGTAATATGAAAAAAATATATTTTGCACTTATCGTCTCAACTTTATTACTTTTTGTTCAAAGTTGCGATAAAGAACTACCTTATCCTACTGATGAAGTGAAAAAAGGTGTAGTTATCGACGTAACACGTGTATCCGGGACTGAACCTGTACTGTGGAGTGGCATAACAACCGGAGTTTATAAAATAAAACTTACGATACCCAAACAACAGGGCGATTATTCCTATATGAAAAATGCTCAATTGCTCGCTGTATTGCAAGGTACGGATGGAAAAATGAAATCACAAGTTATCCAAGATAACATAACCGATTTTTCAAA
>JBKECE010000059.1:0-14519 GCA_047974325.1 Dysgonomonas sp. | reverse complement strand
CTATAAGTGCAAGTTTTTTCATGCTCACTTGACCGATGAAAATCATCACAAAGCAAACCACAAACAGCAAACAGGCTGTGGATAGATTCTCTGAAACGATGAGTCCGCAGGTGATGACGATCCCTATTATCAGGAATTTAAATATCGTATTTTCATTTTCGGGTTTCAAACGGCTCAGAAAGAAGGCCATGAACCCGATCATCGAAATCTTTGCAAACTCGGATGGTTGAATAGTAAAAAAACCTACTCCCAACCAACGTTGTGCTCCATTGACATCCTCGCCCATAAACTTTGTCATGACCAATAAAACCCAAGTTATGGGAAGCAACAAAATCAAACTGGAAAAAAAACGTGTAGGAACTCGCTGCAGAAAGAGAACAAGCCCAAATCCCATTATTAAGAAAAAAGCATGGCGCATTATCGGTCCCCAATAATTTTGTTGCCGATATACAATTGTGCTGGTAGCACTAAATACTTCCAATAGTGAGATTATGCACAGTACAATAAAAATGCACCAAAGTGTTTTATCTCCCCTGAATATTCTCCCAAAAACATTTTCCATATATTCTCATATTTTGTTTGGAGACAAATTTAAAGCCTCTTTACACACTCCTTAAACTGAATTCCCCGATCTTCATAGTTCTTAAATAAATCGAAACTGGCACAGCATGGCGAAAGCAACACGGTGTCACCTTCCTGAGCCAAACGATAAGCATCTTTCACAGCTTCTTCCATTGAACTAGCATCACGGATTATCTCTATTTTCCCATCAAAAAAGTGATGCAACTTTGAGTTATCTTTTCCAAGAAAAATAAGTGCTCTAGCCTTTTTCAATACAAGATCCTCTATCTCACTATAATTATTCCCTTTATCGGTTCCACCGAGGATCAAAACCACCTTAGTTTGCATACTCTGCAAAGCATACCAACAAGAATTTACATTTGTCGCCTTCGAGTCATTGATATACTGAACTCCCCGCACTTTGGCAACCCTTTCGAGACGATGTTCAACTCCCTGAAAATTACTCAAAGACCGACGAAGCTTGTCGTCATCTATTTCCAATAATTTTGCCGCAATGCTTGAGGCTAATGAATTGTACAGATTGTGTGTACCGGTCAATGCTAATAAATCCTGGTCCATAGTAAACACTGATTTTGCTATGTTAATAATAATCTGTTTATTTTTTATGTAACCTGCGATCCCTGCTCTTTCTTTTTCTGAAAAAGGATATTTGCAAGCACCTATCTTACTGCCCTGTTTTTCAATCTCTGTTTGAATCACAGGATCATCTGCCCAATAGATGAAAGCATCTTTGCTTGTCTGATTTTGAACGATGCGCATCTTAGCATCCACGTATTTTTGCATATCGTGATCGTATCGATCCATGTGATCGGGTGTGATATTCAACAGAATGGCAATATCCGCTCTGAATTGATACATATTCTCTAGCTGAAAGCTGCTTAGTTCTAGTACATAATAATCAAAGTTGTCTTCCGCAACCTGACGGGCAAAACTCTTGCCGATGTTGCCACCCAATCCAACATTCAGTCCGGCCTCCGATAAAATATGGTAGATAAGGCTAGTAGTCGTAGTTTTGCCATTACTGCCTGTTATACAAATTGCCTTTGCATTTGTATATCGTCCTGCAAATTCTATTTCGGAAAGGATCGGAATATTCTTTTCTGCTGCTTTTACTATAAGTGGGGCATAATTGGGTATACCGGGACTTTTTATGATCTCATCTGCCGATAAGACAAGACTCTCACTGTGTCCGTTTTCTTCAAAGGCGATATTGTGTTTCACCAATTCGTCACGATACCTGTCTTGCAAAGCCTTACTGTCAGACAAAAAAATATCAAAGCCTTTTGCCTGAGCCAAGATTGCTGACCCTACACCGCTTTCTCCACCTCCAAGTATAACAATTTTCTTCATTCCAATATATATCTGTTTATCGCATTTTCAATGTGGCCAATGTAACTGCCGCCAAAATGATCCCGATCAGCCAGAAACGCACCACAATTTTAGATTCAGGAATCGCTGTGAACGGTTTCTGCAACAAAGCCAGAATGCTTCCGTCCCCGGGTTTCTGAAAGTGATGGTGCAATGGTGTCATCTTGAAAATGCGCTTACCTGTTCCATATTTTTTTTTCGTAAATTTGAAATAAAACACTTTAATCATCACATACAAGCTTTCCACAAAAAAGACTCCACACAGAATCGGCAACAGCAATTATTTTAGGATAAGCCCAGCATAGACCCCGATGAGTCCACAAAGTGTCAAACTAACCGTATCACCCATAAAAACCTGTGCAGGATAGGCATTATACCATAAAAAGCCAACTGTTGCTCCAATGAAGGCAGCCGCAAATATCACCAGTTCCTGACTACCCGGTATGAACATGATATTCAGATAAGAAGCAAATTCCATGTGTCCTGACACGTATGCCAGAATTCCAAGGGTAATTCCTATTATTGCGGAACTTCCGGCCGCTAGTCCATCCAGACCATCGGTCAAATTGGCACCATTGGAAACTGCCGTCACAATAAAAATAACTACGATGACAAATAATATCCAAGCTGCTTTCTCAGAATTTTCACCCATAAAGGAAACCAACGATTCATAATCGAGGTTATTATTTTTGACAAATGGAATCGTTGTCTGCGTAGATTTCACACCTTCCACTTCATAAGATACTCGCTCTATACGGTTTTCGTTATTACGAATTTCTGTATTTTCCTTAACAATAGCACCAGGCGACAAGTAGAGCGTTACGCCAACAATCAATCCGAGCCCAATCTGCGCAATAATCTTAAACTTGCCTTGTAATCCTTCTTTATCTTTCTTAAATACTTTTATATAATCATCGCAAAAACCAAGGACTCCGAGCCAGATAGTTGTCACAACCATTAAAATAACATATGTGTTGTGCAACTGAGTGAACATCAAAACCGGAACGAGAATGGCTATAATGATGATAATGCCACCCATCGTGGGAGTTCCTTTTTTGCTCATTTGTCCTTCCAGACCCAGATTACGCACAATTTCCCCAATCTGCAATAATTGAAGTTTCTTGATAATCTTCCCACCGATGATGGTCGATATAAGCAAGGATAGGATTAGTGCCAAGGCCGCTCTGAACGATACGTATTTGAACATCCCTGCTCCGGGAAAATCCAACTGATCTAGATAATTAAAAAGATAGTATAACATTTTTACAATATTTTATTCAGCAAAAATACCTCTGACTATTTCCCTGTCATCAAAATGATGCTTCACACCTTTCACATCCTGATAGTCTTCGTGCCCTTTACCCGCAATAAGGATCACATCTCCTTCTTTGGCTATTGAGCAGGCTGTTTTTATTGCCTGTTCCCTATCGACGATCAGTAGTGTTTTTTTCAGTTGAGAAGAATCCAATCCGTCCGCCATATCATTAACTATGGCCTGCGGTTCTTCAAAACGTGGGTTATCAGATGTGAGAATCACTTGATTACTCAAACGCACGGCTTCGCGAGCCATGATGGGACGTTTGGTTCTGTCGCGATTTCCTCCACAACCAACAACCGTGATGACACGTCCATTGCCCTCCAGCACATCATGAATCGCATCCAACACATTAGTCAAGGCATCCGGAGTGTGTGCATAATCTACAATAGCTGTGAATCCATGAGGCGAAGGAATGGTTTCGAATCTGCCGGAAACGGATTTCAGCGTACTCAAAATAACCAATGCCTTGTCGGCATCTTGTCCTAAAAGTATTGTCGCACCATATACCGCCAACAAATTATAAACATTGAACACTCCCACAAATTGAACTTCCAACTCACGTCCGTTTATTTCAATGGTTGTACCATCAAAATGTTTTTCTATAATCTTTCCCTTAAAATCAGCCAGTGATCTCACAGAGTATGTATGTTTTTTTGCTTTTGTATTCTGAAGCATCACCAGACCATTCTTATCATCTACATTTGTCAATGCAAAAGCTGTGGCAGGAAGGTTATCAAAAAAAGCCTTCTTGGCTTTCAAATATTCTGCCATAGTTTTATGATAATCCAGATGATCTTGCGTAAGATTAGTAAAAATGCCGCCTGCATATCTCAAACCACTGATACGCTTTTGATGAATGGCGTGCGAACTAACTTCCATAAAAGCATATTCACATCCGGCAACAACCATTTTTGACAACATCTCATTCAAAGTCAGAGGATCGGGGGTAGTATGCGTTGCCGGAAAAATTTCTTCGTTTATGTAATTGCAAACAGTAGATAACAATCCGACTTTATAGCCCAATTGACGAAACATCTGATACAGCAAAGTCGCTGTTGTGGTCTTACCGTTCGTTCCTGTCACACCCACCAGTTTCAGTTTGCCGGTAGGATCTCCATACCAATGTGTTGCAATCTTTCCGGCTGCATCCGCCGAATCATCCACTTTTATATAAGTTATATCTGTTTTTGATGTATCTATCTCTTCTTCATGGACAATGACCTTTGCACCTGCATTCAGAGCATTATCTATATATTGGTGACCATCTACCTGAACTCCTTTTATCGCGATGAAAAGCCCGCCGTTCACCACCTTACGGGAATCAGAAGCAATACCTTTAATATTGATATTATTGTCACCTTTTGTTTCTACTACATTTACTCCTGTTAATAATTTAAGTAAATCCATACCGCATATATTTTATTAATTCAATTCTATATTTATCAATGAACCAACCACTAGCCGTGTATTCGGTTCTATGGACTGATTCGTAACCTTTCCAGATCCTTTCAATTGTACTCTAAGTCCTGCATTTTCCAATGCAAAAACAGCATCACGAGCACCCATGCCTTTCACATCGGGCACCGTACCTTTGCTCATAACAGTCGGTTTCACCACTATCTGTCCATAGTTGACAGCAGGTAACACCCATGCTGATTCTGTGGTTGGATAGACATATTTTATATTCAAACCTGACAATACAGCCTGCAAGCCTTTATAAGAACCGGCTTTGATGTATGGCATCCGTTCCCTTACAATAGTATCACTCTGCAAAACTGCCGCCACAGGTTGAAATAATTCTCTAGCATAAACAGCCTCTGCTATGTTTTTGAATACCTGACCCGACATTCCACCACCTGAAGGTATTCCTTTAGGTCTTCTGACACCAACAAAACAAGTATAGCGAGGCTTGTCCGCCGGAAAGTATCCACAAAACGAGACATAATAACCACTACCATAACTTCCGCCGGATGCAATATCAGCTGTACCGGTTTTACCCGCAATTTGAAAATCTTTTGAAGCAACAGCTTTTCCCGTACCTTCATTGACAACCCCAACCAATATATCCTGTACCTCCTTTAACGTTTTCGCAGAACACAATGCAGGATTAATCACCTCAGTGTCAAAATTTTTCACCACTTGTCCGTCTTTCAGATAAGATTTGATAATAAATGGCTTGATCATCTTTCCTCCGTTGGCAATGCCATTATAAAACATTAAAAGATAGATAGGAGGCACTTGAGTTTCGTATCCGAAAGACATCCATGCCAATGAAACCTTCGACCAATATTTTGATTTATCGTTTGGGTGTTTTATTATAGCTGTTCCTTCAATCCCTTTCAGAGGAACATCCCAGTCTATTTTTTTTGTAAGCCCCATGTTGTAGATGTGCTCCACATATTTAGCCGGATTGCTGCCATAGCCTTTCATTATCATCTGAGAGATGACCACATTTGAAGAATTATACATACCTTCGGCCACAGTCATGTATCCTTTCTCCTTACCTTTGCGCCAATCGTGGTCACGAATGAGCCTGCCATTATGTTCAAGCACCCCATTTCCGGCAAAAAACTGATCGCTCGGAGTGACAACCCCGTCTTCCAATGCCGCCACAAGCGAAATGGTTTTGAAGGTAGAACCCGGTTCAGACATATATGAAAATACGTTTGGATTACCCTCGGCATAGACTCCGGGCGACACTCTGTCGAGATTCGAAATTGCCTTGATTTCACCCGTCTCCACATCCATTATAACAGCACAACCCGACTCTGCTTCCGTTTCGGCAAGTTTGTCATATAACGCCCGTTCAGTAATATCCTGAATATCTATATCTATAGTGGTCTGCACATCCCAACCGTCCACAGCCGGAACATCAACAACATCAATCCACTGACCTTGTATCTTTTGCCGACTTTTCAGTCCGGTTTCGCCCTTCAACACCGAATCACATTTCTTTTCAATGCCACTGGCTCCACCCATGCTGATATCTTTATAAATGGATCCGATTGTGCGTCCCGCCAATCGACCGAAAGGTTTTTCGCGCATTGTTTTCTCTTCCGCAATCAGTCCGCTGCGGTTCGATTTCTGATTGAAGAACGGATAAGTCCTAAGTTCTCTCAATTCCAGATAATTTATATCTCTTTTGATGATGCGCACATAGCGGCTTCTTGTCGGAATTTTCACATCCGATCCGGCACGTTTGGCAGCTTCTATTTGTGCGATCTCCTTGCGGCTGAGTTTCCAGCCATCCATCATTATTTTTTTATATTCTCTAACAGACTTGTCCGGATATTTTTTCGCTAAAGCCTGCGACAAGCCGTCAACATACTTTACCAGTGAGTCTTGCTTCATGCCTTCCGACATGAAATCGACATAAATACCATATAAAGGCTGGCTGGCAGCCAACAGACGACCGTCGTCAGCATAAATATTTCCTCTGACAGGAAGCACCTCCCTATCTTTCTTGACGGTTACGTTTTCGCCCAGTTCACGCCAGAAATCTCCCTCCACATACATTATTTTGATGATGAAACCTATAACAACCAAGAAAAATAAAGACAACAAAATCACTATCAATCCATAGCGATTTATAATTGTTCTTTTTTTCCCTCCTTTGTTGGTTTCTCTATTTTGGTTCTTTACCGCCATCAAGCAATGTTTATTTTTCTATTTTATAAATCGGTGTTTTGGATATTTCCAAACCTAATTCATCTTTATTGATCCTAGATTGCACTTGTGATTGCCGACTCACACCTATCAACTGTGACGATATTGCGAGCGACTCATATTTCACATCTTTCAGTTCTTTTTGCAGTGCTTCTATCTTCGCCAACTTTTCTATACAACTATACCTGTTTCCGATATACAGCACCACTATGAATACGACAAGGAATAAGAAACGAGTGTTCTTCAGAAAAAAATCTTCGGTGAGAACCGTTCCCCCTACCACGTGCATCACGTTTTTTCGTATATTTTTGACAGAGACTTTCATATTCTTTACTTTTTTTCTGCTATCCTCAATTTTGCGCTGCGTGATCTTGGATTCAACCGTTGTTCTTCTTCAGAAGGGACAATCACTTTATTGTTTATGAGACGAAAAGGTGCATTAATATTACCAAAAAAATCTTTATCGATCTCTCCTTCAAAATTACCTGTCTTGAAAAAATTTTTGACTAGCCTATCTTCCAAAGAATGATATGTGATCACAGAAAAACGTCCTCCGGGTTTCAGAATATCCAATCCCTGACGCAGCATTTCTTCCAAAGCCACCATTTCATCATTCACTTCGATACGCAATGCCTGAAAAGCCTGCGCAAGCACTTTCTTCTCTTTCTCTTTGCCGGCAAAGGGTCTGAGGGCATCTAACAGATCGGACACTTTTTTAAAAGGTTTTGTCTGCCTCAGCTTCACAACGACAGCCGCAATACGCCTTGCTTGTTTCAGTTCTCCATACAGATAAAACACATCGGCAAGCCGAGCTTCTTCATAGTTATTAAGAACTGTTGCAGCCGACTTTTGCGCCTCTTTATTCATGCGCATATCCAAATCGGCATCTTCGAAACGAAACGAAAAGCCACGTTCACTGTCATCAAAATGGTGCGACGAAACGCCCAAATCGGCAAGAATGGAATCAACACCATCAACATCATAGTAGCGCATGAAATTTTTAAGAAACCGAAAGTTGCTTTTCACCAAAGTGAAACGACTGTCATCCAACACATTTGCCAATGCATCAGCATCCTGATCCAATGAATACAGATGTCCCAATTTTCGTAAGCGCGAAAGAATTTCACGTGAATGACCGCCACCACCATAAGTGACATCAACACAAATGCTATCCGGACGAATATCCATTCCATCAACACTGTCTTTTAGCAGCACCGGCACATGATAGCCTTCCGATTTTATTATCTCATTCATCATCACCTCCCATCAACCGTTGAATTTCTGCACCAAACTGATCAGAAGAAAGCATTGAGCCATCCAGTTTCCCTTTTGCCCATATTTCTATTGTATTATCAATACCCAAAAATTGGATTTCAGAAACAATGCCAACAAGCTGCATGCAGCGTTTCGGCAGCAGAATGCGTCCGTTTGCATCGATTTCGACACGTTCGGCATCAATCACGAATTGCCTGAAACGATGTTGCTGTTCTTTATCCCACCTGTTGAGCTTACTCCTCAGTTGAGAAACTTCTTCTTCCCAAACCTGCAATGGATACAGCACCAAACAGTCCTGAAAAATATCTTTCCGCAGAATCAGTACATTCTGAGATAGAGACTGCAATTGCTTGCGAAAAACCGCAGGTACAAAAACCCTCGATTTTGCGTCAATCTTTGCTTCTATTTTTCCTAAAAACTGCATTTATTTAATCGTTTGTATACAATTCGACATGTAAAAATACAAAATTATCCACTTTCCCCCACTTTTACACACTCTTTTTTTAAAAAACTTTTCAACATAACTAATATATCAGATAATAAGCATCTTAGCAAACATTATTTTAACAAATCATTTCAATTTTATAGAATGCAATAAAACCAATCGAAATCGGAAATACAGGCACAAACATTTAATCCTGAAGCAACAGCAAGCTTTCAGAGAATTTTGCACTTTCCTATACTCATATCTTTGATATAAAAGAAACTGTTTCTTAACTCAAAAAGAATTATATTTGTAGTAGGTAAAACTAGAAAGAATGGATCAAGACCAAAGTATATATATAGACCTGGACAAGATATTTAAAACCAAGGCTCCCTCTATTTATAAAAAGACACCTCGTTTCCTTATCAGCTACCTGAAACGAAAAGTGCATCTGGACGAGATCAACAATATCATAAGATATGCTGACGGTGCGGAAGGTGTTGACTTCATGAAAAAAACGGTCGAATATTTTGGCATCAAGCTCAACATACAGGGGCTTGATAAAATTCCACAGGACGGACACTACATTTTTGCATCAAATCATCCGCTTGGAGGTCTGGACGGAATTTGCCTATCCACGGTCATTGGTGATAAATTTGACAACAAAGTAAAATATATCGTAAACGACCTTCTCTACAACATAAAGCCGTTACAAAACATTTTTATCCCCGTGAATAAAATTGGTTCACAGAGCAAAAGTTCCATTGCATCACAGGTGGAAGCATTCAGTTCCGATAATCAGATCATCACTTTTCCTGCCGGATTATGCTCACGCAGGCAGAACGGAGAAATAAAAGACCTTGAATGGAAAAAAACATTCATTACAAAAGCGATTGAAAACAAGAGAGATGTGGTTCCTGTCTTTTTCGAAGGGCGAAATTCAAATTTCTTTTATAGATTTGCAAATCTAAGGCAAAGACTTGGCATCAAGTTCAATCTGGAAATGCTGTTTCTCCCGGACGAAATGTTTAAATGTAAAGACAGAACCTTCAATATAATTTTTGGACAACCTGTTCCATATACATTTTTCGATCATACAAAAAATCCAAAAGAATGGGCTCAACTCGTGAAAGAAGAGAGCTATAAGTTAGCAAAAAAGTAAAAACATTATATGGAAAATATTATTCCGCCGATTGACAGGAATCTATTGAAAGCCGAATTGACAAAAGACAAGCTTTTGCGCAAAACCAATAAGGCGAATAACGAAATATACATCATAACGCACCACAATGCGCCCAATGTGATGCTCGAAATAGGCAGGCTACGTGAAGTTGCCTTTCGTCACTATGGAGGAGGCACCGGACTTGCAGCCGACATTGACGAATACGACACCATGGAGAATCCTTACAAGCAATTGCTGGTTTGGAATCCAGATGCCGGAGAAATATTGGGTGGCTACCGATTCATTTGCGGACCGGACATTAAATTTGATAAAAATGGAGAGCCTTTGTTGGCAACATCACATCTTTTCCATTTTTCTCAAAAATTTATAGACGAATATTTACCCTATACTTTTGAGCTTGGCAGATCGTTTGTGACACTCGAATACCAATCCACACGGGCAGGTTCAAAAGGGCTTTTCGCGTTAGACAATCTGTGGGATGGCTTGGGAGCTTTGTCTGTTGCAGATCCGTCGATGAAATATTTTTTCGGAAAAGTGACTATGTTCAACACCTACAATCAGGATGCCAGAGACATGATCTTGTATTTCATGAACCAACACTTTCCCGATCCGGACAATCTTATAACTCCTAAAAAAGCAGTCAAACTGAATACCGATCCGGCAAAACTGCAAAAAATGTTTATAAGCGGCGATCTCAGAACAGACTATAAAATACTGAATGCTGCTGTCCGCAAATATGAAATAAATATTCCACCACTGATCAATGCATACATGGGACTGTCGCCTCAGATGAGAGTTTTCGGCACTGCTGTCAATGACGAATTCGGCGATGTGGAAGAAACTGGAATTTTGATTAATAAAGACGAGATTCTGGAGGAAAAAAGAAAACGCCACATCGAATCATACATACTGAGCAAGCCTTCACGCCGTTTTTTGAACCGTTTGCGTGAAATGATCAATTCAAGTTGGCAAAATCCCAATAAGAAAAGAAGAACAAGAAAGAAAAATACGGAGTGACCAACGGTTCTCCAATTGTAATACAATATAAATATGCAATATAAACTAACTGCTCCGAAGGAATTTAATTCATCAATAAAACTTCCGGCATCAAAAAGCATAAGCAACAGAGCCTTAATACTAAATCATCTGAGCGATAGCTCATACAGAATAGAAAATCTGTCCGACTGTGACGACACAAATGTGATGATTGACGCATTTAAAACCGATAGCAACATTATTGACGTGAAAGCTGCCGGCACATCAATGCGCTTTCTGACAGCTTATTTTTCACGGATTCCGGGCGAGAGAATCATCACCGGTACTGCCCGAATGAAACAACGCCCCATACACATACTTGTGAATGCCTTAACTTCATTAGGCGCCCGCATAGAGTATCTGGAAACACCGGGTTGCCCTCCGATCAAAATAAAGGGGAGCGCATTGGAAGGTGGTGAGATATTCTTGTCGGGAGGAATCAGTTCACAATTCATATCAGCTTTGTTGATGATTGCTCCGGTGATGGAGAAAGGATTGGTGATTCACCTCGAAGGTGATATAATATCCCTGCCTTACATAAAAATGACGTTGCAGATGATGAGTGATTATGGCGTAAAAGCAGACTGGACAGGCAACGCTATAACTATTTATCCGCAAGAATATAAACCAATTCATTATACAGTTGAGTCAGACTGGTCTGCCGCATCCTATTGGTATCAGATGGCAGCCTTGTCCGACAAAGCCGAGATAAAGCTCCAAGGTCTTTTCAGTAACAGTGCGCAAGGAGACTCAAAGGTTGCTGATCTTTTTGTCGATCTAGGTATAGATACACAGTTTGAAGGAGATTTGGTAGTGCTGACAAAAACAAATCGCTTCACTAAGAAATTGTTTCACAATTTTGTGGATCAGCCCGATCTGGCACAAACATTTGTGGTAACTTGTTGCCTATTGAACATTCCATTTCTTTTTACGGGTTTACAAAGCCTGAAAATCAAAGAAACAGACCGTATCGAAGCCCTGAAAACAGAAATGAGAAAACTCGGTTATGTGGTTAGTGACAGCAACGATAGTATTATGGAATGGCAAGGAGAACGTTGCAATCCCGAAATTGATCCATGTATAAACACCTATGAAGATCATCGGATGGCCATGGCATTTGCACCTGCAGCCATCAAGTTGAATAATATCATGATCAATGAACCTCATGTGGTCACAAAATCGTACCCTTCTTTCTGGGAAGATCTGAAAAAAGTTGGATTTACGATCAATGAAGAATAATTTTAGATGGAAATTTTTGAATTATTAAATTATCAGTTCTTCCAAAATGCAATCTTAGGTAGTATTTTGGCGAGCATTGCTTGTGGAATCATCGGCACTTATATCGTGGTCAGGAGGTTGGTCTTCATAAGCGGAGGAATCACACATGCCTCATTGGGTGGACTGGGTTTAGGTTTTTATTTTGGGATAAATCCGATACTTTCGGCTATGCTTTTTTCCATCTTATCTTCTTTGGGCATCGAATGGCTCTCTGCAAAACAAGATGTCCGCAAAGACTCGGCAATTGCAGTATTCTGGTCATTGGGTATGGCTGTAGGTATCATCTTCATCTTTCTCAAATCAGGCTATGCACCCAACCTTTCCGATTATTTGTTTGGAAACATTCTCACAATCACGAGAACCGACATCATATATCTGGCAATTCTATCTGCTGCATTGATCATTGTTTTCACGCTTTTCAATAAGAAAATACTCTACATATCGTTCGACTCTGATTTTGCAAAAACCCGTAATCTCCCCGTACGGTTCATAGAATACACTATGATGTTTTTCATTGCGGTTTCTATTGTTTTATCTATCCGTCTGGTGGGAATTGTCTTGTTGATGTCGCTTCTGACTGTGCCTCAGATGACAGCCAATCTGTTCACTGCAAACTTTGTGAAAATGATATTCCTTTCCATCCTGTTCGGATTGGTAGGCTGCGTTGCCGGACTTATTCTTTCTTACTATCTGAATGTTCCTTCCGGCGCTTTCATAATATTTGTACAAATCCTATTATTCCTCGTTTGCAAAGGTTTGATAGGTGCGATTCAAAAAAGGAATCTCAAACTTACTTCTGCTCAATAAGAAATAAAAAAGAGGAACTGTTGAGTTCCTCTTTTGCATTATTATATTCCTTTCAGTCTCTCACACCTTATTAGTCTTTCTGAGTGAACAACACCATTTTCAGATTTAATTTATTACCGACATCAATAACATCTACAATATCTTGCAGATTTAAGGAGCGATCAGCCTGCAACAACACGGTGAATTCTACAACTTCATTGCTGTCTTCGGGTGTTTTTTCTTTCGCCTGCTCAGCAGCGACAGTAGCGGCAAGTGCAGACTCAAGACCTTCTTTACTCACCTCCGTGTCGTTAATAAAATATTGATGATTTGAATTTACGATCAGGTTGATGTTCTTCTTTGTCACCACTTTTTCAGCAGTGGTTGAGTTTGGCAGCAACACTTTGATCGCAGCGGGTGTCACCATTGTTGATATAATAAGAAAGAACAGCAGAAGGAAGAACATTATGTCGTTCAAAGAAGCAGTATAAACTTCCGCCGATCTTGTCTTTCTTCTTTCAATCTTCATCGTTCTGTGCAGGTGTTAGAGGTTTATCATTTCTGCGACTGGCTTTAATTGCTTTCAAAGCCTCATTAGAATCCTTTTCTATCTGAAGCACTGCTTTATCAATGCGTCCGTTCAGTATATAGAAACCAGAATAGGCTATGATGCCGACAAAAAGACCGGCTCCCGAACAAATCATCTTTTCGTATAATCCGTTGGAAATGGTCGCAATATCAAGGATTCCCGATTGCGAAATATCGTAGAATATACGGATCACACCGAAAATAGTTCCCAAGAAACCAAGCATAGGTGCAATAGAAGCAGTAATACCCAAATAGTTCATCATACTCTCCATCAATGAAATTTGTTGACGCGACTCTATTTGCATCGCATCTTCAACATCTTTTATGGATGCGGAAGCATCTTCTTTCAATCCGGCTGCAATCACTTTGCCTGAAGCATAAGGTTTTTCGAGTGCAAACTTCAATGCTTTCTCTGTTTTATTTTCGTATATCAGTTCAATGATACGGGACAGCCATGTCGAATCTCTCTTACCGATCTTACTCACAACCAGCCATCGGTCTATGATTATATAGATGGCAAGTAATGATAAAAGAAAAATGGGTAAAAGAATCCAGCCACCTTTCAGCAGCAAGTCAAAATAACTCTCTTTCACAGCAGCAGTTCCTGTTGCTGTGGTTGCTGTTGCAGCAACCGTATTTTGTAGTACAATAAGCAAATTCATAGACAATTTATTATATTTTTACTTCTTATCATTCAAAAAAACAAGAATCGACAAGTATTCCAGATCTGCCGGATACTTGTCGATTGCTAAATTATAATATTAAAAGTTACATTCCAAAACTTACGGTTGCAAAATAATCATAAATACAGCTAACAACCCCTAACAGAAATATTCCGGCCATTGATATAACCAAAGAAATCTTCAAGTATCCATCGCTCGAAATGTTCTCGATCGGAGCATCATTTTTATTTATGAACATAGCTTTCACAACAAGCAGATAATAATACAATGAAATAATTGTATTCAGCAAGGCAAAAAACACTAGAAATTCATGTCCTTCCTTCATTGCCGATA
>JBKECE010000050.1:0-3328 GCA_047974325.1 Dysgonomonas sp. | reverse complement strand
AGATTCTGTATCGGCGAGATAATGAGTGTCAGCGGCGTATTCAATTCATGTGAGACATTGGTAAAGAAATTTAGTTTCAGACGATTTATTTCTTTAATACGCTCTTTCTCGTTTTTTTCCTTCAATGCGGCTTGCTCCACTTCTCTTTTTTTGTTCATGTGCCTGTTGTAATAAAAAATGGCGATTAAAATCAGAAGTAGGTATATGATATAAGCGACATTGGTTTGCCAGAAAGGCGGTAGCACTTTAATCCGGATTGATTTGACATCTGAATCTGTCCAATTGATGTTGTCGGCCACTTTCAGCATGAACGTATAATCTCCGGGAGATAAATTTGAGAATGAAACCTGACGTTGTGTCCCCATATTGATCCAGTCTTGATCGGAATTTGTCATCTTAATGTCAAAAGATAAATTACGGGAATAGAATAAAGTCGGTAGCGTAAATTCAAAAGAAATAAATTTTGCTTGTTCACTTGTCAGGACTATTTCATTTGTTTCACCTATAGCTTGTTTTAAGGGAGAGTTAGGGGTGTCCGGGATAATGCTTTTTCCCATAATTTTGAAATCGGTGATATCGATAGAAGTATGTGAGCGTGGCATAATCAGATTTCGTGGGTTGAAACTAATCAAGCCGTCAATAGTGCCAAAATACAATGTTCCGGTTTGATCTTTGTACGCCGAATTGTAATTAAACTGGTTATTGGGCAGTCCTTCCTGAACAGAGAAATTGTTAAATGTTTTTTTCTTCAAGTCATATTTACTCAGTCCGTTATTGGTGGTTATCCATAGATTTTTATCATTGTCTTGAATAAGTGAGAAAACTGTATTTGAAGGAAGTCCTTCCGTTGTTCTGAATATCGTGATTGCATCCGTTTTTGTATTCAAGAGGTTGAGCCCTCCGTTATGGGTAGCAATCCAGATGTTTTTTTCGTGGTCTTCGTAGATGTAGTTGATGAATAAATCCGAAATCGAATTGCTTCCTCCGGGTCGGTAATTTTTCAGATTATTCATCTCTTTGTTGTATTTGAAAGCTCCGAAGTTTCGTGATCCGAGCCATATATCGCCGTTGCTGTCTTCGAGCAGTACATTCACAGTCTCGTTAAAAAAAATATCCGGTTCAAACTGCTTGAAGGTGTACGTGCGCTTATCGCAGGTAAGCACCCCGTTGCTTGTCGCAATCCAGATAAGCCCGCTTCTGTCCTGTAAAATAGCAAATACATTATCTACATTGAATGCCGAATACTTTTCTTTGTTGTAATATGTAAACCGTTGAGACTGTAGTTCCAACTTATTTAAGCCACCCAAAAAGGTGCCGATCCACAAGTCGCCGTCCCTATCCAGCATGACACTGTGTACGTTGTTATACGACAGACTATTCTGTCCGGGAACATGTCTATAGACTTTAAACTGGTCAGTCTTTTTATCCAGATAATTCAATCCGCCGTCTTCCGTGGCAATCCACAAATTATCCTGCTTGTCCCCAATGATTTGTCGTACAGCTCTCCCGTTCATGTACTGTTTGGATTCACCGAACTCGTAAATATTAAATTGCTGGTAAATTTTGAGCGAAAGATTTACGCCTCCGAAGTAAGTGCCTACCAGCATATTTTTATACCTATCGAAGTAGATGGAGTGGATGGCGTTGTCGTTTAGGCTGTTTTTGTCAGAAAGATTATACAGATAAATCTGCATTTTTTTAGTTGTGGGTGTATAGATATTCAATCCTCTTTCTGTACCTATCCACAAGCGTCCATACTCATCTTCAGTTATACAGTGTACATAATTATTACTTAATCCTTCCACCTTGTAAAATCTGTTCGACTGTTTTTCATAATAACATATTCCTTCATTTTCTGTACCCACCCACAGTCTCTTGTTAGAATCAATAAATAATTGAAAGATATTATTGGAAGTCAAAGAATAAGGATTCGTAAGATTTTTTTTATAATGTGTAACAGCATTGTTTTTTAGGTTAACCTGAAAAAGTCCACTTGTTGTTCCTACCCACAAATTCTCGTCATCATCAAGAACTAAGCTGGTGCAAAAATTATTGATTTCAAGGTTATTTTCACTTTGATAGGTTTTGAATTTTTGGATGGAGGGATTATATATCTTCAGCCCTGTGGATGCTGCGGCAAATATTCTCCCGTCTTTGGTCTCGATAATATCCCGTATTATTAGTTTACGATTGATCGTTCTGAAATTATTTTTTGCTCTGTCGAGAATAGCTACTCCGGTAATGGTGGAAACCCACAGGTTCTTTTTACTATCTTGGTAAGTACAATGCACAAGATTCCCGGGCAAGGAAGTGCTGTCGTTAAATAGATGTTCATATATCACAATCGACTGTCCATCGTACCGGCACAAACCGGCTTTAGTCCCAAACCAATAATATCCCTTATAATCCTGCGTGATGGAAAAAACGGTATTACTGGGCAAACCGTCCTGATTAGTCAAATGTGAAAAGCGTATCTTATCGGCTGCTCCTTCTGCTGTGAGTGAACAGAATATGAAAAACAATATCAGATTAATACATTTGTTCATAGGATAAATAATATATGCTTTTGCAAGAACAAAGATAAATTAATAAAGTCAATGCCATCTGTAAATCATGTTAAGTTTTGTGCAACTATTGTTCATTTCTGATTATTTTAAGAACAATAGTGAACGAAAAAGAGAATAATTCATTTTAGTTTTGTAACTCAATGAAGGTACATGAATACAAAAAACAACATTTCAATTAGTCATGAAGGTATTAAGAAATAATTTCATTTTATCACTCGCTGTTACGGGTGCTGCATCTGGTGTACTATCCTCCTACGCGCAAAAAACGATCACACCAAATGTTATTTTTATTTTAGCGGACGATCTCGGATATTCAGAACTGGGATGTTACGGAAACACGTTCAACGAAACCCCAAACATAGACGAATTGGCGGCAAACGGCGTTCGCTTTACCAATGCTTATGCCGCACAAACGGTAAGCTCGCCAACCCGCGCCGCGCTCATGACGGGTTTGTACCCTCCACGTACAGGCATCATAGATTATCTGCGACCGGATGATGCTAAACATCTAAATGAGGATTACACGACGATAGCCGAGGTGTTTCGAAGCAAAGGATACCATACCGGTATTGTCGGAAAATGGCATCAGACTGGATATATAAAAGGGGGAGCGTCCTATGAGTCATCTCCGGACAAACACGGATTCGATGAAGTTATCGTATCGGAAAACGAGGGAATCGCCAATGGCACCTATTTTCATCCTTATCACTTCAATAAAGGTGTAAAAAAGATACTGGCAGGAGAAAAAGAATTTCTGGTTG
>JBKECE010000039.1:0-2802 GCA_047974325.1 Dysgonomonas sp. | reverse complement strand
AAAACATTAAGAATATGAAAGCAACATTAAAAAATATCAGTTATGCACTTGTGCTGTTGCTCACTTTTTCATCTTGCTCCAAAGATGATGATAAAATAGTAGAGCCTATCGAAGAAGAAACACCCGCAACAATTTATATCGGTGGCTATTCAAATGAAACTGAAAATATGGGCGAGGTTATCTGGAGAAACGGAATTCCTTTGCAAGTCTATAAGCCCGGCATGCTTTCCTCGGGATATGTGCGCTATGCAGATGCAGTTTACGATTTGGATATTGTAAACGGTGATGTATATGCCGTGTGGAAGATGAGCCACAAAGCAACTTCTGCTTATTACCCTACAGCCCACATATATCTTTGGAAAAACGATCAAAATACACCTATTGTAGAAAACGATTATAATATATATCCAAAGGCAATAGCCAAACACGGGGCAGACCTGTACTTTGCCGGATACTACACCTCATCTTCGCAATATCCCAGCATTTGGAAAAACGGTAACAGAACGCAACTGCCCGGAGGCACCGGTACGGTTAACGACCTCTTGGTTAGCAATACAGATGTATTAGCCGTTGGTTATCTTAATATAGGACAACAAACGGCTGCCGCTTATTGGAAAAATGGCATACTCACCAATTTAAACCAAGGCTATAACTATTGTGCTAATGCCGTAGCACAAACGGGAAATGATATTTACGTAGTCGGCGAAGGAAATGAAATAAATAATCCACGCTCAGCACTGCTTTGGAAGAACGGCACGCAACAAATATTGCCACTCCCGGTAGGACAAATAGGTGCATCGGCAAATGCGGTGGCACTTGAGACCGACAAAGTGTATGTAGCAGGCTATGCTTACACCGCAGGCAATAACAGTGAAAAGGCCGTAGTGTGGATAGACGGAAGCCCTATGCTTTTATCTACAACAAAAAGTATAGCATATTCTGTAGCTGTCAAAGGCAACTCAGCATACGTCTGTGGTTACGAAAAACCCGGCAATAAGCAGATAGCGGTAATGTGGAAAATTAAAGATGGAAATGTAGAAACCACAAAACTTAGCCAAGGTAAAGAAGATGCCTTAGCAACCTGCATAAAAGTTAAATAAAAAATATTCAAAACCAATACATAGAAATTATGAAAACGACACTCATTGCATTAATAGCCATTTTAGTCTGTATAAATAGCGCAAACGCACAAATCATCAACCCTAAAGAAATTGCAAAACGGAAAGTTGAAGACAGGACAAACAGTAAAACTGATGAAATCATAGATAAAGGGCTGGATAAGCTGGAAGAAGGCATCGGGAGTATCTTCAAAAAGAAAGACAAGAAGAAAAAGGATGAGAAATCCAATTCCTCTACCAATTCTTCCAATTCCTCAAATAATAGAAACAGCAGCAATAGCGGTTCTACCAAATCCAATTCAAAATACGATTTCGAGCCGGGAAACAAGGTATTGTATTTTGATGACTTCCAACGACTGAACATAGGGGATTTTCCTGCCGAATTTAATACCAATGCCAGTGGAGAAGTGGTAAATATAAACGGGAAACAGGGAAAGTGGTTATCTATGACCCAAAACGGTTTTTTTATTCCGGAAAGCATTCAAGAACTACCCGATAATTTTACACTGGAGTTTGAAGTAGGACTTATTGGCAATCCGGGTAATAACTATTCAGGATTGGGAATAAATTTCACGACAGAAAAAAGCCAGCTTTTCAAAGATGTATTGTTTGATTGGAGTTCATCCATACTGTATTTACATCCCGGAGCAGATTTGACGATGGTACAGATATTACCATCCAGCGGAGAAAACGAGATTAACAATGAAATTCCTATGCCTCAATGGTCGCAAAACGGAAATCGGTTTGCAAAAATATCGCTATGGCGGCAAAAAGGTCGTTTACGGGTATATGTAAACGAAGACAAATTGGTGGATATGCCCCGTTTTTTTGCAGAAAACAAACCCTATCATTTAGCATTTTTTAGACGTTTTTTTGAGGATTGTGAGGTGGTAATGACCAATATCCGCTATGCGGTAGCAGGTGAAGACACCAGAAGCAAGCTGATTACCGAGGGCAAATTGGTGACCAATGGAATTTTATTTGATATAAACAGTGATAACATCAAGCCGGAAAGTGGTACGGTACTGAAAGAAATTGCCAACACACTTCAAGAAAACCCAGATATAAAGATAAAAATAATCGGGCATACCGATGGCGATGGCGAAGCAAACGCCAATCTTATTCTATCGCAAAAAAGAGCTGTAGCTGTAAAAAATGCGCTAATCAATTTTTATGGAATTAATGCCGCACGAATGGAAACCGACGGCAAAGGTGAAAGCCAACCGGTGCAATCCAATAACACAACATCCGGCAAGGCACAAAACCGCAGCGTAGAATTTGTGCGGCTGTGAGCGCAGCGCCAAATTGAAAATTTAAGCTATGCCAAACTAAGCACAAATCAGTAAAACTAATTCATAAAATTGTAAAACTATGAAACCCTTAATTCCTTCAATCGCAATATCTGTGCTGTTTTCTGCCTGCAACAACACCAATCAAAATTTTTAATGAAGATTTCCGAAGAAAGTTTGAAAGCAAATCATCCGTTCAGGATGTAATTACCAACCCCTATAAATCAATTTAACAAATCATCCGTAAACTTAAAAAAGTAAAAAAATGAAACCGTATATCCTTATCTTATTTTTGATGCTATCTATTAGTTCCAATGCACAATATACGTGGGAGCAGTTTATCATCAATCCGGGAGCTTCGGCTTCAAAACCGATGTTTATGACAGAATATAACG
>JBKECE010000025.1:0-32888 GCA_047974325.1 Dysgonomonas sp. | reverse complement strand
CCAGCACATCCTACAAAATAAGAATACCTACTATCCCTTATTTCTTTTTTAATACCGATTTGGGGGTGAATTGGAACAACGCTTTCAGAAAAGGAAATGTTTTGAACCTGACATACTACAGTAATTATGTAAAAGAATTTCCTCTGCGTTATGAAAATCAGGGAAGCAGTGGGAAATCAGTTGTACCCAGCCAATTTTCGCATGATGTAAGTCTTTCGTATGTTATGCTTGGTGGTAAATATAATATAGCATTGGAATGTCGGAATTTGACCGACGAAAAACTTTACGACAACTTCAGCCTTCAAAAACCGGGTAGAGCATTCTATGCCAAATTAAGATATTTCTTTAGTAAATAATTTTTATTCAAACAATTCTAATCAATTAATTTTCAAATATGAAAAAAGTATTTTTTTTGAGTTTACTCACCATGATGAGTATTGCAATTTCATCATGCAGTGATGATAATAATGATGAAGGTGGAGTTGAAAAAGCTGCCGGTTCATTTATCCTGACAGCTACAAGCGAAGACGGGGGAACTTATCTACTGCAAACAGATGATTTGACAAAAGGAGAACTAACAATCGTGAATAATGGTTTAGAAACCGCTACGGGCACAAACTGGGTATTCCTTGGAAAAAAATATGCCTACCGATTGGTATATAACCAAGGGAATGCAGGTACAGGCTCTTCTTATGAAGTGGATGCCAATGGTGTTGTGAAAGAGAGGGGAACTCTATTTGAAATTACCAATCGTTACTCCACTTTCGGGACTTATGGAAAGTATGTATTGACGGGAGCAGGAGTTACTATCGGAGAGACGTCTAGTGTTACACCTGCTACTCAAAAAGGTTTTACATTTACAATACTCGATTCAGAAAATCAGACTCTTTCTATTAACACTATCTCTACTGAAAACTTTTTGGGAAATGGTGAATATGCCACTTTTGTTGGCTTTGCTGAAGCGAATGGGAAAATATACACAGCAGTATGCCCCGGAGGTGTCAGTGACTACGGAGTTTCTCAAGGATATGCTTCTGCCGCAACCACAGAAACAGCCTACCCGGATAGTGTATGGGTTGCCGTATTTGACGGAATCAATTTTCAGAATCCTACAATTATAAGAGATAGCAGACTAAGCGCTGCTTATGGTTCTTATCGTTCGATGCGTCATTCCAACATCATCGCCGACGATAAAAACAATATATATGTATTTTCTTCATGCGCCGATGCCAATACGACTAAACCATCAGGGGTTTTGCGCATAAATGCAGGAACAAACAAATTCGACGAAAGCTTCTATTTTAATATCGAAAATGCTTCAGACGGTTTGCCATTATTCAGGGCATGGCATATACAGGGTGATATTTTTATGGTGCAATTATATGACAGCAATGCCAGAGACAGAGACAAGGCAAGCAAATTTGCTGTATTCAATGCTGCATCTAAATCATTTACATTTGTAACAGGACTACCCGATCCGGCCACAGTTGTCAATGTGCCCACCGTCACACCATATATCGAAGGCGGACTATTCTATTATTCTCTGACTGTAGATGGTCAAAAACCAGCTATTTATATCATGAATACAGCTACTGCGACAGCTACAAAAGGGACAGTAGTAACATCTTCAGGAGTGACTTCATTAGGAAAACTAACATACGAGGGCAAATAGAGTCATCTTAATTTATTAAAACCGAACCAACTTAGAATGAAATATTTTTGAGTTGGTTTAACTAATATGAAATAATTTATGATAAAGTTTTTAATTGATTTACTGCAATTTTTATATTCCACCTTGCCTTTGGTAACATGTGTAACTGTTTTTACTTTGCTTGCGGTTTGGTTATCAAAATCAATAAAAAAGCACGCAAAAATCTATTACATCGTATTGGCACTTCCATCTCTGATGTTTACCATTCCTTTTATTGGCAGATGGTTTGGACTCGAACTATTCAGTTTCGGCAAAATTCCGTTTTTGGGTGGAATATTAAGAGACTACATGCACATGGCAACATTCGGATTCCCTTTACTGATTGTTATTATGTATATGGGGGCATTGGATATGAAAATTCCATTTGTGAAAAAACTAATGAATATCCGCAAGGAGTTATCCATTATATCCGGATTCCCCATATTGACACATTCTCTAGTTCGTGTTGTTAATAATTTTCCGGGTTCAGTCAGGTTCTTCTTCGATAACGAAGAATATATGGCTAATAAAGTAGTCGTAAGTGAATTTGGAGCTTTCTTGACGAATTTCAGTTATATTTTGGGTATCTTAATGGTCGTGTTATTCTTAGTCCTTTGGATTACCTCTTTCGATTCTGTACATAAACGTATGGGAGGTTTGAAATGGAAAAAAGTCCAAAAATGGTCATATGTCTTATACGCAATGTTATTTATCCACTCAATGGGAATACAGATTGGAGGCCTGCTTAATCCGAGAGGTGGCGAAAATTCGCAAAGAGCTGCAATAGAAAATACTCAAAATGCTGCACCGGAAAATGACAGAAATAACTCTGACACTGCAAATATAAGGCAACAAGCCAATTTCGAAGAATCAGGAAGAAAAAGTGGCGAAAACACAAAAATAGCAGACAGGCGCAATAAAAACAGATCAGAATCTTTCAATTCAGCAGAAGGTGAGCATACACATGGGAACAAAGAGTATACAAATCCGGAAAAGAACAATAGAAAAAGACATACTGAAAATAGTGAAAACAGTGTGCAGATTGAAGCTAAACAGGGTGACAACAAACAGAGCACAGAAGTCTTGGAAAGTCATAATAAAGATTCATCGAGTGTTGCAAATGTGGCTAGAGGAGAACATCCACGAAGGGGTGATCAATCTGTAAATCCGGAAAGAAATAATAGACAAAAGCATCCTGAAAATAGCGTGCAATCTGAAGCCAAACAAAGAGACAATAGTCGAAACACAGAAGCACCAAGAAGCCGTAATAAAAACTTATCAGGCGTTGTTAATACAGCCAACGGAGAACATGCACAAAGTAATGAACAGATCATAAGTGAGAAAGACAACGGAAAAAGGAATACTGGAAGCGTACAGTCTGAAATCAAACAGAACAATAATCAACAAGAGCAGGTTGTGAGGACTGGTAGAGACCAAGGCTTCGGTTTTTCAGATATTAAGATCAGTTCACAAGCAAAACGATATATTCATATCATATCCGTTGTTTTAATTTTCGGCTCGTATCTATTTCTCAGATTACGAAAAGCGAGAAAGAATACAGCAAAAAAACGATCCAAAACAATAGCAGACATAGAAATATAAATATTGCGAAAATAAAATAATAGAAAAAAAGGAAAGGGGCTGTCCGGTTGGGCAGTCCCTTTGATATGATATTAATAAACAACAGAAAGTAGTTCTCTAAATATATCATTAAATATGTTTTTTCATTTATGTATATAGCTGAAAATATTATATCATACGGAACCTTTCATTTTTCAATTTCTGCTTCATCTATTTTTAATAATTTGACAAGTACAGGAAGTCCTGCACCTTGTATTAGCAACATGATGATGACAGTGACCACCGTGAGAAAAATAATGGAAGCTCTTTCAGGAAAATCACTGCCGTCATCCATGATCAGAGGCAATGACAGTGCCGCGGCTAGGGACACAATTCCCCTCATTCCTGACCATCCTAACAGAATACAATCTTTGGTCTTGAGAGGTTCAAAGTCTTTGATAAACTTCATTCTCTGTTTGTGCCGTTTGTCCTGTACAGGGCTTCGTTTTGATCTTTCGGATTGCATCCCAACGAATCTTCTATATTTTCTTTCCGTATTGTTCTTGTGCCAAAAAAGAACAATCATGCGTATCAATAGTGCCACCACGAATATCAGAAACGCACAGCCAATAAACGGTAAAATTCTCTCCGTCGGAATTTCCCGTAACACTTGTGGAAATTCGAGTCCGATGAGAATGAAAATTAAGCCTCCAAGAATGAATATGGCTGTATCCCATACTGATTTATTCTGAGATAGAGTTTCTTTTGGCCATTTATTCTTGTGTTGCGCAATAATCAATCCTGCTGTCACAACCGCTATAACTCCTGAAACATGAAATTCTTCAGCAATAAGATATGCTACAAACGGAATCAATATATTCAGGCCGACAATGACCTGACTACTCAAACGAAACCGTTTATTGACCAATGCAAACAATGCCCACATGATCCAACCTACGAATATTCCTCCTCCGAGAGAAATCACAAACTGCAATGCAGCCTTCCATAGAATGAATTCGACTCCCGCAACAGCTGCTACAGCAAAACGAAAAGCAACGAGCGCTGATGCATCATTGACCAGGCTTTCACCTTCGAGTATAGCTCCGGTACGGTGAGGAATATTAAGTCCTTTGGTAACACCGGATGCAGCAATAGCATCGGGAGGTGAAAGGATCGCCCCCAAAACAAAAGCTAATGGCCAACTCATTTCCGGAATGAGAAAATGAACCACTGTCGCAATCCCTGTTGTAGTAACGAAAACAAGCGAAATGGCTAGCAGCGAAATAGTATTGAGGTTTGACCGGAATTCTTTGATTGGAATATTAAATGCCGCATCATACAGCATAGGTGGAAGAAATATGAGGAATACAACCTCAGGACTGATAGTTATTCCTTCAAATCCCGGAATAAAACCGACACCTATCCCTGTTAATAACAATAATACAGGATAAGGAATTTTAAATTTCTCGGCAATGGGAAATAATCCGATAGCGACAGCCAGAAGAATGATGATGATACTATATGACTCCATAGAAACAATTATATTTTTGCAGTTTTGTTAATTTATTATTCCCCGAAACAATGTATTTCACAAATTGTAGTGCACTTGATCTGTCAATGCAGGCACTTGAGGACTATCTGAATAAATTTCGATTTTTCGCTTCCAAATGTATTATTTTAATCCAATATAAGGAGTAAATATCAGAAAAAGATTACTGCTCCGAAAGGTTTATAAAGAGGTTTGCACAAAATCTTTTTATGCTGGATATTAAAAAATATTGATTCGAAAAGTTAAACAATGCATTTTGATTGGTTAGCTATGTTCACTGGAAAGATGTTTGTAGTTTTTGATTTGTATTCCATATTTGTTAATGAGAAGTCCCATTATCCTACGGGTTACACCTAATTGGATTGCCGATTTAGTAATATTGCCACGTAAAGAAATCAGTGTGTCTATTATCATCTGTTTCTCAACTCTTTCTAACACATTGCTGAGTGTTCCTTTATTAACAGTGTCTGAAGATGCGCCAGTCTGCAATGTCGGAGGCAGATTATAGGAGTGTATCACATCGTCAGTGGTCAATATCATTGCTCGTTCTATAACATTTTCGAGTTCGCGGATATTACCCGGCCAAGAATACATCATCAGCATATCCAGCGCTCCACCTGTTATTCTTTTTACATTAGTTCCATTCTGGGCGTTCAACTTAGCAATAAAATGGTCTATGAGGATTGGAATATCGGCACACCGCTCACGCAATGCCGGCACATAGATAGGAAACACATTTATCCGGTAGTAGAAATCTTCTCTGAATATGTTTTGTTTTATCATATCTTCCAGATTTCTGTTCGTTGCTGTTATTATGCGCACATCTATGTTGATTGTGGTGTTGCCCCCAACACGTTCTATCTGTCTTTGTTGCAATACCCTCAACAATTTAATCTGTATTGAAAGTGGAACATCTCCTATTTCGTCAAGAAATATAGTTCCACCATCAGCCATTTCAAAACGCCCGAGATGTGATGTACTCGCTCCTGTGAAAGATCCCTTTTCGTGTCCAAACAATTCACTTTCAATCAGATTTTCAGGCAAAGCGGAGCAATTTACCTTTATGAACGGCTTAGACATTCTGGTACTAGCATTGTGTATTGCTTCGGCTATCAATTCTTTTCCGACACCGCTCTCGCCCCTGATCATCACAGAGCTGTTAGTCGGAGCCACCTTTTCTATGAGGTTATATAAATCGTTCATCAAGGAAGAATTCCCAACAATATTATCTGGTTTGAATCCTTTACCTCCTTTGAGACGTAGATTTTCTTTGCGCAGTTCTTCCAGTTCTTCAATCTGTTTGCGCCTCATCGACACATTTTTTGCCACCAGCATACCCACAATGTTCAGAAATTTCACTTCTGCAGAAAAGTCCGTCATGTCCGGATGGGTTTTATGTATGCTCAACGTGCCTGTAATCTCATTTTCGATAACGATAGGGACACATAGAAATGCCATAAGTTGATTGTCAGACCTCTTTATCCCTGTTTTATTCAGAAATTTGGGATTTTTAGAAATATCTTTTATTACGATTGGTTTCTCCGACTGTACCACTTCTCCGATAATGCCTTCTCCGATTTTGTATACACCTCTGCTTTTTTCTTCTTCGGTCAGCCCAAATGCTGCATTTATGATTATTTTTTCATAATTCCGGTCTATGATGGTTATCATACTGTATTGTGCATTCAAATATTTGCACAGTTCTTCCAAGACAGATTCCAGATCCTTATAAATATCCTGACTATGGCCTATCGTATTACTGATATTTACCAGAAATGTCAAATCTGTTTCAGCATAACAAATTCGCTTAATCTTTTCGCAAAACATATTGATAACAACCTAAATTACACCTAAATCTAACCGCTAATACCTTATGAATCAAAATTACGGACAATAAACATTATAAACTAATTTTTTGATGTTAAAAATCATATATAATATTATTTATGTTTAACGAAAACCTTATTATATAATATTTTGTTTATAAAATTACATTTTATGTTACTTATAGCTATTATTTATCCCATAAAAAGACAGAACCTCTCTATCAGTAGTCACACCGATAGAGAGGTTCTCTTGTCTATCCCCTGTTTAATTTAATAAAATATAAATTCTGATTATTTATTGACAATGAATTTAATTACTTTTCGTCCTTTAGAAGTTGTTACAGCTGCAAAATAAATCCCATCTGAAAAACTTTCCGTATTGATTCTCATTTGTCGACTATTCAAATTAGGTTTTGACGTGAATATAAGTTCGCCTTTTGTATTCAAAATTTTAACTTCTGTGATTTCTGAGCCGGCAACATTTATTTGTATATGATCCTTTGCAGGATTTGGATATAAAGATACTTGTTGTTGCACGCTTACATCCGAAATACCTGATAACAGATCTGTTTCGACTTCTATGTTGTCAATCATAAACACCAAGGCTTTTTCAGATACACATTGTATAGCCAGATGAATCTCTGTCTGATTATATTGCGACAAATCAATTTCGTAGGCGGTCCAATCTAAAGGAGCCTGATATGTATCGCCCAATTTTGAAAAGCTATCCAAATCATTATCCGTTGTCGATACCAGTATGTTAAATTTCTCTAGATTATAGCTGGCAGAAAGTGTTTTTGCATAAAATTTCAATTTTGAATCTGTTCCTAACAATAATTTAGGAGAAATCAACCAATCGTTACTTATGCCGCTTTCGGTTCTGAAGCTAGCTCCATAGCGTTCGCCTGCATATGGTTGAACATTTTCCACAGTCTTGGGTGGTGTAACCTCTAATGGATTGTATGCCATGAAAGGTAGTGGATCGGTACAATGTGGGAAAGTTACATCAAATTCTACGACTTTGCTTGAGTCTGCGTCTATAGTAGTCCAATTTGGGTTAAAGTGTCCTGTTGCAAAATTTTCACAACTTTCAAAATCCAGTTTATACTGATCCACTGCCTCCATGCTCACAATTGTTCTGCTAATTGTATCGTTTGCACGATCCACATCATTTTCCAGACTAGAATATGTTGTGATCACTTTTTCGCCCGGCGAAGAAAGATCTGCATGAAATGTGGCAAATGCGGTCATATAAGGGGCAATCGTGTCTATTGTCGCAGTATATACAGTTTCGTTTACTTTACATGTGACAGGCAAATCTTTGAAGCTTTCGTATCCGAGATTCTCAAAAAGCACCTTGATTGGCTCATTGCTGGAATATAAGCCTTTATTTTCCCATGGTCTTTCTATGGATTTTGCAGCTATATCCCTAGCTATAATATTGCTGCTGTGTCCGAAATTCGGGCGAATTGCAAGTTGTCCAAATCCCTCCATATAATAAAAAGAACCTTGCTCCATGTTGACACATATTTTTCCATATTCCCAGTCGGAAGCCACACCTAAATAATTTTTATTGATTTGTTGCACTTCAACATAGTAATCTCCCGGTTGCAAATACAGATTGGGTATGCTATATGAGACAAAAGAGCTTGATAATGCACGGTCTGCATCTATCGTGAAATAATTATGTAATATCGTGTTTTTTTCGGTATCAACCTGATAGAGCGCCAGTTTAAAGGCTGTTGTCGTATACAAAGGTGTCCCCCAACCTATCGAAATAGAAGTCAACGTATCAGCCTTCGCAATATGGAATACACTACCGAATTTCAGAGAATCCTGATTGGCACCCATACCCATATCCAGAATTGTTTTTACTTTATCAATAGCCAAAACGGTATCTGTGACAACAAAACTGAAATCGTAAACATTATCGCTCGCAAGCTGGTCTTCTGATTCCATAGAAGCTCTGAACTGTATTTTTGCAGTATCTCCCGCATTGTATCCCGGGATAGAACTAGACATTCCAAAAATAGAAGACTGACCGGAAAGGATATTTTTCTCTTCCGATGAAACGAACACAGCGTTATCTTTACCAGATATTGACACTTTTGCCTTCGAAGCCTCTCTATTTCCATTATTTTCAACACGAGCATTAAAAGTTGCAACTCCTGCCGAAAGATGTTCAGCCGGAACCATAGTATAAATCGGGTTTATAGAGGCTTCTGATATCTTAATATCATTGTCAGGATTGACAGATACAGTTAAAGTCTCGACGGTCAATTGACGATATCGTGTAGGCAGAAAAGCAAATGTGTATACCCCACCTGCATCAATTTTGACAGAAGCAATACCTGTTATGAATGCAGAATTACTGAAAGCATCTTTGTATTCTCGAACCGTTTGCCATGACGCCGGATCTGTTCCTGTGGGACCAAACAAGAGTTTGAAATCTTCTGTCTGTACTGCAGATTCTCCATCACTTGCCATTCCGGCTCTATACGTAAACGTAATTCTATATGTATTGGGAGAAAGATCAAAACACCGGGATATTAGTGGAATGGAATCCTGATTAGCTTTCCATCCGTAGCTATTCAGAGTCCATGCATTTGTTTTTCCGGGAAACCATTCACCTGAGCGCAAACGTCCACTGCTTTTGAAAACATAAGAACGAGGCAGACTGTCAAGCGAAACGGGTTCTAGGTGGGATATGGTTCCCGAAACAGTATCGTTTGAGTTCTTCTTGTCCAGAGCATTAAAACCGATGATGGATACTTTATATGTTCCCTCGGCCGAAAAATCAGCAAGACCTTCTAAGGTAAAAGACTTGGAAGCCCCTGTGTTGATTGTATCCTGAAAAGATATTGTTCTCTTGTTTACATCATTGACACGATATATTAAATCAAATCCATAAAGGGATTCAGTTCCCAGATTACTAACTGTGCAGCCAATATTCACCTTATCATTCAATTCGCAAGATGAAACAGGCAACACTAGACTTTTTACTGTAATGTCTGGTGTCCCCACAAAGCTTCCAGCATCAATGGTTATATCATCTAACCAAAAACCGGAAGAACTAGCCGGAGAAAATGCCTGAAAAGCAAAATAATAATTTCCGTCTTCCGCAACATTAAAATTTACAGCATTGAAAGACCATGTATTGAAACCAAACCCATCATTCACAAAAATTGTATCCGTCATTTCGCTCGGATTGGCTGTTTTTCCATAAATAACACGAATAGATTCTTTTTTGGTAGTTGTCATTCCCCTATATTGAAAGGTTAAATGATAAGAACCTTGACTTAATGCTACCGGATTCTTCATGACCAGAAAATCATTATTCGCTACAGTTGCGTTGGTATTGGCTGTAGCAGCACCTTTGCTAGTGCCATCTGCTCCCACCAGATAAGCATTGTGCGTCCAAACCTTTGCATCACTATTTCCATCAATAACAGTCCAATTATTGGTGAATTGGGCCGCGGTAGCAAAATCTTCAGAGAAAACCGCTGATGTACTACGTTTCTTCGGACTTTTTGTTTCCGTTCCCGATTGATAATTTGCTGATTGAGATGCCACCATACTAGTAGTGATACTCAATAACAGGAAATTACAAAAAAGAGAGATTAGTAATTTTTTTTTCATAAATAAGTCTGTTTTATTCTTACGTTGTTAAAAATTTCGTTTTTTTAGCAAAACACACATTTTAGCGATTATTTTGATTTATTTTGTTTAAAAATTGATACAAATGTAATTTGAATAGCTTATTTTGCTTCTATACCAATCTCTACAAATATAAAGAATAGCGGAAAAGCATCCTTATTGTATCAAATTTAGTAGAACGAATTATAATGAAATCCGGTATGAATAAATATATATTAATCTCCTTGTTGTTGAATGTATTTGTTTTTGCCCAAGCTCAACAAGACATCCGGCAACTCAATATTGAAGGGTTGAATTATAATTCATGCATGAAAATAGTCGATGATCCAACCGTCCCTTTTGCCCGGAAAATGGAGATCGCCCGCCAGATCACGAATATGCAACAACGTGACGAAGTAACAAATATCTTTAACGCTCTCATTACACAAGGCAAAAACCAGAATGATGCTACTTCGCTCATGTGGCTCTATTCATCTCTTGGCTCCCTCTACCGTATACATTTTGACCTTAAAACCGCCAAAAGCTATTTAGATATGGCTTCGACATATGAAAAGAAAGTAAAGGACAATGCCGTATTAGCCAAATATTATGGAGCCACCGGATCATATTATGGAAGCATTTTTGATGAAAAAAATGCACATTATAACTATTACAAAGCCATCTCTTTTTATGAAAAAGCGGGACAGTCAGAGGGATACATCATCAATATGCTGTATAATATATCTATCTTTTTCATTAACAGGAACGATGCGGAAAATTTGAAAAAAATAATAAACCAGATGGTTCTTCTCGCTCCTAAAATAAAAGATAAGAGTGATGCTATTTTTTTCTACAGAGCAAAATCGGCCTATTATCAAATCTTGTTCCAGCGAGGAAGCAAGAAAAACAAACCTGATTACAGTCTTCTCGACTCTGTTGTAAGATATGAAAAAAAGAGTATTGACATATTTGATTCTTCCGATCCAATTACAAAATCAAAATATCAACGGCATATAGCTCTTTCTTATTCCAATCTGGCTGATATAGAATCTTCTAAGCCTAATCCCGATTGGCAGCAAGTCATACAATACATCGACAACAGCAAAAATCTGGCTGATAGCACAGATATACAAACCAGAGGGTTCAATAGTATGATAAAAGCCCGTGCTTTTTATCATAAAGGGTCAACAGATAGTGCACTTGCAGAATCATTAGATGCTTTCCGCATATTCAATAAAGTGGATAAAACCAGATTTTTGGCCGAACGCTCAGAATGTTGTGAACTGACGTCCCTCATTTATGAAAAAAAGAAAATGTATGTCGAAGCTTTATTTTACCAGCGCAAAAAAAATGAATATGATATGCAGCTATATATAAATGAACAAGACAAAGCTGTAAAAGAAATACAAACAAAATACGAAACTCAGGAAAAAGAAAATAAAATCATTCAACTGACCGAACGGACACATTATCAGGAAAAAATAAAATATCTGTACTATGGCATCATAGCACTATCAGTCTTTATTTCATTCTTTATCATCCGCTCTTTGAGGCTTAAGAGAAAATCAGACCTGCATCAATTGGAAAATGTGAAAATAAAAAAGGAAGAAGCTGAACTGCAACTACAATTGAAAGAAGAACAAGCAGCCAGATCAGAATTGGAAAAATATGAGGCCTTGCTCGAGATCCGGTTCAAGGAAATAGAAATAGATGATAAAGATAGTGAGCTGAAAAAACTGAAAAAAGAAAAAGAAGAATTGGATATATTAGTTAATCAATATAGCGACAATTTGAAAAAGTATGAAGCCGCTATCTCAAAAAAACGGGAAAATGTAGAAGTTAAATCGTATACTTATATCTACGACGAAATAAAATTTTTAATAACCAAGCGGCTTCCCAGAGAAAAGACATCTTTCTATCTGGACAAACTGGAGGTCATTGATGATAGTTTTGTTGCCAACATTGAGAGAATATCAAACAGTAGTATTTCCTCAATTTTTATACAATATTGCATCTGTTTTGTTATCAACATGGACATCAAAGACATTTCAGAATGTTTTTCTGTCGAACCTTCCACAATTCATATGGCAAGATACAGAATGAAGAAAAAATTAAACCTCAACAGCAACGAAGACCTATATACTTTTCTCAACGAATTGAGATAAAAAAAGGAAAGAGTTATTTATAGGAAATAAATATAAATTAAAAATACATTATATTTATGGAATATAATTGACCGACGAATCTATATTTAAAAAGCAGAAAATGAAATTAAAATCCTACAACATACTATTCCGGATATTCTCTTTTCTGTCGGACAAGACAAATGGAGCACCGTTTTTCGTAAAATATAAACTTCTACTGGGTACTTTGATTTTGGGACTTGTGGCCAGTGTCTCCGCTAAAGCTCAGAAGAAAGAGATGGTGAGTGATACTATTTCTCTGCGAAGTGCTGTTCCATCAGAAATAACATGCTATAAACCAGCTCATCAAGAACATTTCATTAACAAACTGGATAGTGATAGTGCGAAAAATGTGATTCAAACAATTACTAACACAAACGCAAAAGTGCAAACGAATATAGACTCTCTTATTATTAAATCAATAGATACAAATACTAGTCATGCGCTAACTGGCATAATGTGTTATGGTATAGCAATTGACCATCGAGACAACGACGATATTTATAGACGATCCACTTCTAAAAAAGAACGTGAGTTCAAGTATAACCAATATGATATCAGACCAATATCTCCTAATGGAGATTTAGAAGGCTTTCAAGAATGGGTGCAAAGTAATATCAGGTACACAGAGCAAATTCGGAAAGATAAAGTACATGGAGAAGTTATCCTTAGTTTTGCTATTGACAAGAAAGGAAATTTGGTGGATAAAAAAGTTATCAGAAAATTATCTAAAGAAGCAGACAAAGAAGCTCTTAGGGTTCTTTCATCTTCAGAAAAATGGGAACCAGGCGAATTGTATGGAAATCCAGTTAAAACCACAATGACTATTAAAATAAATTTCAATTGTGATTGACATGAGACTAAAATCCTACAACATACTATTCCAGATATTCTCTTTTCTGTCGGACAAGACAAATGGAGCTCCGTTTTTCGTAAAACGCAAACTCTCGCTAGGCACGCTAATTATCGGGCTAACTGGCACTTCTGTATATGCACAAAAAACAATTGTTGTAAAAGACACAGTTCCCCTTCCCATACCAGATCCATCTGCACGAATTACTTGTTATGATATGTATACTCCATCGGAAGCAGATAATACTATCGAGGTCAAAGGTCAAGTGATAGATGAATCCCGAGAGCCACTAATTGGTGTATCTATAATGTTAAAAGGATCAACAAATGGAGTTTCTACTGATATCAATGGTAATTTTAGTATAAAAGCAAAAGCTGACAATAAACTTATTTTTTCTTATATTGGAATGGAAGAAAAAGAAGTTCCGGTTTCTGCAATGAGGAATGGCAAAACAATCGTCACAATGAAAGAATCTAGTATGATTATGTGCTACGAAGTCGTTATTGTTAGTGCTCCATTCAAAGACGATATATATGCTAGTAGTAGACCCAAGAGAATAACAAAACTATCATACACAGAAGTATCTAAACCTCCTGTATCAATAGTCGGCGACCTTGCTGACTTCGAAAAGTGGGTACAGAAAAATATCGTATATAACGAAACATTGAGAGAAAAAAAAGTCCATGGAGAAGTTATCCTTAGTTTTGCTATTGACAAGAAAGGAAATTTGGTGGATAAAAAAGTTATCGGAAAATTATCTAAAGAAGCAGACAAAGAAGCTCTTAGGGTTCTTTCATCATCAGAAAAATGGAAACCAGGCGAATTGTATGGAAATCCAGTTAAAACTACAATGACTATTAAGATAAACTTTGACTACAGATAATTCATGAAACTCCAATTACCTAATATTGCATTCGAATTGACCGATAAGTGCAATCTGGCTTGTCGCTATTGCTACAATATCTGGAAAATACCCGGAACAGAGCATAAATCGTTCGATTCATACAATAAAGCAATTAAAGCTTTGACTCAGCTTTTTTCTCAGATCGAAGTTCACAATGTAACGCTTACCGGAGGAGAACCGTTCATAGCTCAGCGTATAAAAGAGATTGCTCTTTTCTGTCGTATGAAAAATAAAACAGTTACTATAATCAGTAATGGATTCAGAGGGACAACAGATGATTATAAGAGTCTCATTGCTATGGGAATCACTTTATTTGAGTTTCCAATACATTCAGCTGATGAAAATATACATGATCATATAACACAGGTGAAAGGAAGTTGGAAAAAGTCGGTTAATTCTATCCGTTCGGTTCAACGTTTAAATGGCTATCCTGTTCCGGTCATTGTGCTCACAAAATATAATATAGAAGGATTGTCTGAGACTTTAGATTTGATTGACGCTTTAGGACTAAGGCGAATAATGATGAACCGCTACAATATAGGTGGTTGTGGAACAGCTGATCCGGCATCGGTTTCAGCAACACACAGCCAGCTCAAAGCGGCATTTGCCATAGCTAATGATAAATCGAGAGATTTAAATTTAGTAATCTCATCCAATGTATGTTCACCCGATTGCATGATAGATCCTGCTGATTATCGCAATATTATGTTCGGTCATTGTTCCGAAAATGTATTGCAAAAACCCATAACGATGGATATTAACGGAAATATCCGTTTATGTAATCACTCACCTGTTGTTGCCGGAAATATTTTTGAACAAGAGTTGAAAGACATTCTTTATTCCCCTTATGCTAATTCATGGAATGAGATTATTCCTGAATTTTGTGCTGAATGTAATAAATGGGAGGTTTGCAGAGGTGGTTGTCGTGCTGCTTCCGAACAATGTGGTCTCGGATTAATACATGTAGACCCTATATTGACAAGAGAGAAATTAAAAAAATAGAAGAAGACATCCGCTACTAAAATGTAAGAAAAGAAAAACAGTGAGCTATATATCTTACCTTTGTTCCATGAAAACAGAAAACCAACAGGCAATCATATTATCCAACCTGGGAATTGATAACCTGAATGAAATGCAAATTTCAGCTCAGAAAACAATTGTATATAAGCAAAATACAATGCTACTATCTCCCACCGGTTCAGGAAAAACGCTCGCTTTTTTGCTGCCTATCCTGCAATTACTAAAGGAAGACATAAAAACAATACAATGTTTAGTTATAGTTCCGTCCCGCGAGTTGGCTCTTCAAATTGAACAGGTCTGGAAGAAGATGGGGACAAAATTCAAATCGAATGTCTGCTATGGCGGCCACTCTATTGATACCGAAATCAATAATCTGAGTAATCCTCCGGCTATACTTATCGGAACACCGGGACGATTAACAGACCATCTGGAAAGACAATCGTTCGATACCAATTCTATTACGATATTAGTCTTGGACGAATTTGACAAGTCGCTGCAATTAGGTTTTCAAGATGAGATGAACACGATTGTCAGCCAATTACCCAATTTGGAAAAGAAAGTCTTATTATCAGCAACTTCTGATGTGGATATTCCGGATTTTATAGATATGAAATCATCTGAAATCCTTGATTATATGGAGGAAAAGAAAGATAGCACTCTTTCAATCAGACTTGTTTTATCTCCGGAGAAAGACAAAATAGAAACCTTGTTTCATCTTATTTGTTCTCTCGATTCAGAGCCTGCTCTTATTTTTTGCAATCATCGAGAAGTTACAGAACGTATTAGTGATTTATTGAACGAGAAAGGAATACAGGCAGGGTATTATCATGGAGGAATGGATCAGGATGATCGGGAAAGAATCTTGATTAAATTTAGGAATGGAAGTTTAAATTATCTGATTACGACCGATTTGGCTGCCAGAGGTTTGGATATTCCGGAGATGAATCATGTCATTCATTATCATCTCCCTGCTAAGGAAAGTGAGTTTATTCACCGCAATGGACGCACTGCTCGGATGCATGCTTTGGGGACAGCATATATTGTATCATTTAAGGAAGATAAATTGCCCGACTACATACCCGAAGGTTTGAATATCCTTCAAGTTAAGGCCGGCAAACCATTGCCCAAGCATCCCGAATTTGAGACTATTTATATTAGCGGAGGCAAGAAGAATAAATTGAACAAGAATGATATTGTCGGTTTCTTCTTACAAAAAGGAAAACTGGATAAATCCGATTTGGGATTGATTGAAGTAAAAGATTTTATTTCTTTTGTCGCTGTTCGTACATCTATGGTAAAAGCTCTTCTAGCCAATATCAGAGATGAAAAAATGAAAGGAAAAAAATATAAGATAGAAGTCGCACGCAATGTGACTAAAAAAGTTGATTAACTATTTAATCTAAAAAGCCACTATAGTTGTTATACATAAAAAATGATTATGAGTATATATAATTTTCAGGTAAAAGGTAACAAAGGAGAAAATATCAGTCTCGATATTTACAAAGGCAAAGTATTACTGATTGTGAATACGGCAACCCAATGCGGCTTTACACCTCAGTATAAAGCTTTGCAGGATTTATACATGAAATACAAAGAACAAGGTTTTGAAATATTGGATTTTCCATGCAATCAGTTTGGATCACAAGCACCGGGAACTAACGAGGAAATCGCTAATTTCTGCGAAATGAAATACAAAACGACTTTTTCAACTTTTTCAAAAATAGATGTGAATGGAGAAAACGCCGATCCTCTCTATAAGTACCTGAAAGCAAATAGTAACGGATTTTTGGGAGAATCTATTAAATGGAACTTCACTAAGTTTCTGATTGATAAAGAAGGAAATATAGTTCACCGCTATGCTCCCATAACCAATCCTTCAAAAATAGATAGTGTAATTGAAAAACTTCTATCTAAGAAATAATAGTACACACTCAGATAGTAATTGACGAGACTTTTGTCTTACTTAAATTTGAAACAACAAAGTTCTGAATTATAGCTAAGATGTTTGCACCCAAATCAGAACATTTGTAACAGAACTGAAGGAAATATCTGTCAGTTAAACGATTGCCGGAATTCTAATGGAGATTGATTGGTTTTGTTCTTGAACAGTTTGCTGAACGATTGAGAATGTTCAAATCCCAAATCATAGGCAATCTCACTAACCGTCAGATCTGTAGTCGACAATTTCTCTTTTGCTTTTTCTATCAGTTTATTATGTATGTGTTGTTGGGTTGTTTGCCCTGTCAGTTGTTTCAGCAAACTACTCAAATACTTATTTGATAGATTAAGCATATCTGCAATATGTTGGACAGTTGGAAGTCCTTTCAAAACAATATCTTCTTTGTCGAAATAATCGGTCAATATCTCTTCAACACGATTGAGTACATTGTTGTTGATTATCTTTCGTGTAATAAATTGCCGCTCGTAAAACCGTTGAGCATAAGTGAAAAGTAGTTCCAACTGCGCAACAATAACATCCTGACTGAATTTGTCAATATTGGAATGGTATTCCTGTTTTATGTTATCTATAATGCCGTTGACGACGGTTTCTTCTTTGTCTGAGAGAAATAGAGCCTCATTGGTGGAATAGCCAAAATATTCGTATTGTTTTATCTTCTTGGCAAGCGGTGTATTCCATAAGAAGTCGGGGTGTATGAATAGCATCCAACCTTCAAGTTTAGGAGGAATGCCACCATCTTCGCCCCGCAAAATCTGTCAGGGCGATAAAAAAGCCATAACACCTTCGTAGAAGTCGTATTTATTCTTCCCGTAAAACAGCTTGTCACATCCTCTCTTAAGCACTATGACATATATATCGAAGATAACTTCATTTGTACCGGAATCAGAGTCTTTAAGCCCTTCGAGATCGATGATACCAATGAGCGGATGATGCGGTTTTGAAAGCCCCATCATCCGGTATATTTCCGTTATGGACTGTATTCTATACGGTTTTATATTTGCCATAAAACAAAGTTAATTAATTTAAAATTTAAATGGATACTTCAACCAGATAAGTATCAACGGAATGAATAGAAAAGGAATTTCAATTAAAGCCATTTTTACATCACCTGCTCTTAAAGCTAGAGCCATAATTGAAACGATGGACAATGCACTTAGTAAATTACCATAAAAAAAGGTTTGCGGAAAGAGTAACATCAATGCTGCCAGAATGGATACCACACCGATATATGGCATTACGGCTTTAGAAATACCTAAAGTTGCCATCATTTTTGTCTGTTCTCCATTACCCGGTTGAAAGGTATCCCAACCGTGCTTCAAGCCCAAGAATACAGATACTAAAACGAGAATGATACTTATTATTTTCATATTATATTTTTATAAATTGATTTCATTACTTAATTCCATACATTGTTGGAGCTCCTGTTTTGCCAGCTTGTGTAACCATAAATCTGGGCGCTATCCGACTCATAATGCGAGCTATTTTTGCAAAGCCGGGATAAATTTCGTACTTATCTTTTCCCATTCCTTTGAGAGCATAAGCCACAATTTTATCTGGAGCCATCAATGCACTGGCATTAAATCCATCTTCACTTAAGAATTTGTCGTTCAACGGAGTAGAAGATCCTGGTGCCACCAATTCAAACACCTTAATATCTGTGTATTTCAGTTGTATCCTTAGTGCCTGTGTGTAAGACCGAAGACCTGATTTACTTGCACTATAAATAGGTGATATGGCGTAAGGCATCAGTGCAATACCTGAAGTGACATTCACAATAGCAGCATTTTTCTGTTTTTTCAAATGTTGCATAAATTGTTGCACCATCCGGATTGGCCCCATCAGATTTATCTCTATTTCGCGGGTCAGGTCTGTCAATTCCTGTTCCTTTAGCAATGCCAGCTTACGCATTTCGCCTGCGTTGTTGATTATAATGTTCAAGTCGGGAAATTGTGCGATGATCTGCTCATATAAATTATTTATATCTCCAACTTTACTCACATCGCTTTGTATAGTATGCACAGCAGGAAGTTTTTGTTTCACCTCTTGAAGTTTTTCAGCATTTCTGCCAGTAATAATAACGATATTACCAAGAGCAATAAGCTTGGAGGCAAATTCAAAGCCGAAACCACCTGTCCCGCCTGTAATCAAGATAGTGTTATTTGTTAATTTCATAATTTCTGATTTTTATTTGTTTATAACTTTTACTATTGCAAAATTCAATAGAAATCAGAACATAGATGTAACCGAAAGTCGCAAGGTTGTAGCCAAAAGGAAGATGTTAATGTAACAGAAGGGAAGAACATATATTCTGATATTAGTTTAGCAGAATTCCGAAAATAAAACCAGCAAGTAATTTGATAGAAAGTGAACAAAACGGAGTTGAAATTTCTGTTCACTTTTTTCACTCTGCTATTGTCTTTCTCTGACTTTTATTGGCTTTGGTGAAAAAGAAAAAAGTCTGTTAATCTAGTGACTAACAGACTTTATGTCTTTGTTTGGCTTTTGTTGTCTTTCGACCTTTTTGCCTTTCTGTGGGCGTTGAGGGATTCGAACCCCCGACCCTCTGCTTGTAAGGCAGATGCTCTGAACCAGCTGAGCTAAACGCCCTTGATTTAGGAATCATATTTCCTTTCAAATGCGATGCAAAGATATAGCTTTTTTTTAATGTGCAAAATATTTTGAGAAGAATTTGTTTTATGAGCTCTTTTGATTCTTTTTCATCGATGTGTTCACAATGACATAAATATTTGTTTGTCTATTGATTACCACTTAAGGATGATTCTTTCTCCTAATCTTTTTGAAAGAACTTTTTTTACCTCTTCCAATTGATTGATCTGCTGTAATAAAATAATTTCGCTTTCCTTGTCGCCATCTTTTGCTTTTTGAATCATCTGCGACATTAAATCCTTTCTGAGATTTGCTATAAATGCATCTTTCAAATCTGTTAAAGCGCGAGGCACTGATGTGGACAATTTTTTTATTTCAGCAAGTGGAGTATCCTCTTGTCTTATATTTTCTCCGTATTGTTTCAAATGTACCTTGCTCAATTCGTATTTGTCTTCTAGTAGATTGGCTGCAATTTGGCTTATTTCTTGTTGAGGATGTGCCAGAAAATAACGTGCAGGATTAAAATTAGGGTCGTGCATATGCAACACCGCTTCATCGAGTATTTTTTTATAGACCGGATTAGAAAGCCACAGACCGTCGCGTTCAAGGTCAAATTTGATGTATTCTATCACTGATGACTCATCAATGGGCGTGCTTTCATCTCCTATTTTCTCATCTTCATTCGCTTGCTGGAAAAGCTTAGACATACCATATCTAATGACATTACAAAGTATTGCAAGTTCAAATTTATCGAGTGTGGTAGCAACATTCGTATTTTCAGGCAGCACAGAAACTGCACTTTGAATAGCCGTGACTGGTTCAATTTTATTCTGAGATTCTTTTTCTAATATATTTAAACGTTTTTTGTTTATTTCTTGTACCAAAATACGCTCATCGATGCCTAATAAAATACTGCAATCACGAATATATACGGTTCTTATTATGTTATCAGGAATTATAGATATACTGTTCACTATATCAGTGATTAAAGCAGCTTTTTTTATAGGATCATTTCCAGCTTCATCGAGTAACAATTGAGTCTTGAATCGGATAAAATCAACTTCATGCTCTTTTATGAATTTATTAAATGATTCAGCATTCTGTTTCCGTGCAAAAGAATCCGGATCTTCTCCATCCGGCAAAAGCACTACTTTTATATTCAATCCTTGTTCCAGAAGCAGATCAATTCCTCGTAATGCTGCTTTTATTCCCGCAGCATCACCATCGTAAATAACCGTTATATTATTGGTGAAACGATGTATAAGCCTTATCTGTCCTTGTGTCAGGGCAGTACCAGAAGATGCCACCACATTCTCTATTCCAGCCTGATGCATGGACGTTACATCGGTATATCCTTCGACCAAAAAACAATTATCAGCTTTTGTTATGGCTTGTTTTGCAAAGTAAAGACCATAGAGTTGATCTCCTTTGTGATAGATTTCACTTTCGGGCGAATTTACATATTTCCCTGTATTTTCTGCTTTTTTCAGTATGCGTCCTCCAAAAGCAACAACTTTACCTGAAAGTGTGTGCACCGGAAAAATCACACGCCCACGAAAACGATCTACAAGATAATTTTCTCCCTCTATTGTTAGTCCTGTTTTTACAAGATAGTCTTTTCTAAATCCGTTTCTGATAGCTTCCTGTGTAAAAGCATCTTTTTGTTCGAGGCTATATCCCAACTGAAATTTCTGTATAATATCTTCTCTGAATCCTCTTTCTTTAAAATAACTCAATCCTACAGATTTTCCTTCTATGTGTTTATGCAGAATATTTATAAAATAATTTTTTGCAAAATCATTTAATATAAAGAGACTTTCTCTCTCGTTTTGTGCTTCTTTTTGTTCATCTGTCAGCTCACGTTCCTGTATTTCAATATTATATTTTTTTGCCAGCCAACGTAAGGCTTCGTAGTACGATAATTGTTCATGTTTCATAATGAAATGAACAGCACTTCCTCCTTCACCACAAGCAAAACATTTACAGATATTTTTTGATGGCGAAACATAGAAAGAAGGAGTTTTATCTGTGTGAAAAGGGCATAAACCAACCAGATTTACACCTTTTTTCTTTAGTGTAACAAATTGTGATACAACATCTTCTATGTGTGCAGCATCAATAATTTTATCTATGGTCGATTGATCTATCATTTATTCTTAAGCAATATGTAAAGATAGTAATATCTTTTATCCTTACCTTCATTCCTGTTGCCTGTTTTTGCATTGAACATTTTAATAATCTCAAATTTATACAGCCTGAAATTTTTTTTATTGCTTATTATGTATATAAGAAAATGAGATTTTTTTCGACAGCTAAAAGTTGATAAATTGTTGATAAGTGTTAGAAGTTACAGTAAAAATAAATTTGCATTTTTTTGAAAAACAATCAGTATATAAATACATCTTATATTTCCTAAAATAATAAACATTTGTTTTCTCTTTTATATGATCCAATTATTGACACTTAAATATGCTTATTTACAAAAAAAGTTATAAAAACAAAGATTATTCACATCATGCTAATAACGTTCACAATAGTATGAAAACTAAGTATAAACATTATTACAAACATGTTAATAAATATATCTTTTTACGTAACATTTTTTTAATAACGGATAAAACAAGAATATATAGAAATATCTTTCAACAGTTTCAACATACTATTATAACTATCATATATTTTTTAAAGAAAGAAATATATAATATATAATAATCGGTTAGTAAATGGTATCATGCTATTTATCTTTTTTTGATAATTTTATTTATTATATCTTTGCGGCTACATATCGCTTATAGAGCTATATAATAACACAAATTTTTTATTTTAATAATAACAACTACAATTTGAGATTTTTATGAAAAAATTATTTTTGGCTTTTGCCTTATTAGTAACTTTCGCACTTTCTGCAAATGCACAGTTAGGTAAGATTAAGATCAGTGATAAGACTGTTAATGCTGTCACAAAAGGAGCTAAAGCTTTCACGTTGACCGATGCTGAAATTGCCGAGTACTGCAAAGAGTATGTAGAATGGTCTGATGCTAACAATCCATTATGCAAAGTGACTGATAAGGATAAAGGTAAGAAAGCTGTAGCAACACGTTTGGCTAAAATAGTGAAAGATCTTCCTGTGAAAGAAGTGAATGGTTTGAAACTTGATATACAAGCATATTATGTTGTCGATATAAATGCATTTGCTTGTGCAAACGGAAGTGTAAGAGTTTTTGCAGGTCTGATGGATGTTATGACTGATGATGAAATTTTGGCTGTCATAGGTCATGAAATAGGTCATGTTGCTAATAGAGATTCAAAAGATGCTTTTAAAACAGCTCTTCTTACTTCTGCTCTTAAAGATGCTGCTTCGTCGGCTGGAGGAACAGCTGCTGCTTTAAGTGATTCGCAGCTTGGTGCTTTAGGTGAGACTTTATCGAATGCGCAGTTTTCTCAAAAACAAGAAAGTGCTGCTGATAAATATGGATATGAATTTTTGAAAACTTGTGGAAAAGATCCTGCAAATATGGCTTCTTCTTTGGGCGTTTTATTAAAATTGCAACAAGAGGCAGGTGGAAGTTCAGATAGTAAAATACAAAAACTTTTTTCTTCTCATCCCGATTTGGATAAGCGTATCAAAGCTTTGAATAAAATCAAATGAGAGAAAAAATTGAATGAAAATAAAAATCCCGGAAAACTTACATCTTCCGGGATTTTTATTTTTTAAAGATTAAACAAGATCTGCTGCTTTTTTTAAAAATTCAATTCTATGTTCTTGTGTGCCATAGCTTGTTTCTTCACAGTTGAGCCATGTTGCATTATTGAAACCAACTGATGTTATATTTGCTATGAAATTTCCTTCTATACCAGCTTTGAAATTTTCAGTCGGGCTTTGTGATGTAGTGATTACACTTGTTTTCTTTATTTTCATAAGTGGAGTCCATCCATTTTCATAATTGTGAGAAAAATTTACTAAAAGAACTTTATCTAAAAATCCTTTCAATATTGCAGGCATAGTTCCCCACCAAATTGGAAAAATAAATACCACTTCATCCGATGTTTTCAGAGCGTTTTGATATTTTTCAACCAATGGATCTTTTGACTGACCTTTCGAGTAAAGAGCAAGGTCTGATTCAGTGAGTACAGGATTGAAATTATCTTTGTTCAGATCAAGCACTTTATAAGCTTTATTTTCCTGATCAAATTTGTTGATTACGGCATCTAAGATTGCTTTATTAAAACTTCCATGCCAAGGATGGGCTAAAATTATTGTTACCATTTTTAAAAATTTTTTGTTTTTGAAATTTTGATATTTTTACTTTTTGTTATAAAATACTGTATATAAGTTTTTTAAAATTTTAATAATTAACCGGCTATATTTATTTTTACGCCTAATTTTTTTACTTTATCTCCTATCTTGTTTAAATCTGATAAAGGTATTTTTTCAAGATTTTTTTCAGGTGTTTCTCTGTCTATAGTATAAATCATCACTTCCTTCGGATTGGTTTGTTTAATGATTTCTAACCATGCATCTATTTCTTCATTCGTTGTGTTGTCTACAACTTTTCCTGCATGTATTCCTTTGAGAAACATTGTTTGTAATATGAAGTTTCCTTCAAATTTTTTGAATAGTTCTACTTGTTTTTCGATACTATAACTAGTAGAATTTGGACAATCAATTAATTTGACTGTGTCTATGAAAGCAGAATCAAGTTTGAGAATGTTATTATCAACCTTTTTAAGCGCATTAAATACTCTATCCTTACTAATATTCATTGCGTTACTTAAAACGCTTATTTTAGCTTCGCAGACATATCTGTTTCGCAATTCAATGGTATCGTCTATTATTCCTGCAAACTCAGGATGCATAGTTGGTTCTCCATTGCCTGCAAATGTTATTACATCCGGAATAATGTTTTCTTTTGCTAGGTTTATTAATTTATCTTCCAGAGCTGCTTTCACATTTTCGCGTGTTGGCAGTGGTTCTTTGGTCTTGTGATCTTTATTATAACCACATTCGCAGTAGATGCAGTCGAAAGAACATAATTTTCCATTATAAGGAAGCAAATTCACTCCCAATGATTGTCCCAATCTTCTGCTGTGGATGGGACCAAAAACTATTTCGTGATAGAGTATTGTTGACATTATTTTCTAGATAATAATATATGATCTCAATTCATCCATTTTATTCCGTAATAAAAAAGTATTAGCTCCACTGCATAGCGGGCTGTTTTGCCAATGAGCATATAGATAGCTACTTTTGTTTTATCGGCACGCATGTAGCCAAGTGCAACAGCCATCACATCTCCGACAAGAGGGACCCACGTGAAAAAAGCCATCACTTCCCCACCCTTTCCTTCTATCCAATGTTGCATTTTGTAGATTTTTTCGGGCTTTATTTTCAAATATTTTTCTATCCATTCCAGTTTACCTAATTTTCCCAGATAATAGTTTGTCATTCCTCCCAGCCAATTTCCTAGCGAGGCCAGTATAAGGCATGGAATCCAGTTGAGCCCTGCTCCAAGCAATGCTATGAATACTACATCGGAACTGAAAGGTAATATTGTTGCTGCCAGAAAACTGGCTATAAATAAACCGAAATAACCATATGCCTGAAGAAAATCAAGTGCATGATTTAGCCATTCACTTAGTGATGAAGATAAAATAGTGAGTATAGGTTCTATCATCAAGTGATAGTTTAATATATAATGATCCAGCATTTTATTCTTTCACTTTATTTTATTCTTTCTTTCGAAAAAAAAGACATAGATACATAACAACAAAATAGATACAATTGTTATATAAAAACTTATATTTTGTATTAAAGTTCCATAATACCATATTTGCATTTTACCGGATTCGGTTACAGGTATTTTTATTAGTCCTTCATTACTTTGTTGAAAAGAATGTTCTTTATTATTAAGTGTTACCATATACCCTTTATAAAAGAATAGTGGCATTTCGAGTGTGTCCGGTTTACTTATTTTTATGTCAAACCGCGTGATACCATTTGTTTTGTTGTAATTTTCTATTGTGGTTTCTACATTTTGTTTTTTTATAATGCCACTTCTTTCATGTAGATAATCTGTATCAGGATATCTTATTTTTGGATAACAAGGAAATCTGTCCGGAATATATTCAAGATTTCCGAGATTAAAATGATTTTTTATTGTTGGCAGAGGATTTTGTAAATCGTCTTTTGTTATAGAATAAATCATATTAGGCGAAGTCTTATAGTTATAACCTTCGATAAGTATCATGAACATTGTTGTCACAATTGTTATTGTTAGGGTAACGTATTTTGCCTTTCTCTTTTTTATTAAGACTGATAAGTAATATCCACTGCTGATAGCAAAAAAGAAAGAAGTGAATTGAAACAGGCGCCATGGAAATTGTATTACGCTGAACAATGTGAATGGAAATCTTGCCCAAGGAATAAAAGTAAGAGTAAGTAATATGCAAATTATTCCTATGACCAGTCCTGTATCTGCAAGTTTTATTTCCTCTGTTTTATTTTTTCGTATAAATATTCTTGTAATAATACCCAATGTTAGTAGGAGTCCAGTGCCGGGAATGAATGCATATTGTTTTGGGATAAATCCACTTGTTGTACCAAGTATAATTTCCTTAATAGATAATTTATTTTTGAAAGGCAGAAGTGTATCTGTCATTTGCTGGTAATAAAATGTATTCGATTGCATTTGTTCCAATAGAGGAAAAATGAAATATGCAGTCAGAGGAATTGTAGCTATTGCGGCTATAATAAGGTATTTTATTCGTTTAGGTTCATTGATCATATTTTTGTAATAAATGAGCAGAAAAATTATTACAAAGAACATTGTCAGAAGTGAAGATAAGATGTGAGTGTGTATCAATAATGAAAAGCCCATCGTAATAATATACCATCTTTTATAATTACCTTTTATGATCTCGTAAAGTCCCAAAAAGACAATAGGTATCAGCGTAAAAGAGATAGCTTCGCCAAGCGCTGATCGGGTGTACAGATCTAATAATCTATAGAAAGAAAAAGTATAGAGTAGCGCTCCTGTTGATGCTGCAAAAGTACTTTTAAAGACTTTTTTTATGAGTAGATAAGAAAATAATCCACATAAAAATGTCATTATCAGTAAAATAAGTTTATAAGCAAACGTTGTTCCTGTAATATTTCCTATCAAAGCAAATGGGATAAGTAAAAAATCGGGGTAGAACCATTTGGTGGCGTAACCGAATCCTTGTGCAGCATTATAATCTATATAAGTAGGAAATGTTCCTTCACGCAATGAATCCATTAATGCATTCAATCTTCTGTAGTGAAAATGGATATCATGTCCATATACTTCATTGAGTGATGGTTGATAACAAAGAGTCATGAATATTGTTAGCAATGTGAGACTTGAAAGGAACAACCAGATATGATTTTTCTCTTTAGAGAATATTTCTTTTAAACACTCTCCTACCCTATTCTTATTTCTCATATTTTGTAGTTTGTTATTTTAATGTGCTTCGAGCCAATTTTTACCTTTTCCACTATCAACTTTTAGAGGAACAATGAGTTTATAGGCATTTTCCATTTGATTTTTAACAATATGTTCCACGTGTGACAATTCATTATCGGATACATTAAAATTTAATTCGTCGTGAACCTGTAAAATCATTTTTGAATTCAATTTTTCTTCTTCAAATTGTTTGTAGATGGCGTTCATTGCTATTTTTATAATATCTGCTGCACTACCCTGTATCGGTGCATTGATAGCATTACGCTCTGCATAACCTCTCACCGTGGCATTGCGTGAATTGATATCGGGTAGAAATCTTTTTCGTCCTGATATTGTTTCCACATAACCATTTTTTTGAGCTATTTTGATACTTTTATCCATATATTCTTTTACTTGTGGATAGGTTGCAAAATAGCCTTCTATCAATTCTTTTGCCTCACTTCTGGGTATGGACAAACGTTCTGCCAGACCAAATGTAGAAATTCCATAGATGATGCCGAAATTGACTGTTTTTGCTTTTCGCCTCATATCACTAGTTACCTCATTTATAGGTATTTTATATATTTTTGCAGCTGTAGCTGCATGTATATCTTCGTCGCTATTGAAGGCTTCTATCATGTTTTTGTCCTGGCTGAGGTGAGCCATGATGCGCAATTCGATTTGTGAATAGTCGGCAGAGAAAAATACACATCCTTCGTCTGCTATAAATGCCTTGCGTATTTCCTTTCCCTGCTCGTCCCTGATAGGAATATTTTGTAGGTTTGGATTACTGGAACTTAATCTTCCTGTAGACGTAATTGTTTGATTATAAGATGTATGTATTTTATTATCTCTTGGATTGAGAAGTTGTGGAAGTGCATCAATATATGTGCTCAATAATTTTTTAAGTCCTCGGTAATCGAGAATTTTTGTAACCACAGGATGCTTATCTTTCAGACTTTCCAACACTTCTTCGCTTGTTGTGTATTGACCTGTTTTTGTTTTTTTTGCTTTGTCCGTGATGTGCAGTTTTTCGAATAGTATCTCCCCTACTTGCTTTGCTGAATTAATGTTGAATTCTGTTCCTGCAAGTTGATATATTTCTTGCTCGATTTTCGACATTTCATTGGTGAGAGTGTCAGACGATTCTTTCAGGGCTTTGATATCTAAGGATACTCCAACATTTTCCATATCCGCAAGAACATATATCAATGGAAATTCTATTTCATATGCAAGATTTTTGAGACCATTTTCCATTATTTGTTTTTCCAAAATTGCTTTTAACTGCAATGTTATATCTGCATCTTCGCATGCATAATCGCATATTTCGGCAGGTGGTAAATTGCGCATATTTTGCTGATTTTTACCTTTTGCTCCGATCAGTTGCTCTATGTGTATGGTTTTGTAGTTCAGATATGTTTCGGCCATATAGTCCATATTGTGTCTGAGTTCGGGATTGAGTAAATAGTGAGCTATCATCGTATCGAATAACTTTCCTTTAACTTCTACTCCATATTTTTTGAGAACAACAATATCGTATTTTATGTTCTGCCCTATTTTAGTTATCTTTTCGTTTTCCAGCACTTCCTTGAACAGTTGGATCTGTTGTTTGGCTATGTTAAAATTGGGCGAAATGGCAACATAGTATGCTTCTCTTTCTTTAAAAGAAAATGACATCCCTACTACTTCACAGCTCACGGAGTCCACTCCTGTTGTTTCGGTGTCGAAAGAGACAAAATCTAATTTTTTTAATTGATTTACAATATTTTGCATACCGCTTTCTGTATCGATGAGAGTGTATTTATATTCCACGTCTTTTAATTCGATCAGATTTGAATAGGGTGTTTTTTCTTCGGTGATGCTTTCTTCCACAGTAAAGTCATCGAAGAGCGAACCTTGTATTGGAAGATTTGAAGCTTGAGGTTGTTTTACTTCTTTTTTTAAAACTCTGTTTATTAGTGTTCTAAATTCAAGATCTTCAAATATTTCATGAATTTTTTCCTCATTGACATCTTTTCGCATGCAGTCGGCTTCCGAAAAAGTGATGGGAACATCGGTCTTTATCGTTGCCAAAAATTTGGAAAAAAGTATTTGCTCTTTATTTTCAACTAATTTTGTTTGTAAGCTGCCCTTTATTTCATCTGTTTTTTCAAGAATGTTTTCTATTGTTCCATATTCTGAAATCAACTTTTCGGCTGTTTTAGGGCCAACTCCCGGACATCCGGGAATATTATCTGAAGCATCTCCCATAAGTCCCAATAAATCAATCATCTGAGTAGGGTAGGAGAGGTTATATTTTTCGAGTATAGCCTTGGCATCCAACACATCAAAGCCGTTGCCTGCAAATTTTGGTTTATACATGAATATATGATCGCTGGTGAGTTGTCCATAGTCTTTGTCAGGAGTCATCATATATACATCAAAACCTTCTTTTTCAGCTTGTTTAGCAACTGTTCCTATCACATCATCAGCTTCATATCTGGGCACTTCCAACATGGTTATATTGTATGCATCTATTATTTTTTTGATGATGGGCACAGCAAGCCTTATATCTTCAGGTGTTTCTTGACGTTGCGCTTTATAATGTTCATAAGCTTCGTGGCGGAATGTTCCACCCGGAGGATCAAAAGCAACGGCGATGTGAGTAGGATTTTCTTTGCGTATCACCTCCTCAAGTGTATTCACAAATCCGAAAATTGCTGATGTATTTAGTCCTTTAGAATTGACGCGAGGATTCTTTATGAATGCATAATATGATCGATAAATTAGTGCATAAGCATCTAAAAGGAATAATTTCATATATTTTATAGGGTTTTATATAGTTTTTAATGACTGTAAAGGTACAAATTATTGCTCTTTAAACTTATTTATTTATAAATTTGCAGTCCAACTATATATCGAATATGAACAAAAGGCTTTCTATAGCGGAACCTGTTGCATCGGAGCTAGATAAGTTTCTCTCTCTATATAGAGAATCAATAAAAAGTGATAATCCAAGGATTCAGTCTATTATAGATTATTCCTTTAGGTCTGACGGCAAACATGTACGGCCAATACTTCTTCTCTTAACAGCAAAAGCGTGTGGTGAAATTAATAAAACCACTTATTTGTCCGCTATAACCATCGAATTGCTTCATTCGGCTTCGCTCATTCATGACGATGTGGTGGATGAATCAATGCTCAGGAGGGGAAAACCATCCATAAATGCAGAATTTGGAAATAAGGTGGCTGTTCTTGCCGGAGATTATTTTTTGTCTTCTGCACTCAAGATAAGTATTGTGACCGGTGATATAAGAATCCTTTCAGAAATTTCTTCGTTGGGAAAAAATCTGGCAGAAGGTGAATTGAATCAATTGTCTTTGGTGAAAGAAATTATTTTGAGTGAAGAAGAATATTTCAGTGTTATCAATAAAAAGACAGCATCTTTAATTTCTGCTTGTACAAAACTTGGAGCTTCGTCTGTTGGAGCATCTGAAAAAAAAATTTTACTGTTCGAAAAATTTGGAGAATACCTTGGAATTTGTTTTCAACTTCGGGATGATATTTTTGACTACTTTGCAAATGATGTAGGAAAACCCACTGGAAATGATATTCGAGAAGGAAAAATTACCCTACCATTGCTTTATGCTTTGAAAAAAACGGATTCTCAGGAAGTAAAATCTATGCTAAATATTATAGAATCAGCTGATTTCACCGAAAAAAATATATCAAAATTAATTGAATTTGCAAAAAAAGAGGGTGGGATAGAATACACTTATTCCAAAATAGCCATTTATAAGCAAAAAGCAATTGATTTGATCGAACAAATCTCGGATCCGGATTCTAGAACTTCATTGATGAATGCGATCAATTACATTGTCGATAGAAATATATAAAAATTATTACCACATTATGAGTGTCTATTTTTCTTAAAGTAGGCACTTTTTTTATTTACAAAATCTATATATTTCTTTTTTTCAGAACAAATATCTATTGATATATTTTTCGTGTTCAGGTATGATTTCCTTTTTATAATCCAATTGCCAGCTTTTGTAGTTTTGCATGAAATAGAATAGCTATTTTATTATTCTATTATATATAAGTAGATGTAAATACAAAAATTAATATTATAAATGAAAAAAATTGCAATTTATTTTTTTGTTTATTAATATAATATAAATTATAGTGTTATAATAAAGTGGATTTAATTTATACAATTAACATTTAAATCATTTTTTAAGAGTCTTTATAAGCATTATAAATACAGGATAAATTTTTTCAGGTTATATTTCTATTTCTTAATCCATAATAAAAAAATAAGCTGCACAGTTGGCAGCTTATTTTGATTATGTATGTATAAATGTGATTTATATTATCCGATAGATGATAGAAGATTGTTTGCTAATCTGCTGGCTCCGATCCGGAAAAATTCACTATTGCACCATTCTTCTCCTAAGACATTTTTGACTACAGTGTAGTATTTCACTGCATCTTCAGTGCTTGCAATGCCTCCTGAGGCTTTGAATCCACACTTACGCCCTGTTTTGTTATAATATTCCTTGATTATTGTACACATGGTGTAAGCAGCCTCCAGACTTGCTCCCTCATATACTTTTCCGGTAGAGGTTTTTAGAAAATCTGCACCAGCATAAAGTGACAATACAGAGGCTTTTGCGATATTAGAAGCTGTTTTTAATGCACCTGTTTCGAGAATAACTTTGAGATGCGCTTCGCGACAAGCATGTTTGATTTCGTCAATTTCCTCACTCAGTTCTTCATAATTTTCGTCGAAGAAAAGACCCAAATTGAGAACAATATCTATTTCGTCAGCTCCATTGGCTACTGCAAGTGCTGTTTCTGCAATTTTGACTTCCATGAAAGTCTGTGCACTTGGAAATCCGGCTGATACACAAGCTATTTTCACATTTTCTACGGTTAATGCTTCTTTAACTGTTGCTGCAAAATTTGGAAAAACACAAATTGCTGCTACATTGTTTATGTCTGGTCTGCTGCCATCAAAAGTGTTCACAGTTTCTGTGAACTTCCACACGCTTTCTTTTGTATCAGTAGTACTCAGTGTTGTAAGATCTATCAAGGAATATAGTAGTTTATATACCTCTTTGTTGTTATTTGCATCAAAATTTTTTTTCAAAATTTCATTCACTTTTGCTGTGATTTCAACATCATTCAAGGCGATGTTATATTTGCTCAAAGCGTCGGCGTATTTGTTTACTTCTGCCATAACTTATTGTAATTTAGTGTTATTAATATGTCTTTTGCTATCTCTCTTTGTTTTTTTCTCTATATTGCTTGCAAATGCTTCTGTGAGATTTACTCCTGTTTGGTTGGCTAAACAGATTAGCACCCAAAGTACATCGGCCATTTCGTCTGCCAGATTTTCTGCTTTATCCGAATCCTTGAAGGATTGATCACCATATGTTCTTGACATAATTCGAGCCAATTCACCGATTTCTTCTGTCAGAATGGTCATATTGGTCAATTCACTGAAATATCGTACTCCATATTCTTTGATCCACTTATCCACAAGGTTCTGAGCTTCTTGTATAGTTATATTTTCCATTTTTAAGCTATTCTTTTTGATTTGTATCAATCCAGATTGTAACAGGTCCGTCATTATGTATTTCGACGCTCATATGG
>JBKECE010000015.1:0-1621 GCA_047974325.1 Dysgonomonas sp. | reverse complement strand
CTTCCTTTAGATTTTGATCTACAAATCGTTTAGCAGCATCTGCAGTTGCGCTTTGCTTTTTCATATACGCTTGTTTTACTATATCAAATATCTTATCAACTTTGTCCTTGTCCGTAATCGCATGTGAATGCTTTCCAATTTGGTATAAAGTTGATGGAGTGTATTGTTTTGTTGTGGGTACAATTGTATCCATAACATACTTAACTTTATTAATTAATTCATCTTGATCTTTTAAATAATTAGTGAAATCTCCTTCTTTTAATGAAATAAAAGCCGTTGGAAATGAAAAATCAAAAACTATTTTCTCCTCAATTTTTACTTTTTTCGCCATGCCTTAACTTAATAGAATATCCATATAGATAAGCGAATCATCCATTACCTCACTACATGGTTCATATTCATTTAACCCTTCCCTTGGTTTCTTCCAAGAAACAAATGTATGTGACATCTTCTCTAGTTCATCAGCACTCTCTGTACCAAACACATCAAATATTTCTTCAAAGAATTTTTTATCAGCATCATCAATTAATGTTTCATCAAAATTTAATTGATATATTTCTCTAAATCCATTATTTGCGTATTTAGGATATAACTCTCTATACACTGGCCCATGAACCCATGCTTGGAATCCTTTACTTGATTCTTCTGGTTCGAATAGTTTATTTTCAAAACTATCCTCATCATTCTTTTCATACAAATACCATGAGTATGCAAAGAATAACATTTTATGTAATTTCTTTTGAGACATTGGTTGCTTAAACAAAAAATAGTTAGCAACTGTTTGCGCACTATACTTTCCCATAATTAACCCCATCCTTTCCATAAAGACAGTGTTTTAAAACACTACCTTCACTTACATTATACCTTTAAAGGTATAAAAATCAAATGATTTTATTGGTTGTTTTAGTTCTATTTAGTTGTATTTGAGTTTGATTAAGTTTAATTAAGTTTCTTTACTCTTTTTTGCTTTCTTTACCTTTCTTTCGTGTTATTTAAATATAATTCCTTTTAATACATTATTTATGTAACAAAAAAACACCACTCTTTATTTACGAGTGGTGTCATCTTTATAGGGTGTAAAACAAGGAAGAATCTAGGAAGGGATTACAAGACCTTGTTTTACTTTGGCATTATATCATATTTTATTTAATTGTTGCACCAGTACTTGCAGCAACATAGATATTTACTTTTCCAAACATTTGAGTTTGAATAGTTACGAAGTTAGTGCCAGGATAACCTAACACATCGTATGCTAGTCCACCGTATTGCTTCGGATTCAAAGTTGCTATTGCTTTACCTTGAACAACTCCATTTACAATTTTAGAAGCAGTTGAGTATACTTTCCAACTATCTGCAGATGCAGGCAAGAATAATTTCTTTCCTGTAGGAGTTACAGATACTGGAACATCTTTTATGTACTTCCAATCAGCCTTCCCTACTTTAATAGTTGTTCCATCCATAAAGCAAACTTTTTCAATAGGGCAATTATTTCTCATATGATAAACTCCATATGAATTTAGATCATACATACCATACGTACCTTTCTCAAATTTTCCATTTTTCACTTCGATATGTAAATGATTACCATCTGCATTACCAGCAGTTCCTTCTTGTGCCATTT
>JBKECE010000014.1:0-2285 GCA_047974325.1 Dysgonomonas sp. | reverse complement strand
TGTTACCTTGCTTTGCCATGTCTATTCATAACAAAAATAATCACAGAGGGACTGTTCTAATCTCTTCTTTTGAAAATACATCATGAGGAAACTGAGATTTATAGAGGAAAGATACCAAATTCGCGCATTTGCTCAGTGCCAATCGTGTAAATGTTTTCCGGATTTTTGATAACAGGAAAGGCTGCTCAGAGACATCCGAGACAGCCTTTCTTTTAATATCTCTCAACAAATATTTGTTGTAGAAATAATGGTAAGCAATCTTATTTTGTTAACGTAATTTTAATTGCCGAAGCTTTGGCACCTGTCCAAGACACTTCAAATTTAACATCCGAATACGTGTCGGTAGTCGCTCCGACAACAAAATTATCCGTTCCTGTAAATGTAGCTCCGGTAAATGTTACGATATTATTGCCAACACCAATCCAAGCACCATTATACCTTACTTTGAATTCTTTACCTGCTTCAAATTTTAGATTTTTGATGTTGTAAACATACGTTCCCGCTTTGTTAGAAGTATTGGTAATAGTACTTGCCGCAGCATTGTAAGTGGCTAAAGTCGCTCCCGAAGGATCTCCCCATTCAGCAGGCGGATTCGTATTTGACGCAAAGGCGTTACCACTAAATCCGGTTACGAATGTAGAAGGATCTTGAATAATGATATTCCCTGCTGTAGTTGTTGAATAACTTTTAGACACTTCCCCGCCGGCTAACGTCCATTTTAGGGTAAGTGTAACATTGGTCCCTTTCGGCATATCGAGATTTCCGGCACCCTGTACCATATCTATTCCTAAATTAGTATTCGCTTTAACATTTCCGGCATCATCCAATTGGATTTTCCAACCGCCACCGTATGCAAATTTAAATTCGTCTGCCGAGGTTGAAGCAAAAGTCGTATCCCAAGTCATAGCTGTACGGTTATAGGATGGAGATTTCATTTTTTTCCAACCCCAATCGCCATTAACTCCGCGAACACCCCATTCTACCGGAGCAACAATAATAAGCGGACTGGCTAAATCTTTATTTGTGTTCAAATCCAACACGATGTGATACAGTCCGCTTGTCGCTACTTTCATTACCGGAGCTGTTTCTCCTTTTACGAGGACTCCCTTTTTTAGGGTAACTGTAGGTTGATCGTTTTCACCGTTTGTATTGAAGTCGCTTAACGCGGCGCTATACCGTGTCTCTACTGCGGCTTCTTTCAGTGTCAGATAAAAATCTTTATTTGCTTCTAACGCTACGTATTTTTCATACATACCTGCACGTTGTTCTTTCGTTACTTCGTTAATGCCTGTTGCCATCCGGTAGTCAATTGATAAAGCGGAAGAACCTGTCGCGGCTCCTGCTACGTAAATACCGTCTTCAACAATGACATCGGGATCATCACCGTTGCCTTTACAAGATGTAAAGTTCGCCACAAGCGCCAAAGCACCTAAGAATAAAATTAATTTTCCTGTCTTTTTCATTTTTTTGTAAATTTAATTTGATTGTTAATTATTTTAAATCCAAGTTAATTCTTGCTATTAGTTGTATCCTTCGTTTTGTGTCCAGATAGGATTTCCATTTTCGTCCCGTACCGATTTTTCGATGACAGAATAGGGTATGGGGAACCACTTACGAAAACTTTCTGTTCCTTCAACATATTGAATTGTTGAAAATTTGCCGAATCGTATTAAATCGCGACGACGTATATTTTCCCATGCAAATTCCCGACCTCTTTCATTCAATATCTCGTCTAAAGTCAATGTTGCAGGGGTGTAAACTTTAGATGGTCCTCCATCAACATCGTAGGCAAAGGCTCTTTTTCTTATCTTCTGAAAATCTGCCGTGTTAACTCCGGAAACTCCACTTCCCCCACGTAGAATGGCTTCCTCTTTCATATAAAGAACATCGGCGTAGCGCACCAATACAAAGTCATTTTCGCAATAATCGTATTTTCCTTCTTTATCTACTTCGTATTTAAGTAAGCGGGCACCATCTCCCCAGTTTGCGGCATCCAAAGACTCTACTTCCGGACGAACGATGGCATCGTTTTGGTTTTCGTCTTTCAAAATATTTTTACCTTCCGTGTCATAAATAGGACCTACGAACCAACCCCACTGCTTCGTGTTTTTTGTTCCCATTCCTTCGTTGCCCGGTCCTCTGACATCGGTAGTTTCATATTTGGAGATAAAAGTAGGACGAGCGCAAAAACCGTTCCACGGTTTTTGAATCATATTCCAAGAAGACTGGTGCGAGTAATGCAGTGTAAGTAACGTAATTCTAAGTTTATTTGACATACTGCCGCT
>JBKECE010000296.1:0-40924 GCA_047974325.1 Dysgonomonas sp. | reverse complement strand
GACATTTCACGATTATCCTCCTCTGAAATGGGGCGGCACATTCAAAGATTTTAATATCAAATGTTCTTTCATAAAAAATGACCATCTCTATTTAGGAGTCTACACCGGCTGGTTGTACGATTTCGACATCAAAACCAAGCAATATGCAAGGCGCTTCGATAACGGAGATGGTGCTATCTATTCCATAATAGAAAATACACAAGGAGATTTCTTGTTAGGAACATACTCACAAGACGGATTGAAAATACTGAAAAATAATGCGTTGGAATCATATTTTCTGCCATCAAATTCAGGAAAACCATTTTCTGTGTCGCAGATATCCTGCGTATTGCAAGACGAAGACAACAGTCTTTTTATCGGGACTCGTGCTAACGGATTGTTTCACTACCACAACGGGCAAGTAGATAAGTATGGAATAGGCGAAAAAAAATACGCAATAAAAGGTAATAAAATTACAGTACTATTCAAAGACAACACAGGCAGGGTGTGGGTTGGTACAGCCGATGGTGGATTGAGCGTTATTAATAAGAAAAAATCGACTATCAGCACATTAACCGTAAACGATGGGCTGAAAGACAATAAAATATGCGGAATAGTGCAAGACAAAAATATGCGGATATGGATGGCTACCCGTACCGGAATTTCGGAGATAGACCCTAGTATATCGGTCATTAAAACTTATGACTATTCGAGTGGAATACAGGTGTTTGAGTTTTCGCAAAACTCCATACTCAGAGCTTCGGACAATACAATATACGTGGGTGGAGATAACGGTTTTATTTCTTTCAATCCGGACGAATTGACCTCGAATAGTTTCATTCCACCTATTATAATAGACAATATACTGATAAATAACAAACCCGTAGCATTCGAACAAAGCAACTCTATAGACCTGAATCTTAGCTACAATGAGGCTAATATTGCGATAGAATACAGTGCCTTAAACTATATTTATCCCAAACGAAACAAGTATGCCTACAAGCTGGATGGCGTAGACAAAGACTGGAACTATGTAGACAATGTGCGCAAGGTAAACTATGCAAACTTGCAGCCGGGAGAATATGTTTTTCATGTTATAGGATCAAATAACGATGATGTATGGAATGAAGTTGGAACTTCTGTACACATTCGCATAGCTCCTCCATTTTGGCTGAGTGTGTGGGCCTACATACTATATTTCATTATTGCAGTTCTTGTGATATATGGTATAATACATTACTTTAAAGTTAAGAACAATCTGAATAGCCAGATGCTTCTGAAACAAGAACAAGAAGCATTTCACCTTGCCCGCACCAATCTATTTACTAACTTTTCGCACGAACTACGAACACCTCTATCATTAATTATCAGCCCCCTAGAGGATGTTATGGAAAAAGGAGGAATACCTAATGCAATAAAAGAATCTTTGAGTCTCATTCATCAGAATGCAGGAAAAATGCTTCAGCTAGTAAATGAACTGATGGATTTCAGGAAAAAAGAATCGGGTCTGATGACTATAAAAGTAGCCGCTGGAAACTTCGGTAAATTCACAGAAGAAATAGTTATTGCATTCAACGAGCTGGCAAAGAGCAAAGAGATCGATCTTATATTTAACAACCAGATCGAAGATTTGGATGTATGGTACGACCGTTTTCATTTCGAAAAAATATTCTTCAATTTGTTATCGAATGCTTTTAAACATACTAGCCAGCATGACAGCATAGAAGTAAATTTGCGCATAGCAACACCCGAAGAAATCAGGGAGTTGTTGTCGGATAAAAAACATTCAAACCTGTATGCAAATGCTCCCAACTATCTGAAAATAGAAATAGAAGACACAGGCATGGGCATAAACCACAGCGAATTTGATAAAATATTTGCTCCGTTCTATCAATCAATCGACAACAAACGGGCTTCGCTAAACAGTTCGGGTATCGGGCTATCTCTAACCAAAGGCATTGTAGAAATGCACCATGGTACCATCTGGGCTTCGAATCGGAAAAATGGAGGTGCTATATTCCACATCGTTATACCATTGGGCAAGGAGCATTTCGATGCTTCCGAAATCATTGAAGACTATCACGATAGTGAAAATATAAAACGCTACACAATTTCGAGTCAACAGGAAATAGAAAAAGAAGATTACAAAATACCTGCCGAATTGCAGAAGAAGTTTACAATACTTATTGTCGAAGACAATAAAGAATTGCGTCACTACATTAGGCAGCACATCAATAAATATTATAAAGTATTAGAGGCCGTAAATGGAAAAGAAGGGTTGATTGCAGCTATAAATCATATGCCCGATTTGATAATAAGTGACATAATGATGCCCGAAATGGACGGACTGGAAATGACTCATCAACTGAAAGAAGATACCAGAACTTCGCACATCCCAATTATTCTGTTGACAGCACGTACTTCTGTAATCCAGATGAAAGAAGGACTAGAGTTTGGAGCTGATGACTATATAACAAAGCCTTTCAACTCATCGGTGTTGTTGTTGAAAATAAAAAACATTATCCTTTCGCGCGAAAATCTCAAAAATTTATACGGAAAAGGCTTTGCTCTTGAAAATATGGGAGTGGAAATAATTACATCCGAAGACCGTTTCATGCAAAGACTGTGCGGGGTTGTAGAAAAGAATATCTCCGAACCCAATCTCAATATCGAAAGATTTTGTACTGAAATAGGCATGAGTCGCGCAAACCTTTATCGCAAAATTAAAACAGCCACCAATTTGTCGCCACTAGAATATGTCAAAACCATACGTTTGCAGGTTGCTTCAAAAATGCTGAAAGAGACAGACCTATCGGTTACAGAAATTTCGGAACGTGTAGGCTTCAATAGTCTAATAAATTTTTCGGCAAGTTTCAAAAAACATTACGGTCTGTCGCCAACCAAGTATGCCGCAACCAACAAACAGGAAAATACCAAGACACAACAGCCCGATGAGTGAAATAGAACAAATGAGATAAGTTTGTGAGATTTTAGAAGAAATGCCTTTGCGCCATTCAGGCTACTTTTGACATAAGTAAATTCTAATCATGAAGTAGCCTGATGAAAAAGACATTGTTTATAGTATGCATTTTCTGTTTTTCCACATTCAATCTATCCGCGGCAAAAAAAACGCCCATCATATCTCAAAATTCGATAATGAGACAAACCGTCATTTTTGAGGATGGCAGACTATATCTATCTTCCGTTTTTGATCTAAAACGCAACATCGAATTATTGAACACTTCGGAAACAAAACCATATTTCGAGTTCTATATCAATAAACAAACATTATCATCTGATATGCCTGTCTGGAATCTGAAAAGACAAACCTGTCAGGATTTATCAAATGGCGGAACAGAAACATACATTCTTTTGCAAGCCAACGGCATATGGAAAGGATTGGAAGTTGAAATAAGAAGACAACACTTTCCTCAATCTACTCTGATAAGGGAGCAACTAAAATTGAGAAACACGGGACAAAAAGATTTCTTTTTGAACAAAAAAGAAGGCAAACTCTTTTTCAGATTTCCACAATATGCACTTAATTCTACCGACAGTGAAACCTCTTTGCAGGAAATCCGTATGGCAACCTATGGCAAAGACCCGATTCCGCGTCAAAATGAAAATGACACATACAATAGCAGCAGAAAATACCGAAATCTGGCTGATTGTCATATGTTCCATCCCGATACTATTTTATATACGCTAAAATCAAACGAAAGACTCAATCTTAAAGGTCCTTTCAGTTTAGCAAAGGCTCAAAACCATTATATAATGATGACATACGAGCATGCATCGCAAGACCGTGTCACCGGATTTTATCAAAATGACAACGATGCGCAAAACCAAGAAATGATAGATGCTAGCCAAGGGACTAAAGGCGACTGGAACAAGGGTATGACCGATGATGATTTTAAGTTTATCGGCATTGTTCACGAAAAAAGGAACAATACTCTTGTGATGTATCCCGAAATGTTGCGAGGAGGATATCTCGATGGTGAAAAAATCCCGTCAAACGGATATTACGAAACTGTATGGAGTTCTTTTTCTTTTATCGATTCACCGAACGATCTGAAAGCAAACATCTACAATTATCTGTTGAATGAGATAACAGTAAGCAAGCCTGCCCGTTCACCCAAATTCTATTATAATACATGGGGATTGCAGCGCGACTCACAATCGGAGAAAAAAGACATGAGAGAAATTTTTACCGAAGCACGTATACTGGAAGAAATTAATTATGCAGCTGAAATGAATGTCGATTTGTTTATATTAGACGATGGCTGGCAAGAGAAGCATGGTGTGTGGGAATATAACAAAAAACGTTTACCAAACGGTTTGAAACCATTAATTGACAGAATAAAAAGTAAAAATATGATTCCCGGCATATGGCTTTCTCTAGCCGGAATAGATAGTACATCGACTCGTTACAAACAGCATCCCGAATGGGTAATTAAAGATGCGAATGACGCACCGTTAATTGCGCAATGGGATCATCCAGTGTTTGACTATGTGAGTGATTTTAGCAAAGTCATACTCGAAGACCACAAACGATTGATCGACCAAGGTATTCTGTATTTTAAATGGGATGCGGTGAACACTTTCAACAGTGCACTAAAGGGGCTTTATCATGGCGACAAATCATACTCAGACAAAGAAGTTATTGACAGATACAACTACCTGCTACCTTTCTATATAACCGAAACGATGCGTAAATTGAGGGAATACAACGAAAATGTAATAGTGGAAATAGACCTTACCGAGCCAGAGCGATGCCTTGTTGGACTGATGCCTTTGCAGGAAGGAAAGTTTTTCTGGATGAACAACGGAGCATCTGGATATGGAGACTACAGCACATTTCGAACAAAATCGATGCGAACCGTGATTAACGAATTTTCTCCGTTTTTCCCCCCTGAAATATTTACATATGCTACCTATCCACATAACGTGGCTCCGTATTACGCCCAACGATACAATGTAAATACATCCATTGTTTCAGGACATGGTTTTTGGGGCAATCTTAGAAGAACCCAAAAATCGGATAGAGAAAGTGTTGCAAAATCTTTATCAAAAGCAAAGCGTGTACTGCCTTACATTGCAGGAAATCCGCTCGAAGTTGAGGGCAAAATTGGAAGTTCGCCTGAGATATATCGCCAAATAGATTATAAATCGGGCTTTGGACAAGTGATCGGCTTCAGCGGATCAGCACTGTATTATCCAATGCAAATATCGGTGGAGAAGAATGTATTAGGAGTACTGAACCATGCTTACAAACAAACCGACGGGAAATTACACCTAAACTTTCAATTTCAATTTTCGGATGACACACGCGAGGCCTTTATTCTCGGGAATGAAGGCTCCGATATCAGAATATTAGAATCGACAGGATGGTTAAATGATATAAACCTGACAGAAAGCAATCTTACCTTAGAAGCAGGAAGCGAAACTACCGTCACAATTTTTATCCCGAGTAAGTATAATCTTTCTGATTTTAAAAATAATTTATCCGGCAAAGACCAATATACATTTAAATTGTCTTGCGGTCAAACATTGAATATCCCTCTCGGAAAGAAATAGCAACTCAAAATATTGAAATTCTCCAAAAGTTTAAAACTGCCTCTTATTTGGCAATCCACACTCGTTTTTTTGCTCGGCTTTGTGTTTTTGGGTTGTTAGTGAGAAGAGGGAGAAAGAGTGTTATTTTTTTCATACAAATCTTCATTTTCAATCTAACAGATAATTACTCGATCTGAAAAGTTTTGAAAAAAACATAATAATAATAAGAGAGAAATAGAAAACTTTTTATCTTTGCATCACATACCGTAAGGGAATGGGACTTCCCTGTTATAAACCGCTAATATAAATAGCTGATAGTTCCTACTTAAGTAATCAAATAAATAAATGATTATGAGTAGGAATTTTGTATTTATAGTTTTTCTTTTTAGCGAAAAAATCATCAAAGATAAAGGAACAAGTGTTGCTCGTGTAGTTAATTACTACATGGGCTATATCTGTTTGTTACATTTAATTAAAAAAATTAATTCATGAAGATTACAAAAGTAGAAGCAATCGAGATTCTCGATTCGAGAGGAAATCCAACAATAGAAGTGGATATGACATTAGAAAATGGAATACAAGCTCGCGCAATGGTTCCAAGTGGAGCGTCGACAGGAGAACGGGAAGCCACCGAATTACGCGACGGAGACCCCAAGCGTTATAATGGTAAAGGAGTTCTCAAAGCAGTAGAAAATGTAAACACTCACATCGCTAAAGAGATCGTCGGAAGAGAATTTGTCAGCCAACGGGAGATCGATTCTCTGATGATCGATTTGGATGGTACACCAAATAAATCCAAACTTGGAGCAAACGCGATACTTGCTGTATCGATGGCTTATGCCCGGTCAAAAGCAATGAGTCTGGGATTACCCCTATATCAATATCTCGGAGGAAGCAATGCCTACGTGTTACCTGTACCGTGTATGAATGTTATCAACGGAGGAAAACATGCTGATAACAATGTAGATTTTCAGGAATTTATGATTGCACCGCATAACGCTTCATCTTTTAGAGAGTCTATACAGATGGGAGAAGAAGTGTTTCACACTCTAAAATCCGTACTCAATAAAAAAGGTTACAGCACAGGAGTAGGAGATGAAGGAGGATTTGCGCCTAACTTGAAATCAAATGAAGAAGCTGTAGAGGTCATTCTTGAAGCCATCGCTAAAGCAGGATATAAGCCAGATACAGACATCAGCATCTGCCTCGATCCCGCAACCAGTGAATTATGGGATAATGGTAAATATAAATTATTTAAAAGCACAGGGAAATTTTTGTCGAGTGATGAAATGATAAAATTATGGGAAAACTGGGCAAAGCAATACCCTATTGTTTTGCTGGAAGACGGACTAGCCGAGAATGACTGGACAGGCTGGCAGAATCTTACTATCGAATTAGGTAACAAAATAGAACTCGTTGGCGATGATATCTTTTGCACCAACAAAAAAATATTACAAGAAGGAATTGATAAACGTGTGGCAAATTCCATTCTGATCAAACTAAACCAAATCGGGACAGTCTCAGAAACTTTGGATACGATGGAGATGGCTCGCAATAATGGATACAACTGTTTCATTTCACATCGTAGCGGAGAAACAATAGATACATTCATTGCTGATTTGACAGTCGGACTAAATGTCGGTCATACCAAAACAGGTAGTGGATGCAGAGGGGAACGCATAGAAAAGTTCAATCAATTTATTCGCATAGAACATCAATTGGCTGGAAATTCTATATTTGCAGAAAAAAAGACCTTCAAAAATACTTTATAAATGATTAAACAATTAATATTAGTTACTTTAGGTGGAGGTGTAGGTAGTGCATTGCGTTATCTCACCTCTATATGGTTCATCCGATATTTTCCGACAGCATTTCCATTGGGAACATTTTTCATCAATATTCTGGGGTGTCTGATCATCGGTTTTCTTCTGGGATTGTCCAATCGCTACAGCATTCTCGACAATGAATTGCGATTTCTGTTAATCGTCGGGTTCTGTGGAGGATATACAACATTCTCAACTTTCTCGTCAGAAAATGTCCGATTATTCGAAAATGGCAATTATTGGATGCTTGCATCATACATAGCGGCAAGTGTCATATTAGGGTTTATTGCAGTATGGGTTGGAAATTTTTTATCCAAAATAATCACACAATGAAATATAAAAAGATTTTGATAGCGGTGGATAATAGTGAAAGTTCTATCACCGTATCACAAAAAGGTTTTGAGTTAGCAGATCAATTGCAAGCAGAGGTTGCTTTGATATATGTTGTAGATAAATCAAAAGCTGTAGGAAGTATCGATGCAGGAATAACACCGGAGGAAGCATTAATCATACTAAAAAAAGAAGCCCAAGAAACTTTGGAACAATTGTCTTTTTTAAATAACAGAACCAAAGAGACCATAAAATTTATGCCAGAAGGCATACCCAAAGAAGATATTATAAAAACATCTGAAAGTTGGAAAGCTGATTTAATCGTTGTTGGAATACATGGCAAAAGTGGATTTAATCTTTGGGCAATGGGAAGCATCACCCAGCATTTAACTCTACATTCACAGATTCCGGTATTGATCATTCCTGCCGCAAATCATAAATAAGTTTTTTCGCTCAACATTCAGAAACTACGAAAAAAATATTTGATAATCCTTGCATATCTGATGCTATTGATTAATTTTGCAAACAGAAAGATATAAAATCGAAGAAAAATGTTTCAAAGTCATAATGCATATTGGTGGTGGCGCTTACAACTCTCAACAGTCGTGAGCCAAGTTGCTATGTATTGATTCTGGAAAAAGATATTTACAAAAGCCTGTCGTACTCACGATGGGCTTTTTTTGTAAGAAAAAAATAATAGAACAATATAAACAATGGAAAAATTTAAAGTGAACGAAAACGGGTTTTATGGTGAGTTTGGAGGGGCATACATTCCCGAGATTTTGTACGACAATGTAGAAGTTCTCAAACAAAACTACCTCAAGGTATTGAATGATCCGGCATTTTTGAAAGAATATCACGATCTGTTGCGCGATTATGTAGGACGCCCTACTCCACTCTATCTGGCTCAAAGACTGTCGGAAAAATACGGATGCAAAATCTATCTGAAAAGAGAAGACCTAAACCACACTGGCGCACACAAGATTAACAATACAATCGGACAAATTCTTCTGGCTCGACGCATGGGAAAAACCCGCATCATAGCCGAAACAGGAGCTGGACAGCATGGCGTAGCAACCGCCACCGTATGCGCATTGATGAATATGGAATGCATCGTATATATGGGTAAGACCGATGTGGAACGCCAAAAGCTGAATGTTCAGAAAATGGAAATGCTGGGTGCAACAGTCGTACCTGTGACCAGCGGAAACATGACACTCAAAGATGCCACCAACGAGGCAATCCGCGACTGGTGCAGCAATCCGTCAGACACATACTACATCATCGGATCCACCGTAGGACCTCACCCTTACCCCGATATGGTAGCTCGTTTGCAGGCAGTGATCAGTGAGGAAACACGCCGGCAATTGCTCGACAAAGAAGGACGGGAAACTCCTGACTATGTTGTAGCCTGTGTCGGTGGAGGAAGCAACGCCGCCGGCATGATCTATCATTTTCTGGATGATCTGGACGTAAAAATAGTGCTGGCCGAAGCTGCCGGAAAAGGGCTTGATTCAGGAGAGTCTGCGGCAACCATTCATTTGGGAAAATTAGGCATAATTCACGGAAGCAAAACGCTGATCATGCAGTCGGCTGACGGACAGATAGAAGAACCTTACTCCATTTCGGCAGGGTTGGACTATCCCGGTATTGGTCCGATGCATGCTCATCTGGCGAAAGTCGGACGATCCGAAGTGCTGGCCGTTACCGATGAAGAAGCCATTGAAGCTGCTTTTGAACTGACCGAACTGGAAGGAATCATACCTGCCATAGAATCGGCTCATGCTCTGGGCATTTTCGGACAAAAGAAGTTTAAGAAAGATGATGTTATCGTTCTCTGCCTGTCTGGACGGGGCGACAAAGACATGGAAACCTATGTAAAAATAAGAGAAAACAAGACAAGATGAAGACAAAAATAAGTATCAATACACAGACCAAACAACTTCTGGCCGATCTTCAAACACCAGTGGGCATATACCTCAAAATAAGGGATGTGTATCCCGAATCCGCATTGCTGGAAAGCTCCGATTTTCACTCGCACGAAGACAGTTATTCTTTCATAGCATTAGATCCTATCGCCCGATTCAAAGTTGAGAACAATATTGCGTCAAAACAATATCCATGCGGCAGAATTGAGAAAGAGAACATCAGTGAAGACAATAAACTGACTGATGCATTCCAACTATTTATAAAAGAGTTTGATGTGAAAGGCAAAAATCCGGTAGGTGTAAATGGTTTTTACGGATATACATCTTACGATGCAATAAAATATTTTGAAGATGTGGACACTGCCAACAAAAAACCTGAAAATGCCAATATTCCCGAATTTTACTATATTTTTTATCGTTTCATCATAGCAGTCAATCATCTGAAAAACGAATTGACCATTATCGAAAACATTCTGGAAGGAGAAGCATCTCGCGTCGAAGAGCTTGAATCCATCCTCTTCAATAACAACATCGCCACTTATAGCTTTGAAAGTCTTGGAGCAGAAGATTCCTACATCACAGACGAGGAACATATAGATATGATAAACAAAGGCATTGCCCATTGCAAACGCGGCGATGTTTTCCAGATCGTATTGTCTCGGTGCTTCACCCAAAAGTTTAAAGGGGATGAATTTAATGTCTACCGTGCATTGCGATCCATCAATCCATCACCCTATTTGTTCTATTTTGATTTCGGATCTTTCCGTATTTTCGGATCTTCACCCGAAACACATTGCAAAATTGCTAAAGGCAGGGCATATATAGACCCTATTGCCGGAACATATTTTCGGACTGGTGATGATGAAAAAGACCGCATCTTATCCGAGAATATACTCCATGACGAGAAAGAAAATGCCGAGCATGTCATGCTGGTAGATCTTGCTCGTAACGATCTGAGCCGCAATTGCCATGATGTGAAAGTAGAATTCTATAAGAATGTGCAATTCTATTCACACGTCATACACCTCGTTTCGCGGGTCAGCGGAGCTGTCGATAAGGATGTGAACAGCATCAAACTGTTTGCCGACACTTTTCCTGCAGGAACATTATCCGGTGCTCCTAAAGTACGGGCTATGGAATTGATCTGCGACATCGAAAAATCTATGCGGGGAGCTTATGGCGGCTGCATCGGTTATTTCGGGCTGGATGGTGAACTCAATCAGGCTATAACCATCCGCACATTCCTGAGTAAGAACAACACGCTTTATTATCAGGCCGGCGGAGGCATTGTCGCCAAATCAAACCCCGAAACAGAGGTGATGGAAGTAAAAAATAAGTTAGGAGCTTTAGCCAAAGCTATTAAATTTGCAAATACTTTAAAATGAGGAAAGAGTGATGGAAATATTAATATTCGACAACTACGATTCGTTCACATATAATCTTGTACATCTGGTCAAAGAGTTGGGCTATGCCGATGTAGAAGTTCACCGAAACGACAAAATAGATCTGACCGACATCGCCCGATTTGACAAGATAATCCTTTCACCGGGGCCGGGCATTCCATCAGAAGCAGGTCTGCTCATCCCTTTGATAAAGGCATACGCATCCTCTAAACCGATCTTAGGCGTCTGCCTCGGACATCAGGCCATAGGAGAAGCCTTTGGCGCAAATCTCGTCAATCTCGAAGATGTATATCACGGCGTATCCAACACAGTTCAACTCACAGAAGGGGATTATCTATTTGACGGACTAGAGAAAGAAATTGAGGTTGGACGCTATCATTCATGGATAGTGGACTCTATCGGATTGCCCGATTGTTTTCTGGTAACAGCAACCGACAAAGACGGACAGGTAATGGCTATGCGCCACAAAGAATACGATGTGCACGGTGTACAGTTCCATCCTGAATCGGTGTTGACACCACAAGGAAAAATCATAGTTGACAATTTTCTAAAATTCTGAATGCAATGAAACAAATATTAAACAGGTTGTTTGAGCATCAACACCTGAGCCGCACCGAGGCCAAAGACGTATTGACGCGTATTGCTGCCAACGAATATAACGAATCCCAAATTGCAGCATTCATCAGCGTATATTTGATGCGAAGCATCAATATAGACGAATTTCTTGGTTTTGTGGATGCCCTGCTCGATATGAGAACCAACGTAGACAGCCTTTTGGCATACAATCCCATAGATATTGTGGGTACAGGAGGTGATGGTAAAAACACATTCAATATTTCCACTCTATCTTGTTTTACGGTTGCAGCTGCCGGATATAAGGTGGCGAAGCACGGCAACTATGGAGCCACGTCGGTCAGTGGCGCATCCACCGTCATGGAGCAGCATGGCGTAAAATTCACTTCCGATGTGGACAAATTGGAAAGATCACTTGCTGAAACCAATATCGCCTATCTGCATGCGCCACTATTCAACAATGCCCTCAAGGTCGTTGCACCGGTACGTAAAGCACTGGGCGTACGCACCTTCTTCAATATGCTGGGACCTGTTGTGAATCCCATTCGTCCGAAACGAAGTGTGCTGGGTGTGTTCAACCTGAAAATGGCACGAATGTATTATTACATGTATCAACAGACCGGTACAGACTATTCAATCGTGCACAGTCTGGACGGCTACGATGAAATTTCACTGACCAGTGATTTCAAGGTGATCAATAATCAGAGTGAACTGCTATACTCTCCCGAGTCGGTGGGACTAAAAACCTGCATGCAGAAAGATCTATACGGTGGAGACACTCCGGAGGAAGCCGTCCATATCTTTGACTCGATCATTAACAACACGGCAAGCGAAGCCCAGAAGAACGCTGTCATAGCCAATTCGGCAATCGCCATTCAAACCATAGATCCGAGCATGAGCCTCGAAGATTGCATTGCTCAAGCCAGAGAAGCTATTGAAAGCGGAAAATTGAGAAATACTTTCGATAAATTCTTAAAAATTAACAGTTGAATAACCTGAAAGATGACAAATAATGACTATTTTGTTACGATACGTTAATTGACAATAACAATCTACTAATCAAGATATTACAAAAACAAAATGAGTAAAATATTGATAATCAACGGACATCCTGACAAAGAGAGCTTTTGCCATGCACTGCACAGAAGCTATAAACAAGGAAGTCTCGAAAAAGGGAATGAAGTGAAAGAAGTGATACTCACCGATATGAACTTCAATCCGAATCTGGCTTATGGTTTCCGAAAACGTACTGAACTGGAACCCGATTTGATCGAAGCATGGGAAAAAATACTTTGGGCAGAACATATCGTCTGGATATATCCCACCTGGTGGGCTGCTTTCCCTGCCATTCTCAAAGGATTCATAGACCGCGTCTTTCTGCCCGGATTCGCTTTTGAATACCAGACCGATTCTCCTTTTCCTAAAAAATTGCTTCTTGGCAGGACATCCGAAATAATCAGCACAATGGATACTCCTGTTTTTTATTATAAATGGATATTGAGCGACGTCGGAGGCAAGCTCATTCGCAAAAATATAGGCGCATTTTGTGGTATAAAAAATATACGCACCACTTATCTGGCTACATTAAAAACCTCGACACCCGAACAGCGTGAAAAATGGTTGGAAAAAGTGAAGAAAATAGGGGCATTGCGATAATAGAACAATGCCCGACTTACAATTTATCAAAAAATATAGTTTAAAATGGAATCAAAAGATATAGAGCAATTGTTGGAAATAAGAAGAAAAGTAGACATCATAGACAAACAGATCGTTCCCCTGATAGCACAGAGAAATGTGTTGATAAAACAAGCTATCGTGATGAAAAACGTGGTAAAAGATGCAGATGATGTGGATCGCGTCAGTGTGGTGTTGCAAAACGTGAAAGCATTGGCTGGTGAATTTCAGCTCGAAGAAGCCGTCATCGAAAAGATATATCGCACGATGATGAACGCATTTATAGATCAAGGTGCTTCACATATAGACCCTGTGTACAGGGAAATGAAGAAATCGTATTATTGATTACCTGCATCCGCTACTCTCATTTGATTTATAGAATACAATAGAATAATGGAAGAAACAGAAGATAATCAAGACCTAAAAACAGTAAGCAGATCGAGGCTCGCTGTTTTTGTATTTTACTTTTGCCAAGGTTTGTGCTTTTCGAGTTGGGCAAGCCGTATCCCCGACATAAAAAGTTCTTTGGGGCTGAACGATGCAGCATGGGGTACAATTCTGCTTATGATACCCGTAGGACAGATCTGCGGTATGTCGCTTTCAGGTTTTTTAGTTTCCAGGATAGGAAGCAAAAACATTTTACCATTCACGGCGGCAGCCTATGCCCTCACACTTATAGTTATCGGATTGTGCCGGACTGAATATGCACTGATGATGAGCCTTATTGTATTCGGATTTTTCGGAAATTTTTGCAACATATCGGTCAATACGCAAGGTGTGAATGTAGAAGCAAAATACAATAAACCGATCATGGCCTCTTTTCATGGCGGATGGAGCGCCGCCGGATTTGCAGGTTCAATGATAGGACTGCTGATGGTGAATCTGGGATTGATTCCGCTTTTTCATTTCATCATCATAGCAATTCTGGTAATCTTTGCCGAAGTCAGGAACGTCAAATACCTGAGCATCGACATCAAGAAGAAAAAGAACCGAGAAGAAAACGGAGAACGCCATAAAAATAAACCCGAAATGTTTCTTTATCTGCTGGGGGTTGTCGCTTTTTTCGGTATGGCAGCCGAAGGTGCAATGACCGACTGGAACGGACTTTATTATAAAACGATTGTGGGCGCACCGGAAAAAATGGTTCCCTTGGCATTGGCATCTTACATGGTGGCGATGGCCAGTTGCCGTTTCATATCAGACAAAGCCACCCAAAAATGGGGACGGCTGCGAGTCGTACAGGCTAGCGGATTGCTTATTTTTATAGGCTTGAGCACAGCCGTAATTTTCCCGAACATCATAATCACGCCGATAGCATTCATGATAGTAGGTCTGGGAACGGCCAGCATAGTACCCACTATATATAGCATTGCCGGACAAAAAACATCAATCGCAACAGGAATGGCTCTGACCATCGTGTCCAGTATCAGTTTTCTGGGTTTCTTGATGGGCCCTCCCGTCATCGGGTATATATCAGAAGCCACCAACCTACGATGGTCTTATGCACTCATCGCTATTTTCGGAGTGTGCATTGTTGCTTTGTCTTCCAACATCAGGGTATTTAAAGAAAAAAAACAATGATAAACATCCTTGAGAAAATAGTTGACAATAAAAAATATAAATGGACGAAAATTATATAAACATAAACCGGGATGCTTGGAACAAGAAAACAGGCATTCATCTAGAGTCTGAATTTTATGACAATGAGTCGTTTATAGAAAACACAAATTCTCTGAAACAGATTGAGTTGGAATTGCTAGGCGACATCAGAGGTAAATCCGTTTTACACTTGCAGTGTCATTTTGGACAAGATTCTATCTCGTTGGCAAAACTTGGAGCAAAGATTACGGCTGTGGATTTGTCAGATAAAGCTATTGATGCTGCCAATATTTTGGCAAAAAAGACGAATGCGGAAGTTGATTTTATCTGTTGCAATGTATATGATCTGCCTAAACATCTGAGCAAAAAATTTGATATCGTGTTTGCTAGCTATGGCGTGATCGGTTGGTTGCCCGATTTGAAAAAATGGGCAGAAGTCGTAGCACATTTTCTGAAACCTGATGGAGAATTTATCTTTGTCGAGTTTCATCCTTTCATCTGGATGTACGACGACGATTTTGATACTGTCACATACCGCTATTTTAATTCGGGAGAGATTGTTGAAGACGTGAAAGGAACGTATGCCAATCGCGATGCAGAAATAGAGTATAAAACAATTTGTTGGAATCATAGTACAAGCGAAGTTCTGAATAGTCTAATAAAAGCAGGTATCAACATAGAGCAATTTAATGAATATGATTATTCGCCATACAATTGCTTTAAACATACACTTCAGATTGGTACAGATAAATTTATAATTAAACATTTAGGGAATAAAATACCCATGACATTTGCCATCAGAGGGCGAAAAGTGCAAACAATATAAAATCAGTAAACAGCAAAAAACAATTATGGATAATATATTGGATAAAATTGTTGCTAACAAAAAACGCGAATTAGCAGAACAGAAAGAGCTTGTGCCGATAGATCGGTTGATTGACAAAATCACAGATACATCAAACAAACATCCGTTCAAACAGGCTTTACATGAATCCTCTACCGGAATCATTGCCGAATTCAAGCGACGATCTCCTTCGCATGGCTGGATTTTCGAGAATGCAGAGATAAAGGATGTGATTCCCCTCTATTCGCAAAACGGAACCAGTGCCATATCGGTGCTCACCGACACAGATTTCTTCGGCGGCACATTTGCCGACTTTGAAGAAGCGCGAATCCTGACCCGGACGCCCTTGTTGCGAAAAGATTTTATGGTAGACGAATATCAGTTCTATCAGGCTAAAGCATTGGGTGCAAATGCCGTTTTGCTCATAGCATCGTGTCTCACAAACACGCAGACCAAACAGTTTGCAGCCAAAGCAAAAGAGTTGGGCATGGATGTGCTTTTGGAAATTCATAACGCGGCGGAAATAGATCATATCAACGAATATGTTGACGTGGTTGGTGTGAACAACCGCAATCTGGGCACATTTGCCACCGATGTGCAAATATCGTTCGACCTGTCCGAAAAAATACCTTCCGATTTTCTCAAAATATCTGAAAGCGGCATATCACAGCCTCAGACCGTGAAAGACCTGAGACAAGCCGGATTCCGGGGATTTCTGATGGGCGAGAATTTCATGAAAACCACCAATCCGGGCAAAGCATTAGACGATTTTATAAAACAACTGATATGAAGATAAAGGTTTGTGGAATGAAATATGCAGACAATATCACCGAATTGGTGAAATTACCTATTGATTTCATGGGGCTCATATTCTATCCCCGGTCGCCTCGCTATGTGAACAGCCTGCAATTGATGACCGATTTTCCTCCACAGATAAAAAAAACAGGTGTTTTCGTAGATGCAGATATAGATTTTATCTGTAGAAACGTCAATAACTATCAATTAGACTATTTACAATTGCATGGTTCGGAGTCGCCAGCATATTGTGCAGCGGTAAAAGAATTATTCCATCTACCTATAATAAAAGTAATCAGTATCTCGCAAGCATCTGATTTTGCGAAAACAAATGATTATGCAAACTGTGTCGATTTTTTCCTTTTCGACACAAAAACGGCTCTACATGGAGGTTCCGGAACAAAATTCGACTGGTCTATAATAAATGAATACAATGAACAGAAACCCTTTTTCCTGAGTGGTGGAATCGGCGCAGACGATGTTCTAGCAATATCAACCATAAAACACCCGATGTTTTATGCCATTGACCTGAACAGTAAGTTTGAAACTAGTCCCGGACTGAAAGATGTGGATAAACTCAAATTATTCATTGAAAATATAAATACTACAATCAAATCATAACCATACTATTATGAACAGAATTAAGCAACTATTCGCAGAAAAGAAAAATAATATACTATCCATCTATTTCACAGCTGGTTATCCACATCTGGAAGATACCTGCAAAATAATCAAAGAATTGGAAACAAATGGAATAGATCTGATAGAAATAGGAATACCGTTTTCTGACCCGATGGCAGACGGCCCCACCATTCAGGCGAGCAGCACTGTTGCGCTCAACAATGGCATGACTCTGCGCAAACTCTTCAGTCAACTCGAAAACATACGTGATGAAGTATCAATCCCGCTGATAATGATGGGCTATCTGAACCCGATTATGCAATACGGATTTGAAGAGTTTTGCAAAAAATGTAAGGAAACAGGCATTGACGGAGCCATTATACCCGATTTGCCCTTCGACGATTATATTCAGGAATATAAACCTATGGCAGACAAATATGACATAAAGATAATCATGCTCATCACTCCCGAAACGTCCGATAAACGCATCCATTTGATTGACGAACACACTGACGGATTTGTCTACATGGTATCATCAGCATCTACAACAGGAGCCCAAACCAGCTTTGACGAACAGAAACAGAACTATTTTGAACGTATAAATGCCATGAATCTGCACAATCCCCGTCTCATCGGTTTCGGCATATCGAACAAAGCGACGCTACAAGTCGCGCAGAAAAACGCAAGCGGAGCCATCATCGGCAGCAAGTTCATTACTATTCTTAAAGATTCACCCAACATAGAAGCCGCCGTGCTAGAACTAAAAAAATGCCTGAATGAATAAGGATACCGAAAAAAGAAAAAGTAATTTTATCCGGAATGATCGGCAGCAAGCCTCACTTCATCCAATTCTATTATGACAACACTCTTGTCTGCAAGAAAACGAATAACCGCAATTACGTCTTTTGCAGTATATTCTGGAAAAAAAGCAGTGATATAATCGATAGTGCGAGGTTTTATTTTCAATATTTGCTGCAATCCGGCAGCAATCTGGTTGAACTGATAGTTTGTAAGTCCGTCATCATTGCTGGCACGGCAAACATCACATTGTCCGCAGTCTGAAGCCTGCAACTCACCGAAATAGGTCAACAACATACGGCTACGACACACATCTTTGCGCTCCACATAACCAATCATCGCACTGATACGAGTTTCGAAACGTTCTTTTCTTGTTTCATAAACCGCTTTAGAGACTGACAAATATTTATTGTCAACACGTGGCTGTGTGTAGACAACAAAAGGTGTTCTCTTGTGCGGAACATAGTCTACGATACCATGTTTAGACAAAATAACCAACGTTTCATAAATTTGCTTACGTGTCTTGCCTAGCTTTGCAGCCAAAAATGCTTCGTCGATTGTCACATAATCAGCAAATAAGCCAGTATACTGCCGCAAAATGAGATAGATAAGATCATCCTGTTCTTTCTCAAAATCATATTTATACAATTCGTCACGATAGATGGTAAAAATAAGGCGAGAGCGGCTGTCCGATTCGTCCGTATATTCAATATATCCGGCTAGTTCCAGAATCTTAAGGGCATTATGAGCCTGTGCAATAGGCAATTTGTAGGCCGAGCAGAAGCCCGACAGATCAAAATCATAAACCATCTGCATGCCTGAGCCTTCGGCAACCTGTAAAAAATAGGACAAATATTCATAAACATTCTTGATGAAATCCCGTTCTGGATATTCATCCGAAATTCTCTTTTTCAGTTTTGAACTGTCTGTTTTATTATAGAGAAGCACAGCATACGATTTTTTTTCGTCACGCCCTGCCCTACCCGCTTCTTGATAATATTCTTCGAGCGAATTGGGCAAATCCATGTGCACTACAATTCTCACATCTGGTTTATCAATGCCCATGCCAAAAGCATTTGTAGACACTATGATCCGACATTCGTCATTTTTCCACGCATTTTGTTTGCGCGTTTTGTCTTCTCCGCTAAGCCCTGCATGATAGAAATCGGCCGAAATACCTTTTTTTTGCAACTCCAGAGCAATTTCCTTCGTCCGCACACGACTACGGACATAAACAATTGCAGAGCCCTGTATCTTGTCTATGATGCGAACCAACTCTCCCAACATATCATCAGTATTTCTGACCACATAGACCAGATTTTTACGTTCAAAACTTTTTCTGAAAACATTCTCCTGTCTGAAATGCAGACTCTGCTGAATGTCGCTGACCACATCTTTGGTTGCTGTTGCTGTGAGTGCCAAAACAGGTATTTCGGGAAAATGCTCACGAACATTTGCAATGTTCATATATGAAGGGCGGAAATCGTATCCCCACTGCGATATGCAATGCGATTCGTCTACCACAAGCAGGCAGATGTTCATGTTCTGCAATTTTTTCAAAAACAAATCCGTGCTTAAACGTTCGGGTGAGACGTACAAGAATTTATAATCTCCGAGAATTGCGTTGTCCAGAGTTATCAAAATTTCCTGATGAGACATGCCTGAATAGACGGACAAGGCTTTTATCTTTCGTTGGCGCAGATTATCGACCTGATCTTTCATCAATGCGATGAGAGGTGTGACCACAAGGCACAAACCATCCATCACCATAGCCGGAACTTGAAATGTGAGTGATTTGCCGCCGCCCGTAGGCATCAGTCCCAACGTGTCTTTTCCTGCATAAACAGAATGAATAATATCTTCCTGAAGAGGACGAAACGAACTATATCCCCAATATTGTTGCAGAGTTTTGTGAAAGATGTCCATCCTGCGAGATTTTTTCTTGTAAATAAAAGAAAATCTGATACTTTATTGTCCAGACAAGGTTTTCAATTTTTTACTTGTTACTCATCGGACGCACGAGTATTTTGATACCAGAACCATTAAGTTTGTCGCCGATAGCCTTTTCGTCAAATTCAGCAAAATGGTATGGATAGACGTATTTTGGGGATACTTTTTTTGCAGCATCCACAAACATGTCATCTGTCATTGTGTAAGGAAGATTTTTCGGAAGAAAAGCAATCTCTATTTTTCCCTTCAGGTTGTTCATTTCCGGAATATTTTCGGTATCACCGCCCACATACACTTGTTTGTCTCCAAACACAAGCACATAGCCGTTTCCTCTTCCTTTAGGATGATAGAATACACCATCGGGACGCTTGTTTACAATATTGTAAGCAGGAACTGCTGTTATAGCGATGCCGTCAAATTGCTCAACATCTCCGTTTTTCATCACTTCGCCATAGCCAAGTTGTTGATTACAGATTTCGGATACGATAAAGCGTGTATTATCCTTTTTCACAGCATTGATAGCCTGTGAGTCCAAGTGATCGGCATGTTCGTGTGTAATCAGTATCAAATCGGCTTTAGGCAGTTTTTCATAATCAGCCACTTTTGAGTAAGGGTCTACATGAATGACCTTTCCACCAAACTCAAACATCAAAGAGCCGTGGCCAACCAATGTCACTTTCAGATCTCCTTTCGTTGTAGGATAAATATCTGATGGGATGGTATTTTCAATTTTCATATCTTCGTTTCCTGTAGAATTTTGCATATCATTTATCTGACCGTCTTGTTTTGTCTTATTTGAGCATGCCAATAATGAACATGAAAAAGCGCACATCAGCAGCAATATCACCGTTTTTCTCATACTTCATCTTCTTTTTTTATTTCAAACTGACCTGTATCAATATCTTTTATGTATAATTGTACACTTCGTTTTCCTCTGTGCATATTATCTTCGAGCGTATAGCAAATATCAAAGGGATCACCACTTTTGACCAACGGAAAGCTTTTTTTCTGGCGAAAAGCTATTCCATGAAAAGCGTAATTTGAAGAATCATCCAGCAATTCCATTTTGATGTGCATCAAATCTTTGCCCACCAACTTGCTTGTACCACAATCGCGAACACCACACGACACAAAGATCGGATTCAGATTGTCGGGGCCAAAAGGTGCAAAGCGTGCCAAATCTGCGGTGAAACGGTTATCGATATCGTTGAATTTCAGCTTTGCGTCTATCAACACCTGAGGTTTCATCATTTCAGGAGCCATCATTTTCACAGAAAGAGCCTCAAAACGGCGTCTGAATTCCCTGTAGTTTTCTTCTTTCAGAGACAAGCCTGCGGCGTATGTGTGTCCACCGAAATTTTCGAGCAAATCTTTACATTCTTCAATAGCCTTGTAAATGTCAAAGCCCATGACCGAACGAGCTGATCCTGTGATCAAGCCATTCGATTTTGTCATCACAACCGTCGGTCGCAAATATTTCTCGGTGAGACGTGAGGCCACAATCCCGATCACCCCTTTGTGCCAGTTTTCGTTGTAGATGACAATACTGTTTTTATTCTCAATATCTATATTTTCGTCAATAAACAAATTAGCCTCATCAGTGATGCGTTTGTCCAATTCGCGTCTGTCTTCGTTATATTGATCTATGTGCTTGCTTTTTTCGTCTGCGTCCTCTGTCGTATTTGCCAACAATAGATCTACGGCTTCCTTTCCGTTCATCATCCTGCCCGAAGCATTGATGCGCGGTCCAATCTTAAACACAATGTCGCTGACTGTGATATTCTGTACACCCGTAAGCCCACAAATGTCTATAATTCCTTTCAGTCCGATGCTTGGACTACTATTGAGTTGCCGCAATCCGTAATATGCCAAAACTCTGTTTTCATCAGTGATGGGAACAATGTCTGACGCAATGCTGACAGCGACCAGATCGAGCAGGTCGTGTAATTCTGAAAATTCTATTTTATTGTTTTGTGCAATGGCTTGCACGAGTTTGAAACCCACTCCGCAGCCCGACAAGTGTTCGTAAGGATAGATCGAGTCCAGACGTTTGGCATCGACCACTGCCACTGCATCAGGCAAGGTTTCGTCAGGCATGTGATGATCGCAGATAATAAAATCTATACCCTTGCTTTTTGCATAACTCACTTTTTCGATTGCCTTGATTCCACAATCTAATGCGATGATCAACTGCACTCCTGTTTCTGAAGCATAATCTATTCCCTGCGAAGATATGCCGTAACCTTCATCGTAACGGTCGGGAATATAATAGTCGAGATTCGTCGTAAAACGACGTAAAAATTTGTAAACAAGTGCAACGGCTGTGGTGCCGTCTACATCATAATCGCCATAAACCAAAATGCGCTCTTTCTGTCCTAAAGCTTTTTCTATTCTTTCAATCGCCTTATCCATATCGGGAAGCAAGAATGGATCGTAAAGATCATTCAAGCTAGGATGAAAGAATTTCTGTGCTTTTTCTATCGAATCAATGCCTCGTTGCACGAGTAATTGACTCAAAACAGGACTTATCACTAATTGCTTAGCTAGGCTGTCTCTCTTATCGGCATCTTGAGGTTTTAGGGGTTCGTAATTCCATTTATAAATCATTTTATATATTATTTTTCTTTTTTCTCTATCTCAAAAGGCTATAAAAACAAACAGCCTCTGCTGACTAAAACAAAGGCAAACGGCTATGACTCGATCACAACACCTAAAACTAGCACTTTGCTATTTTAATCATCGTAAAGATAATATTTATATCGTAACGAGGGTTATAGATATAAACTTTTATTTCCGATAAATAATCAAAAATAAATTAACAGACTGTATAACAATTATAAAAACAGAATCAGAAATCCGCTATTATTTTGAAATTCAATTGCCGTCCGGTCAAATAATTAGGCACTGCATATTGTTTATTGAAAATGTCTGTGACCCAATAGTATGAGTTTGTGTTCTTGATGTCGAAAAGGTTGAAGACATCGAGTCCCAACCATACATTTTTAAACGCTCCGGCAAAAGCACTCCGGCTACGGATGGCATACGATTCGCCAAGCAATTCCCATGAGAAACCGATGTCGAGACGGCGATATGCCGATGTGCGAAAAGATGTTTTATCATATCCTGTATGTGGAGCGGAAGTTGGCAATCCTCCGGCCAGATGTCCCTGAATGTTTGCCCTGAGACGTGTACTTCCCATAAAATAGTCCTGAAAAAAGACAGACAAATTATATCTCTGATCGGTGGGCAACGGCAAATTGACACCATTGATATTTTGATTCGCTTTCATGAACGAGAGTGAAATCCAATTGTCCGTTCCTTCGATAAACTCGCCAAACAGTTTCATATCCCATCCCATCACATAGCCTGTGCCCACATTTTCGCCCATATAACGGATCTTTACGTTGTCGACAGTGTAAGGAATCAGATCGGAAAGTTTTTTGTAATATAGTTCTGATGTGAATTTGAACGAACGTTTGTTCATCGCCTGAAAATCGTAATCTCCACCCAACACAAAATGGATCGACTTCTGGGATTTGATATTATTATTGAGCACGATGTAAGAATTTCCGTACTCATCTTGCTCCGTTTTCTGAAACTCTTTGTAGAACGGCGATTGGTAATAAACACCTGTAGCAAATCGCAGTGTGAAGTTTTTTCCGCTTTCGGGAACGTAAGCAATGGATGCCCTCGGACTGATGATAAGCTCTTTGTTGAACGACCAATGGCTTGCTCTGACACCCGCCGTGAGCGTAAATTGCCCGTTTGCGGCCAAAAACCGGTATGTATCCATCAGATAAGCCGAAAACCGTGTACTTTTCACTGAATTGTCCGATTTCAGGCTCGAATATACACTCACGATCTCTCCGTTGTTGGGCATGGAATATCCTGCCGAATCACGCAATTCCCATTCTTTTATTTTATCGTCTATCTGTTCTTTTTGCAAGGTCAGCCCCCAGCGTATATCGTGCTTGTCGAGGCTAAGAGTTCCAAAATGACTCACATTCATCACATTCACGTTCAAGCTATTGCGTGCATGTTCAAAATAAGTGCCCACACCCATGAATGTGCCACTTTCGCCCTGTCCACCTCCAGCATTGAGATTCACGTCAGTGAGTTCATATTCGCCGCTGATGTCATATCGTTCTTTTTCGTCCGACTGAAAAGCCGAAGCCGTAAGCCCTACTTGCAGATTCTCTTTCACCCGTCCCTTGAGTGTTGCCGCGCCAAAAGAAGTCAGGAATTTATCTTGCTCCCAACCGTCAAAATAGACTTTGAAATTTTTTGCATCCGATATTGTTCCAAAGCGAGTCTCTCTGGTTTGAGGAACAAATTTATATTCATTGCGGGACAGATTACCTAAAAAACTAACTTCCCATCCTCCTTTTATGTTGTAAGTGAGATAAGTCTGAGCATCGAGAAATGAAGGATCATATTCCGCATCGGTATCCATTGTTCCCAACAATATCTTTGCAGTTTTATAGCGCACTCCTGTGATCTGTGAAAAACCTTTAGAAGTACTACCCACATAAGCATTTGCACCCATCAAGCTGGCTGTAGCCGAAGCCTCGAAACGGCTTGGCTTCTTGTAAGTGATATCCAAGACCGAAGCCATCTTATCGCCATAATGTGCATCATATCCGCCCGACGAAAATCCCACCGACTCTGTCATATTCGGATTTATAAAACTCAAACCTTCTTGTTGTCCTGATCGGATAAGAAGCGGACGATACACCTCAATGCCGTTGACATAAACAATGTTTTCGTCGTAACTACCTCCACGCACCGAATATTGGCTACTAAGCTCACCTCCCGTTCCGCCACTGACTCCCATTTGCGACTTAATGGTAGATTCTATTCCACCTCCGGCAGGATCAGCATTCAAACGTGCACTTTTCGGATCTATACTTGTCACCGTATTTGTTTGTGGACGTCTCGTGGTGACTTCTATGCCTTCGATAGCATGAACATCTTCGCGCATCATGAGATCGTATTTCACATCGCCACTCGGTCTGTCGAAACGTTTTTCCACGGTCTGATATCCCATATAGGAAAAGACAATAGTTACTGAGTCAGCTACGGATGTTTTTATGGCATATTGTCCTTTTCCATTCGTCATCGTGCCATTGGAAGAACCCTTTACGCCAACATTCACAAAATCGAGAGGTTTGTTGTCGAAATCTGTCACCGTTCCGGAAATAGTGACGCGTTGAGCCATAGCACCGGCGCAAAGAAAGTAAAGAAAAGACAGTGGTATAATTATTTTTTTCAGCATATAGAATCAATCTTCGGAGACCGATTTTTCAGAACTCCTAAATAATAACGGCAAATATACTTATATATTTTACGAAGTGTCTATGCAAAAATGAACGAATACCGACAGACTATAAAAAAACTATATCCGGATCGTTCACAACAATTGGTTGATTTATTGTAAAATGAACATAGTAACTGATATTAAACATGCCATTTTCGACTAGCCGATAGGGATATTTATAAAAAAAATGATCTGTATCTGAAAATAATAAAATACATTTGCAGTAGCAATTTGTTATATTCATAGGTTCAAAATACTGTGTTTAAAGCTAAAACACCTATAATAAAACCAACTAAACTATCAAAAAATGGCAAAAATAAAAGGAGCCATAGTGGTAAACGAAGGGCGATGCAAAGGTTGCAATTTATGTGTAGTTGCCTGTCCTTGTGATGTTTTGGAACTTCAACCCAAGGAAGTTAATGACAAGGGCTACCATTATGCGTATATGAAAAACCCTGACGAATGCATAGGCTGTGCCAATTGTGGATATGTATGCCCCGATGCCTGTATCACGGTTTATAAACAAAAAGTAGTCTAAACATCTTCATCGAAAAACATCAAACCTGCAGATTAAATCTTTGCCTACCTGTTTTTCTATGTAAAAAAAATCAAAAACATGTCTGAAGAAATATTCTTAATGAAAGGAAACGAAGCCATTGCGCATGCGGCTATACGTTATGGCGCAGATGGATACTTCGGATACCCTATTACACCCCAATCCGAAATCATGGAAACCCTGATGGACGAAGCTCCGTGGGATACATCGGGTATGGTGGTGCTGCAAGCCGAAAGCGAAACAGCATCCATCAATATGGTCTATGGAGGAGCTAGTTGTGGCAAGGCTGTGATGACCTCATCGTCGAGCCCCGGCATGAGCCTTATGCAGGAAGGAATTTCTTATCTTGTAGGAGCAGAATTGCCCTGTTTGTTAGTGAATGTGATGCGTGGTGGCCCAGGATTGGGAACAATACAACCATCACAAGCTGACTATTTTCAAACAGTTAAAGGTGGCGGTCATGGCGATTACAAGCTCATTACCCTTGCACCAGCATCGGTTCAGGAAATGGCAGATTTCGTCACACTCGGTTTCGATCTGGCATTCAAATATTGCACACCTGCCATCATTTTGACGGATGGTGTTATCGGTCAGATGATGGAAAAGGTGATTCTTCCAAAACAAAAAAGACGCAGAACCGAAGACGAAATACGCAAACAATGCCCTTGGGCTACACTTGGTAAACCTGCCACACGGAAACCAAATATCATTACTTCTCTTGAATTGGATTCCCATAAAATGGAAGAAAACAATCTCAGGTATCAGGCAAAATTCCGCCAGATAGAGGAAGATTTGGTCATGTTTGACGAATATGATTGCGAAAATGCTGATTATATTCTGGTTGCATTTGGTTCGGCAGCACGTATTTGCCAGAAAGCCGCCGAGATAGCCCGCACTCAAGGTCTGAAGGTCGGCATCATCCGTCCCATCACCTTGTGGCCATTCCCCTCTGCCGTGATAGAAAAATATGCTACCAAAGTGAAAGGAATGCTTGTGGTGGAAATGAATGCCGGACAAATGGTAGAAGACGTTCGTTTGGCTGTGAATGGTAAAACAAAAGTAGAACATTTCGGAAGGCTGGGTGGTATTATCCCCACTCCGAACGAAGTGGTTGAAGCCCTGAACAATAAAATTGTGAAGTAAACTATTTTTTACTTTGATTTTCAATTTAAAAAGAACAGACAAATGAGTATAAATAATATAATAGATCCGTCAAATTTGGTATATACCAAACCGGAATTGATGAACGATGCCGAAATGCACTATTGTCCGGGATGTTCCCATGGTGTTGTGCATAAACTAATTGCTGAAGTGATTGACGAAATGAATCTGCGCGAAAAAACGATTGGCATTGCACCTGTCGGTTGCGCCGTCTTTGCATATAAATATCTGGACATAGATTGGCAGGAGGCTGCACACGGTCGCGCTCCGGCACTGGCCACCGCAACGAAAAGGCTATTGCCCGACAAAATGGTTTTCACGTATCAGGGAGATGGCGATTTGGCCGCAATCGGTACGGCAGAAACCATACATGCAGCCAACAGAGGTGAAAACATAGCCATTATATTCATAAACAACGGTATATATGGTATGACAGGCGGTCAGATGGCTCCGACCACTCTCGAAAATATGAAAACAGCAACATCTCCCAATGGGCGCGATGTGCACACAACGGGATATCCATTGAAAATAACAGACCTATTGGCTCAATTGTCGGGGGTTTGTCTGGCAACGCGTCAGGCTGTGCATACTGCCGCTGCTGTAAAAAAAGCAAAACGAATGATCCGTAAAGCTTTTGAAAATTCGATGGAAAACAAAGGAACATCTATCGTCGAAATAGTTTCCACATGCAGTTCGGGGTGGAAAATGACACCTGCTCAGTCTAACGATTGGATGGTAGATCATATGTTTCCTGTGTATCCTTTGGGTGATTTGAAAAATATTTAAAAGACCGGAATTATGATAAAAGAAATAATAATAGCAGGTTTTGGAGGGCAAGGAGTCCTTTCAATGGGTAAGATCCTTGCATATTCGGGGCTGATGGAAAATAAAGAAGTGTCATGGTTTCCGTCTTACGGACCGGAACAGCGAGGTGGAACAGCGAATGTAACGGTAATATTGAGTGATAATCCTATCAGTTCACCCGTTGTGAATGAATATGACATTGCGATCATACTCAACCAACCGTCGTTAGACAAATTCGAGTCGATGGTAAAACCGGGAGGAATCCTCATCTATGACCCGAATGGTATCCATCATCCACCTGCACGAAAAGATATTTTCATTTACACAGTAGCAGCAATCGATGCAGCTACCGAATTGAAAAACCAAAAGGCTTTCAATATGATTGTGTTGGGTGGAATGCTCAAAGTGTGCCCGATAGTCGATCTGGAACATGTGATGCTTGGACTCAAAAAGTCTTTGCCTGAACGTCATCATAAACTGTTACCAATGAATGAAGAAGCTATAAAAAAAGGAATGGAGATTATTCACGAAGTCCAGATTCCGGCTTAAATATAGATTAATAGAATTGCTTATTATCCGAAAAACCCTCAATACACATGTGTATTGAGGGTTTTTTAATATGGGAAACCTGCTTTCTTAGGCAAAACTGTGCATCCAAATATTATTCATTTACTAGAACATCCATTACAAATTAATATATTTATCTTTGATCTGAAGTTACAAGTATAATCTGACTTATGAAAAAAGTAATATTATTTCTCTCATTATCAATATTTTTTACATGCTGTGTTTCTGACGAACCAACAGAGCCGGCAGAAAATTCTATAAAAGGAAAAACATTTTGGACCATTTTCGATAGTTTGGGACAAAATACATGGCAGTATAAGTTTGTGCTACTAACAGGAAGCCTTTTTAATGATGAGCTTAATACAATTCCCAGCAAACCAATAACACAAGGTGGCACACCGACGTCAGCCAATATGGCAAACGGAACGCTTGGTAGAGCGAGAAACTTAGTGTCTTACAAGGATCAATACCCTATTGATATTGTATTCATTGAGAATGTGAATGATATGATGTATGTTGATGACAATGCCAATATCAGCGGATCCATTGATGATGAGCCGTGGATGATGGGCGACAAGATGATTGGCTATGCCCGCAATTTTACCTCATGGCAAGAAGCGGGAGATTATGCCAATGCAAATTTGACAAGTCTATTAAGTAATGTTTCTGCTGATAAACGAAAAAAAGGTGCAATACTATCATTTCCATATACCAATAACGATCAAAACGGATACAAAATTAAAATATTATCCAAAGCAACAACTTCAGGCAATGCTTCAGTGATTAGGGATGGATTAAAATATAGCTTCGCTGTGACGCCACAAACAGGAATACAAGACATAATAAATATGATTGTACAATATAGCTATGGTGCAGGATGGAATGTTATAGACAATGGTGACAATTCGGTCACTATATACTATTATACAAATACGACATCAACAATAAGCTTTGACAATGGAGACACTGGTATTCAATCGGAAGTAGCAAAATCAGGAAGTGGAGGAGAATATTGCAAATATTTTATAGGGCACACTGTTGATGAATGGTATGACACAAGCAAGTGGGTAGAGTCAATCTCTTTATGGTCAATGTATAAAGGACTTATTGAATATCTAAAAACCAATCTGCCAACAACATCACTTTACTGGTTCATTCCATCCTATTACAATGTCGATTTCAACGATTCATCTATTAAAAATGCAGATGGAACTTTTTCACTGGAAAAATATCAGGAAACAACTATTTATAAGCGCTGGCAAGCATTAAAAAATTGTCAAATAGAAGTATCTGAATACTATAAGATCCCGATCATGGACATTGACTCGCTTTCAGGTATCAACCTATTCAATTTATCACAATATTATAATTCAAACGATGTCCATCCGAAGAAGGAAGGATATGAAAAATGGGCAAATGCTTTAAGCTTGAAATTTATCTCATCAACGACTAATTAGTACGATTTGAATAAGATCTAAAACTATTCAAAAAGTGTTCTTTATATATTCATGTACTTCATTTTAAATGGTCGCACTTTATTTTTGAGAATATATAATATGGATGAAGTTTAGCGATATTTTTTATTATTTTTGTACCTTTAAATTACCCAGAAATCATCTTGCAGATCCAACAATGAGCGACCAAAGATATAACCAACGTGGCGTTTCGGCCTCAAAAGAAGATGTTCACAATGCCATCAAAAACATTGATAAAGGTCTTTATCCTAAAGCATTTTGTAAAATTATCCCGGATATATTAGGCAATGATCCTGACTATTGCAATATAATGCATGCCGACGGCGCAGGCACAAAATCGTCACTTGCTTATATGTATTGGAAAGAAACCGATGATATCACTGTGTGGAAAGGCATTGCACAAGACGCGCTGATTATGAATCTGGACGACCTGCTATGTGTTGGTGCAACGGACAATATATTATTATCGTCCACTATTGGACGCAACAAACAACTAATCACAGGAGATGTGATTGCTGCAATCATCAGCGGAACGAATGAGTTGTGCGAAGAATTGTCCCAAATAGGTGTGCACATCTATCCAACTGGTGGTGAAACTGCCGATGTGGGCGATTTGGTTCGCACGATCATCGTAGACAGCACCGTCACATGCCGAATGAAGCGCTCAGATGTAATCTCTGCCGATAGAATTCAGGCAGGCGATGTCATTGTGGGACTTTCATCTTGCGGAAAAGCCACTTATGAAAAGGAATATAACGGAGGAATGGGAAGCAATGGTCTCACCTCGGCACGTCACGACGTGTTTGCTAATTATCTAGCTCAAAAATATCCGGAAAGTTATGACAATTCCATACCAATCGACCTTGTTTATTCCGGAAAAAAACAATTAACGGATACAATCGAAGGCTTGGACATAGACGCAGGTAAATTAGTGTTATCTCCCACAAGAACATATGCTCCCATCATCAAACAAGTGTTGAACGAACTTCGTCCGCACATTCACGGGTTGATTCACTGTTCCGGTGGTGCGCAAACGAAAGTGCTGCACTTTGTTGATAAAGTCAAGATTACAAAAAATAACTTATTCCCTTTACCTCCTCTTTTCAAGCTGATTCATGAACAATCCGGCACAGAGTGGAAAGAAATGTATAAGGTATTCAACATGGGACATCGAATGGAAGTGTACCTCTCGCCCGAATATGCCCAACGTGTGATAGACATATCCCAATCGTTTGGTGTTGATGCCCAAATTGTTGGGTTTGTAGAAAATTCCGCTACAACAGAACTTGTCATCGAGAGTGATTTTGGTCGCTTCGAGTATTGAAAAGCAAATAATATAAAAAACAGAGATTTATTTAATTATAAGTCTTCCACTCCCAGAAGTTTGTCAACTTCGGTTTGCCATTTCTGATAATCGAAACGGTTCAGGTTTTCAGTTGCTAAAGAGTTGTAGTAATCTTTTAAGGAAGGTTCATCCAATACTTTTTTCATGCCCTGATACACTCCATCTATACTGTTTTCGAGCAACAATCCATACTTTCCGTATGCAATCACATCTTCAGGACCTCCGCAATTGGTTGTCAGCACAGGAGTTCCCAGAGATATAGCTTCGAGCAAGACAAGAGAAAAACTTTCACGAGACGAACCACAAAGCAACCAATCGGCTTGTTTCATGTAGGGGTATGGGTTGCCCACACGCCCATACATTGTAATTATATCCGTTAAACCAAGTTCTATTATCAAATCTCGTATATAATCGGATTGTCCACCTTCGCCCAAAATCATTATGCGGAAATTATAGCCTTCGTCAATCAACCGACATGCCATTTTCACAGTGCGATCAACTGTTTTCTCGGGTGAAATGCGCGTGACAAGGATGAAGTAAGTTCCACTGAACAGAGGAATACCACTCACTGGTTGAACTGCTTTTTCGGCAATGCCTGACAAATCCAACGCATTATACAGCACACGTATATCCGTTTTAGAGAGATTCTTCCCATATATCTCCAAATATTTGTCTCGGCACGATTCCGAGACACAAATAACCTCATTGAACCGATTAAACGAACGCTCCATTTTTCGAAGATGAAGCCTGTTTATCTGAATGCGTATCCAATCCGTAACCGATTGATATTTATAAGAATGGATGAATGGTTGATTATGAACCCATTGTATTTTCGGCACATTCATCCGGCTGAAAACAACTGAATATAAAGTATCTTTAAAACAAACAATCAAATCATTTTTACCCACATCGATTTTCATTACCTTAGCGAAAATTCGTGGAAAAACAAGCATCAAGTGCCTGACGAATTTACGTTTGAATCCGGTTGGCTGTTCATGGAAAATATATTGTACTTTGATGCGGGGTGAAACTTCTGAAAGTAGTTGGTTGCGTTCAGATGGATTGGGCAACAACAGAGTCACTTCACAGTCTTTTTCCGCCAAGTGATTCAAGACATCGAGCAGAAGAACCTCGGTTCCACCCATATAAAAACAATCATTGAAAATAAGTATCTTTCTCATCTGTTTGTTTTTCTACTTTTCAAAATAGCTCTGGCTCGTTCAATGATTGTATCAATGCCTTTACCTATATCATCAAATGACATATCCACCCTCACATCTGGTGCTATACCAAACTCGGTATGTTCTTTGTTAACATTCAGCATCGGGCTGGCCGAAAAACGGACGCTCCAGCCATTGGGCAATTCCGACGAAAATGGCAAACCGCTACCGCCTCCTGTGCTATCACCAACAATCACCGCCGTAGGAACATAAGTCATAGCATTGACAAAATCATTTGTCGCGCTATAACTGCTCCTGTTTGTGAGTACAGCTACATTTTTCTGATAGCGGATTCCTGCATAGGGTTCTATATAGCGGGCATACGGTTCTGAAAAATCATAGTGCCCTTTGCCTGTCTTGTGGAGGATGTATCCGACATGCATCTTTTCATTGATAAAACGCCCTACCAACTTATCTACATTTGTGAGTTGCCCACCTCCGTTGTTACGTACATCGATGATGATGCCATCACAAACAGACAACCGGCTTATCACTTGAGACAGGTTTCCATCACCAATACCACTCGAAAAACTTTCGTAATATATATATCCTATATTATCGTCCAGTATCTTATATTTCAATCCGCTGGCAATCATATAGTCTGTCCCCAGATAGTTTTTCTGTATTTTTTCATCGAAATTGTCAGGATAATTTTCAAACCAACTCCAATATCTACCTATATCGTGGGAAGCTACCAGATTGACATGACCGTCTTGCAGTTCGGCCAACATTTCACACAAAAGACTGAAATAAGCATCCGTAGTCATATCATCTGTCACCCGCACAGCATATTTGTCATGGATGGCATTCCAATCTATATTCTTATATTCAAAAAAACAATAATGCTCATCAATTATTTGCCACAGAGCCTCAAAGTTACCCACCTGACTATTATCAAACTCTTCTTCCTTGAAACAAGAGAAAAGAAATGAAACTGAAAACAGTATAGTCAGAAGCTTATATTTCATAATTCGATAAAATAGATTTAAAATAATCTAAGGCAATGTATATTTTTTCAGATCGGCAAAGGAGTACCTGAAATAATTAAGATCGATATCATCATCCCTGTTCGCAATTCTCCCTTTATGCGAAAATTGCCAGATCATCCAATTCTTCACATCGCTGTCGGATGGTTCGTTATGCAAGTCACACATCCAAATAGGATTGTTCGGAAAATAATCTTTTACATACAATTTATAACAGTCTTTATTCGTATAGATGACCGGATGCACGCCATAATTGTCCCAAAGTTCTTTCTCTAAAATCTTCAATTCTTTAATCACTAATGCAAAAAAGGCTGTATCTCTTGTATAAATATTGGCTGGAGAATGCTCTACGTCGATGGCCGGAATAAGATCACCTGATGCACATTTAGCCGTTTTTATAAAATGTCTGGCTTGTGCACTTCCCGAACTTCCAAAAATATAGAAATGATAGGAACCTACCCTCACTCCACTTCTCTTTGCCTGATCATAGTTGTAAACATAATTCCGATCCTCATGATCTGAACCTTCTGTTGCTTTTATATATGCAAAAGTGATATTCTGGGCGACAGCTGCATTCCAATCGATGATTGGATTATGATGCGACAGATCAATACCACGTACCACATATTTATCCGAAAATCCACCATCTTCGAACGAGTCAAACGATGTGCGTAATTTTTTCACCAACAGAAATACACCTGCAACAACAAACAACAAGAACGTAAAAAGAATTGCTGCCTTTTTCAGTTGTTTTAGTTGTTTTTGCTTCATTATGCGAGATAGTAACCGATCAGTCAAAAAGAACAGCTTCGCTCAGCTGTTTTCCTGCAATATCTTTGGGTGAGAGCAACAAAAATTTCTCTTCTATGCCCCAACTGACTCCAATAGTGGGATCGTTCCAAATGATAGAAGCTTCATGTTTAGGTGCATACACATTATCTACTTTGTAGGTGAAGATGGCTTCGTCACTCATCACCATGAAACCATGTGCAAAACCACGCGGCACAAAGAGTTGTTTCTTATTTTCATCTGTCAGTTCAACAGCTACATACTGACCGAACGTAGGTGATGACTTACGGATATCAACCGCAACATCCAGCACACTTCCCTTAAGAGCTCTTACTAATTTTGCCTGTGCAAAATCTCCTGTTTGATAGTGTAGCCCACGCAAAACACCTCTGGTCGATTTGGATTCGTTGTCTTGAATAAAATTGGTTTTGCCCACATATTTTTCAAATTCATCCTGCTTATACGATTCCATGAAATAGCCTCGTTCATCATTAAAAACCTGTGGCTCAATAACCCATACTCCTTTTATCTTTTGTTCTGTAAATTTCATTTTGTTGTTTAAAGGCTTAATATATATTTTCCATATTCTGTTTTTTCTAAGTTTTTGCCTAGTTTTCGGAGTTGCTCTTTCGTTATCCAATTGTTTCGCCATGCAATTTCTTCTATACATGAAATGTAGAAGCCCTGCCTGTTTTGGATTGTTTCCACAAAGTTGCCGGCTTCGAGCAAGCTGTCACAATTGCCTGTGTCTAACCATGCAAAACCACGTCCGAAAAGTTCAACATGCAGATTACCTTCTTCGAGATAGCATTTGTTGAGATCAGTTATTTCATATTCGCCACGTGCCGATGGTTTCAGAGCCCTCGCTTTTTCGGTCACCGTCTTATCATAAAAATATAATCCGGGAACAGCATAATTCGATTTTGGATTTTCAGGTTTTTCTTCCAAGGAAATCACCTTTCCCTGTTCGTCAAACTCCACCACTCCATACGCTCTCGGATCCTTCACATAATAGCCAAACACGCACGCTCCTTCTTTCAAGGAAGCAGCTTGAATCAACATTTTAGAAAAACCTTGTCCATAGAACATATTATCTCCCAAAATCAAACATCCGGCTTCACCAGCCAGAAAATCTGCGCCAAGCACAAAAGCCTGAGCTAAACCGTTAGGCTGTTCTTGGACAATATATTCAAACTTCATTCCCAATGTTTCACCTGTCCCCAACAAGTCTCTAAACATCGGTAAATCGCGTGGAGTAGAAATGATTAACACTTCGCGTATTCCGGCTAGCATCAATGTTGATAAGGGATAGTAGATCATCGGTTTATCATAAACTGGCATAATCTGTTTTGATATTGCCTTCGATAGTGGATACAGGCGCGTAGCGCTTCCTCCTGCCAGAATAATTCCTTTCATATTTTTAGTTTATGTTTTATTTATATTGCAAATATAACATTAAATTATGACTAGAATTACATATACACATATTAATCATTTGTGCTCTTTTTATAACCATAGCGAAACAATTTAACTAAAAAAACATTATATTTCAATCAAAATACAATTCTTGGGCAAAAAATAACAATTATAAATTATATTTGCTTGCACAAAATAATTATCTTTGATCTTAATAGGAAAGTATCAGAAGAGGAAAATTAAAAGAAAAGCAATTATGTTTAGCATTGTCACCTTTTTATTTAGCGGTAGACGATCGGTCTATGCTAAAATAGCGAGAGAAAATAATTGCAGAGCATTGTATGTATACAATTTAGCTCATGGAAGAATAGCTAAAAAATCGGCAATTGACTTTCGTATAATGTGTTCGTTAAGAGAATATGGTATTGTCTCGTGGTATACAAGAGATATTGCTGCAAATAAAATGCAATAAATAATATCTACCAAAATGAATATTTCATCAATATTTGTTTTGCTCTATAAAAATGCGTGAAAACTCAAAGATTTTATTAAATAAGAAAGGCTGCAATGTTTATTTGCAGTCTTTTTTTATCCATTTGTTGACCAGATTTTTGACCAGAAGATAAAAAAAAGGGTTTCAATCACTTGAAACCCTTCGTGCGCACAATGAGATTCGAACTCACACACCCGAACGGGCACTACCTTCTGAGAGTAGCGTGTCTACCAATTCCACCACGCGCGCAAATACTCTTCATTTATCACTTTTAACACGCCAAAGATATGAATATTTTTAGAATAAATTAAAAATGTCAGAAGCATTTTTCACTAAAAATTGATACCCAAATTAATACCAAATCCTCAATAAAAAAAGGACTCCAATTACTTGAAATCCTTTTGTGCACACGATGAGATTCGAACTCACACACCGTAACCGGCACTACCCCCTCAAAGTAGCGTGTCTACCAATTCCACCACGAGTGCATTATTTTTGAGATATAAGAATATTACAGAAACAAAAAATGTGACCTCTGCCACATTTGAGCGAAAGACGGGACTCGAACCCGCGACCCCGACCTTGGCAAGGTCGTGCTCTACCAACTGAGCTACTTTCGCATTACCGAGGCACAAAGATAATACCGATTTTTGATTCCAACAATAGATTCAATCATTTTTTACCATCTTTTTCGGCAGACGCAGTTTCCATATCTTCCTACGAGAGATTTATTGTTATTTTATTTCCCAGACATCGCCTTTCATCAAAAAGTCGTGTAGCTTCCGAACCGGTTTTTTAGATTGCACGTCTTCAATTACGCGCTCAACCTCTTTGTCATAAGCCAAAGCATCCACGTCGCGAATCACACCTAAAGCCAGAGGTAAACCAGCAGATGGTTCCATCAAGCCCAATTTTGTGTGTAATGTATTGTCTACACAATGAGTGTCATGTACCAAAACATCGTCCAGTGTATAACCGTCCTGACCGATAGTCACAGCTCTAAGCGTGAATCCTTCCAAAACAATGCCTTTCTCTTTTTCTTTCCCAAAAAGCATTTTTTCTCCATGTTTGAGATAGATGGTATGATCGTCACGCAATTCCCGGTCTGTCACATTTTTGTGAATATCATCATTGAATATGACACAATTCTGTAATATTTCCACAACCGATGTGCCGACATGCTTCGCCGCATCAGTAAAAACAACAGTTGCATTCTTCAAATCCACATCAATGCAACGTGCAAAAAATGTTCCTCTTGCACCCAAAGCTAGTTCAACCGGACGAAAAGGGTCTTCCACAGTTCCAAAAGGAGACGATTTTGTGACCGTTCCACGATTTGTAGTTGGTGAATATTGTCCTTTGGTAAGGCCATAAATTTTATTATTCAGCAACAAGATGTTTATATCTACATTCCGTCTGACAGCATGGATAAAATGATTGCCTCCGATAGCAAGGCAATCGCCGTCGCCAGTGGCAAGCCATACCGATAGGTCAGGTTTTGCAACTTTCACTCCGGTGGCTACAGCAGCACCACGTCCATGTATGGTATGAAACCCATATGTATTCATATAATAGGGCAATCGCGATGAACACCCTATACCTGATATAACTGCAACATTATGAGGTTCAAGATTCAGTTCCGTCATTGCTTTATATAAAATATTCAGCACAGCATGGTCGCCGCAACCAGGACACCAACGCACATACTGATCGCTTTTATAATCGCGTGTTTCGTGTTGAAAAACAGGTTTTATATCTATTGTTTCCATTGTAGTTTTTTCTTATAGGTATTTGGAAAATTCTGTAATCAATTCTTCTACAGAAAAAGGTTGTCCTTCTATTTTATTGTATTTATGCAAGTTTAAATTTTCTATTTTGTCCAGCAAATGACCCGCAAAATGGCCATTATTTTGTTCTGCAACAACAATTTTATCATAACGGAGAAGAATCTCCTTTGTGTTCTTTGGCAAGGGATTAATAAACTGAAAATGGACGTATGCCACCTTCTGTCCTTCTACATTCATCCGTTTAGTAGCTTCACGCAAATGTCCGTACGTGCCACCCCAACCAACAATGAGCAAATCGGCATCAGGATTACCTAAAATTTCCAGTTCAGGTATGCAATTAGCGATGTAATCAATCTTAGCCTGACGCGTATCGATCATTTTTTGATGGTTAGCCGGATTGGTGGAGATGCTTCCTGTTGTGTAGTCTTTTTCCAAGCCACCGATACGATGAGTGAAACCTTTTGTTCCGGCCTCGGCCCAATAACGAGCATTCGTAACTTCATCTCGTGCAGCTACAGACCAGTCATTTCCTTTATATTGGGTAACATTATGCGGCACAATGGCTGGATATTCTTCCATTTCAGGTATTCGCCAAGCCGACGAGCCATTTGCTATATAGCTATCCGTGAGTAGAATAACAGGTGTAATATGCTCCAAAGCTATTTTTGAAGCCCAATATGCCGCATCGAAACAGTTTGTTGGACTTGAAGCTGCCACAACAACAATCGGACTTTCGCCATTGCGCCCATAAAGAGCTTGTCGAAGGTCAGTTTGCTCGGTCTTCGTGGGTAATCCTGTCGATGGACCACCCCGTTGCACATCAATAATCACCAGAGGCAATTCTGCCATAACCGCGAGTCCTATGGCTTCGCTCTTAAGTGCCAGACCCGGACCCGATGTGGATGTTGCCGCCAGATCTCCGGCGAAACTTGCTCCAATAGCCGTACAGATACCGGCTATTTCATCTTCCATCTGAATGGCTTTCACACCCAATTCCTTCCGTTTTACTAGTTCCTGCAATATGTCGGTAGCCGGAGTGATTGGATACGAACCTAGAAACAGCTCTTTGCCTGCTTTTTCAGCAGCAGCGATGAGTCCATAAGCTGTAGCAGTGTTCCCATTCAGTTCCGTATAGAAACCTTTTTTTGTTTTTGCCGTCTCAATTCGGTACGCCGATATCGACATATCTGCATTCTGTCCATAATTGAAACCATCGGTCATGACCTTTATATTGGCTTCTGCCAATAGCGGTTTTTTTGCAAACTTATTATTCAATAATGTATAGGCCGTATCCAATTGTTTATTGAACAGCCAACAAACAAGACCTAATGCAAACATATTTTTGCATCGGGTTTTATCTTTGGCACTCAAATCAATATCCTGCAAACTATTTTTAGTGAGAGTGGTGATGGGCAGATCTATCACCCTCATATTGGTCAAATTCAATTCGACAAATGGATTTTCAGTCAAATATTGTGCTTTGTCAAGATCTCTCTTTTGAAAAGAATCAGTGTCTACTATGATAATTGAATTTTTCTTCAATCGTTCAACATTTACTTTCAATGCTGCCGGATTCATTGCTATGAGTACATCAACTTTGTCACCCGGCGTATATATATCGGAACCTATATGCACTTGAAATCCTGAAACTCCACTTAAAGTCCCTTGCGGAGCTCTTATCTCAGCCGGAAAATCAGGAAATGTAGCAATTTCGTCACCCAATATGGCCGAGACATTAGAAAATATTGAACCAGACAATTGCATACCATCTCCAGAATCGCCCGAAAACAATATCACAATATCTTTCACATCTTTTATTTTAACTTTCTCTGTTTGAAGCATAATGTTATACTTTAATCCTTAAATATAAATCAAATATACAAAGTATTCCATAAGAACAATAGTTCAAAAATAAAAATATTTACATTTTGATTAAATTATTTATTCCGATGCAACCGTTCCAGCAAATCGTTTTGTCCATATCGGAAAGTTTTATACATTTGTATGAATGTGCATTATAATTCTGGCATTCAAAAAACATTGATTTTCAGCTAATGAATATTGTGCCTCAATACGTAAATTCTTTTTATGAGACTCATAACTACAATCCTATCTTTTTTATTATTCAGTAACATATTTGCGCTATGCAACACAACTCTGGAGCAAGATGTTTCTTTGCCGGACAGCACTATTACTTACGATGCATCCTGGACTAAAATAAGCAAAGAATCTTATTTTTATGATGCTGCGACGAAGCAGAAACTCTCATCAGTTGGCTTTCTCTCCCAAAATAATACATGGTTGCAAAATACCGATATCGAATTTAGCTACGACGAAACAGGCAGAGTGATCAGAGAAGAAGGTTCATTTCTGGATCCATCAACCCAGATTCTTGTCCGTGCTTACAGATATGACATCAGTTATAATGCGGATGGCAATTTTTCGTCCGAAGAGTATTACACAAAAGAATCCGGCCAAACAAGCTGGGCTGGTGTTTCAAAATATGCTTATACGTATGATTCTGGCAATATAAAAGAAGTGTTGAGCTATGTCTGGAACACACAAACCACAACATGGACTTTTGGTAAAAAATATGTTTATAATTATGACCAAAACAACAATGAGATCTTATTTGAATCATACAACTATGACCAAAATAGCCAGATATGGAAAACAGAATCTAAATTCGAGAAAACGTATTCTTCGCCCGACAATAAACTATTGTCGGAGATTTATTTCACCAACAGTGCTAATAAAATTTCGTGGATAGGAACTACCAAATCTAACAATATATATGATGCAAATCAGCAGATTGTGGAAAGAAACACATACCGTTCTGAGAATGGGACTGATTGGGTGAATGACACAAAGGTAAATTATGCTTATTCAGATTCCAAACTGGCAACAGCAAACACTTTGGTCTGGAATAATGTCGCGAAAACATGGAGTAATACCATTAAAGAAGAATATGGTTATGTATCAGGCATATTAAATTCAAAATCGACCAGCTCGTGGAATCAAAAGTCCAGTTCATGGACGCCCATTCTGGATAAAGTGTTCACCAATCCAGATGGAGGCTTCGACGAAACAACTTATTCTTACACGCCTTTGGGCACTAAAACTGGAATATCGAGA
>JBKECE010000286.1:0-2527 GCA_047974325.1 Dysgonomonas sp. | reverse complement strand
TTTTTGGTTCTCAGAGATTTTGATTTAACTCTATATTATTTAGCACTTTGTTGATTTCAGTAGTAAGAGAATTGTACGAAAATGACTTGCGTGATAGAATTGATGAAGTGAGAATAGCGTTAGATCAATCAGTATTGAACAACTGTGTATCTCCTTTGGATAGCCCTGCTGATATAAAGAAAAAACGGCTCTCAGTAGCACGTCTTTTATCACAATTGCGCCAAAGGGAATTAAAAAAATAATTAAGAGCTGATGGAAACTAGAAATTTAAGAAAAGAAAGAATCGGGGTCGTTTTCAGTAACAAGATGGACAAAAGTATCACCGTTGCTGTAAAATGGAAAGAAAAACACCCTATATATGGAAAATTCGTGAATAAAACGAAGAAATATCACGCTCACGACGAAAAAAACGAGTGCAACATCGGCGACACAGTGCGCATAATGGAAACTCGTCCTTTGAGCAAAACTAAAAGATGGAGATTAATCGAAATAATCGAAAGGGCTAAGTAATATGATACAACAAGAATCGAGACTAGTAGTCGCAGACAACAGTGGTGCAAGAGAAGCTCTTTGCATTCGTGTATTAGGCGGAACAAAAAGACGCTATGCTTCGGTAGGTGATATAATCGTTGTTGCTATCAAGAACGTAATCCCATCGAGCGATGTAAAAAAAGGTGCAGTAACAAAGGCTATGGTTGTACGTACCAAAAAAGAAGTACGCCGTGCTGACGGATCATATATTCGTTTTGATGATAACGCTTGTGTGTTGTTAAATGCCGCAGGTGAAATCAGAGGAAGCCGCATTTTCGGACCAGTTGCACGTGAACTTCGTGCAGTGAATATGAAAATTGTTTCATTAGCACCAGAAGTTCTTTAATCTAATAAAACTAGACGTAATGAGTAAATTACATATTAAAAAAGGCGATATCGTTTTTGTGAACACTGGCAAGAGCAAAGGCAAGACAGGACGCGTACTCAAGGTTTATGTAGATAAACAACGCGCAATTGTTGAAGGCTTGAACATGATCACGAAACACACTAAGCCAAATGCAAAAAATCCTCAGGGAGCTATCGAAAAAACAGAGGCTTCTATCCATATTTCGAATCTGAATGTTGTGGATCCTAAATCAGGAAAACCAACAAGAATAGGTCGTAAAGAGGTAAATGGAAAATTAGTACGTTATTCTAAAAAATCAGGGGAGGTAATTAAATAATGAGTAGTGCAACAACCCTTAAAACAGAATATAAAGACCGTGTAGTTTCTGCTTTGATGGCAGAATTCGGTTACAAGTCACCAATGCAAGTGCCTGTTCTAAAGAAAATTGTAATCAATCAAGGATTGGGTATTGCTGTTGCTGATAAGAAAATTATCGAAACTGCAATCAACGAATTAACTGCAATCACAGGTCAGAAAGCTGTAGCTACAATGTCGAAAAAAGACATATCAAACTTCAAGCTTCGTAAAAAAATGCCTATCGGTGTAATGGTTACTTTGCGCCAGAACTATATGTATGAGTTCTTGGAAAGACTTGTGAAGGTTGCTCTTCCACGTATCCGTGACTTCAAAGGAATTGAAAGCAAATTGGATGGACGTGGAAATTATACGTTGGGTATTCAGGAACAGATCATATTCCCTGAAATAAATATTGATTCTATTAGCAGAATCTTGGGAATGAATATTACCTTTGTGACCTCTGCGAAAACAGATGAAGAAGGTTATGCTCTTCTGAAACAATTCGGTTTACCTTTTAAGAACGCAAAAAAAGACTAATATAAGATGGCAAAAGAATCAATGAAAGCCCGTGAGGTGAAAAGAGCCAAACTAGTTGCTAGATATGCTAACAAAAGAGCTGAGCTTAAGGCTGCCGGCGACTATGAAGCACTTCAAGCTTTACCTAAAAATGCATCTCCTGTACGCTTGCATAACCGTTGCAGCATCACAGGCCGTCCAAAAGGTTACATCCGCCAATTTGGAATTTCCCGTATACAATTTAGGGAAATGGCATCGAAAGGACTTATACCGGGTCTTAAAAAAGCTAGCTGGTAAGCAAATTATTATTATTATAGAATTAAATATTGTTCCGGATTGCGGAATTAATTTAAATCAATTTAAACATGACAGATCCAATAGCAGATTATTTGACGCGTTTGAGAAACGCTATTCAGGCTAAACACCGGGTAGTGGAAATTCCTGCGTCGAATTTGAAAAAAGAGATTACAAAAATTCTCTTGGAAAAAGGCTACATTCTTAATTATAAGTTTGTAGACGAAGGACCTCAAGGCTATATAAAAATAGCTTTGAAGTATGATCCGGTTAATAAAGTGAATGCGATCAAAAAACTGATTCGTATTTCAAAACCGGGCTTGCGTAAATATACCGGATATAAAGAACTGCCGCGCGTCTTGAACGGACGTGGTGTGGCTCTTCTTTCTACCTCTAAAGGAGTTATGACTGACACGGACGCTCGCTCGGTGAAAGTGGGTGGAGCAGTCTTGTGTTCTGTTTATTCAGTAAGAGGGAGGAAAT
>JBKECE010000277.1:0-40442 GCA_047974325.1 Dysgonomonas sp. | reverse complement strand
GGTTGTGAATGCTGCCCTTTCCAATACTTTTGGTTTTGGTGGACATAATGCATGTGTAATTCTCAAGAAGTTTACTAAGTAAAGTGTTGAAAAAAATATATCGAAACGTAAGGCTTTTACCTAAAAGGGGAAAAGAGCCTTACGTTTCTTTTTTTAAAATACTAAATTTCTATCCTTATAATATTACACTATATCAACAAGCACTCTTGCATAAATCATCTTCGATCAAACTTAAGGATGGAAAATGGATCAATAATGAGCGGCTCGAGTTTCTTGGAGATGCCATTCTTGATGCCATTGTTGCCGATATAGTCTACAAAGAGTTTGAGTATAAAAAAGAAGGATTCCTGACAGATATGCGCTCAAAAATAGTTAAGCGTGAAACTCTGAATAAATTGGCTCTTGAATTGGGATTAAACAAACTCATTGTAGCTTCTGCACAAAATACATCACACAAAACACATATGTACGGGAATGCACTGGAGGCTCTTATCGGTGCAATATATTTGGATATGGGCTACAGGGCTGCAAAGAAATTTGTGGATGAGAGACTGATCAAGACTTATTTAAACTTCGATACTGTTGCAAATAGTGAAGCTAACTTCAAATCGCGTCTGTTGGAATGGAGCCAGAAGAATAAAATCAATGTCTGTTTTGAACTAACTGATACTCATATTGACGAAGAAAACAATCCTGTTTTTACGACAGCAATATATATATATGGAAAAGAAGCAGGCATAGCTACCGGATATTCCAAAAAAGAATCTCAGCAAAACGCAGCAAAGCAAGCATTAGATGCTTTGCAGGAGCATGATTTTAGTCTATATATTCAACTGGAAAAAGAGAAAGAAACCTTCGAACCGCAAAATATGGGTTCGAATAATAATAAAGATGCCAAAGATACGCTATAGCTAGGAGTACCTTGCGCATTCTTATTCTAAAATTCTTAATACTTAAAACTACTTCCTCCTAAAAATTCTCTCAACAGTGATGTTGGTGGCAATTCTCTGTCTCCTAGAAAATTAAAATAACTCAAAAATTTCAAAAAACGATAGGCTTCGGAATATTCAGGTACATTTTTTGGTACTTGCATCAGGATAGGCTCTGCATAAGGACGTAGAGCTGCTAATTCGTACAACATGGCTGAGTTGAACATAACGTCTGCGTTTTCCTGAAAAGGAAAAATCCATTTTTCTTCACCTTTTCTTACACTGTTCCATCTCGAAATTGTGTCTATTGCCGAGTAGTTGCGATACCTGAAGTCACGTACCAAACGTCTCAGCAGACGATTGTCAGAGGTCGATATCCAATTGTGATTGTCTAAAGATATTACAGTCAAAGCAGATACATAAATCATGAACTTGGCTTTGTCATTCACTTGTTTTGTCAATTCGGGGTTCAGTGCATGAATACCTTCAATTACCAAAACATTGTGCTCTCCCATTTTCAATTTATGTCCTCTGTATTCTCTTTTGCCGGTGGTGAAATTAAATGTTGGTAATGAAACTTCCTGCCCGTCTAACAATTGATTTAGATCTTTATTGAAAGAATCCAAATCCAGAGCATAAAGCGACTCATAATCGTACTCTCCGGTTTCATCTTTGGGTGTGTCTTCTCTGTTTACGAAATAATCGTCCAGAGATAGACCTACCGGTTTGATACCATTTACCATCAGTTGCACTTCGAGCCGTTTGCGGAATGTTGTTTTTCCTGAAGAAGATGGACCGGCAATGAGTACAACTCGTACACCACCGTTAAACCTGTCAACAATTTGTTCTGCAATATCAGCTATCGTTTTCTCTTGCCATGCTTCGGAAATTTTAATTACATTTGAAATACCTCCATTTCTACTCACTTTATTCAAATCTCCTACATTTTCCACATCCGTCACTTTTGTCAGATCGAAGTGTTCTTGATAGACATTATACATCTTTGATTGATCTACCATTGGTTCCAATTCGACAGGGTTTTCACGGTTGGGTACTCTCAAATGCAGACCGTCTTTATAGAGGCATACATCGAAAAGATTGATATAGCCACTAGAAGGGACAAGGCAACCGTAGAAATAGTCGACATAATTACCCAATCTATAATATTTCGAGTAAACATTGTCTGACGTTTCAAGAAGTAGTGCTTTGTCTTCAAATCCTTGTTCCCGAAATAGTTTCACAACTTCGAATGTTGGTTCTTCAAGAGCCATGAAGGGTAGATCCTGATCTATCAGCTCCTGCATTTTATTCTTTATGGCATCCACATTTGCCTGTGTGAGATACTCCACATCCGTTATGGTGCAGAAATAACCTTTTGCGATTGGATGCTCAATCTTCAATTGTGTTCCGGGATTTATTTCATAGACAGCTTTTGCCAGAATGAAGCATAATGACCGTACATAGGTGCGCATGCCTGAAGAATCGCCCAAATTGACGAATTCGATCATCTTCGGATTATATATCTTGAAGGATAGAGACTCTGTTTTATTATTGACACGGCAATTCACGATTGGATATTTCATCTTAATATCCAGTAATTTTTGTATCTCCAATAAAGTGCTTCCTATAGGAATGTTATGATATGACTCTGTATTTTTACAATAAATCTTGACCTGTTCTTCCATTATTTTGTGTTGATGTATGAACTCAAAAATTTTAAATTATAACAAAAATAGCATATTTACAGTCAACAGAGAGTGCTACATTTCTTAATAATTAACAAAACGAACTAAAAAATGAGACACAACATTAATAATGAATTATAAGAATTGTAGATGTAGCCATTCTAACGGATTTTTGTTATTTTTGTAACACTGAATTTATTGGATATTTTAAATTAAATAATAGATGAAAAGAGTAGTATTGATTCGTCACGGAGAAAGCGTTTGGAACAAAGAAAACCGCTTTACTGGCTGGACAAATGTAGACTTATCGGAAAAAGGCCTCGAAGAAGCCATAAATGCAGGTCAACTCCTTAAAAAAGAAGGATTCAAGTTTGAAATAGCTTATACTTCTTACTTGAAAAGAGCGATCAAGACCTTGAATAATATTTTGGACCAGATGGATCTGGATTGGATTCCTGTCGAAAAAACATGGCGCCTTAACGAAAAGCATTATGGAATGCTTCAAGGATTGAATAAAGCTGAAACAGCTGAAAAGTATGGAGATGAGCAAGTGCTTGTGTGGCGTCGCAGCTACGATGTGCCACCTGCTCCACTAGATCCGAGTGATCCTCGTTCAGCTTCGCAGGATTTGCGCTATAATGATGTGCCAAAGTCTTATGTTCCTGAAACAGAAGCATTGAAGCAGACTGTTGAACGTATTCTTCCTTATTGGCAAGAAGTGATTTATCCGTCGCTCGTGAAACATGATGATATCATTGTTGCAGCTCACGGAAATAGCCTTAGAGGTATTATCAAGTATCTGAAAGGTATATCAGACGAAGATATTGTTAGTTTAAATCTGCCGACGGCTGTACCTTATGTATTTGAATTCGATGATGATCTGAATTTTGTAAAAGACTATTTCTTAGGTGACCCGGAAGAAATCAAAAAATTGATGGACGCAGTTGCAAACCAAGGTAAGAAAAAATAATATAGTTTTTTAAGAATATAAATCAAAAGAGCCGGGACTTATTTACAAGTTCCGGCTCTTTTGATTTATTAGAGAGTAGTCTCAATAAATCGTCTTGGTTCATCAATGAATGTTATAATGTAATATTTATTATAGATAAAATATATAACATATCGGTTGATATCAAAATGCTTTGTACCAAACATTTGTAATTATTGATTGTTGTAACTTAAGTAAAAATTGGATTTGTATTCAGTATTTTGTTAATTTAGTAGTTCAAAATACCAGAAATTAAAAAATCTCATAAAATAGAAAAAACATGAAAATAGGATTTGTAGGCTTAGGAAAAATGGGCGGTAAGATGGTAGAACGCCTTCTCAATCACGGACACGAAGTTGTTGTATATAATTTGACTAAACCCGAAGTTGATGAAGCTGTGAGCAAGGGTGCGATTGCTGCTTCAGACCTAAAAGATTTGGTAAGTAAACTTGATGGACAAAAATTGGTTTGGCTGATGGTTCCCGCAGGAAAACCAGTAGAGCAGAATATTGCTGAGTTACTTACATTGCTGAGTAAAGATGACATTATTGTAGATGGAGGAAACAGCTACTGGCGTGAAACAGTGGAAAGAGGAAAAAAGGTAGCCGAAAAAGGTATTCATTATTTGGACTGTGGCACGAGTGGTGGTGTTTGGGGGCTTCAAAACGGTTATTGCCTTATGTATGGAGGCGAAAAAGGAGCTTGCGATTTTGCAGAGCCTATCTTTAAATCTCTTGCTCCTGAAAATGGTTATATCCGTTGCGGCGAAAGTGGATCGGGTCATATGGTAAAGATGATCCACAATGGCATAGAATATGGAATGATGCAAGCTTATGCCGAAGGTTTTGAAATAATGAAAAAATCGCCTTATGATGTGGATTTAGCTAAAATTTCACGTGTGTGGATGCAGGGTTCTGTAGTTCGCTCTTGGCTGTTGGATTTGATCGGAAATGCACTGGAAGATGATGTGAACCTGGATGGAATCAAACCTTATGTTTCGGATAGTGGCGAAGGTCGTTGGACTGTGCAGACTGCTATTGATTTTGATGTTCCGGCACATGCGATCACAGCATCATTGTTTACTCGATTTGAATCGAGAGAGAAAGATTCTTATGCTTATAAATTATTGTCTGCTCTGAGAAATCAGTTTGGAGGACATGAAATGAAGAAGGATTAAAAAATGAAAGTCTTGAATAACCAGATTTTAGTAATTTTCGGAGCTTCGGGCGATTTGACATATCGTAAGCTTGTACCGGCACTATTCGATCTGTATAAACAAAATTCCTTACCGGAAAATTTTGCTATACTCGGAGTAGCCCGCAGTGCATTCACGGATGATACGTTCCGGGAAAAGATGAAAGATGGTATACGCGAATTTTCATCAGGCAGAGACATAAGCGATGATGAATTAAACGTTTTCGAACAATATTTGCATTATTTATCTATCGAGACTGATAATTCAGCGGAGTATATTAAACTTAAAGAGAAACTTCATCAGATTGATATCGAAAAAGGAACAGAAGAAAATTATCTTTTCTATTTGTCTACGCCACCCAACTTATATCCGCTCATCCCTCATTTTCTTGCACAACAGGGATTGAACAGAGCGGAAGGTAAAATAAGACGGGTGATTATAGAAAAACCATTCGGTACGGATTTGGTTTCGGCTCAAAAACTTAATGCTTCGTTATTGACCGATTATACAGAAGACCAGCTCTACCGGATGGATCATTATCTGGGAAAGGAAACTGTTCAGAATATGTTGGTGACACGTTTTTCGAACAGCATATATGAACCACTTTGGAATCGTAATTACATTCACCATGTGGAAATCACAGCGGCTGAAAGCATTGGTGTTGAAAATAGGGGAGGGTACTACGATCATTCAGGAGCATTACGTGACATGGTACAAAATCACTTGCTGCAACTTCTTGCACTTGTGGCGATGGAACCTCCGATGGTGATAGAATCAGATGCTATACGTAATGAAAAATTGAAAGTTTTTCAGGCGATAAGACCATTGTCCGAAGAAGACATTCACAATAATGTGATTCGTGGACAATATACGGCTTCAAAAGTAAAAGGTGTTCCCCAAAAAGGATATAGGGAAGAAGTTGGAGTGAATGCGGAATCGCGTACCGAGACGTATGTGGCTCTGAAACTCTTCATAGATAACTGGCGATGGGGTGATGTCCCGTTCTATATTCGTACAGGAAAACATCTTCCAACACGTGTTTCGGAAGTTGTGATTCATTTCAAACCCACACCTCTCAATTTGTTTGCAAGTAATGACGATTCTGTCAGGCAAGGTAATATGTTGGTTATCCGCATTCACCCTGATGAAGGTCTGTTATTGAAAACAGGAATGAAAATTCCCGGTGGAGGATATAAGGTGAAAGAGGTAAATATGGATTTTCACTACACTCAATTGCAGGAAACGTATGTTCCGGGAGCATATGAACGTTTGTTGCACGATGCGATGTTGGGCGATTCTACACTCTATTCGCGTGGTGATGCAATTGAAGAAACCTGGAAATTTGTGCAACCTATATTAGACTATTGGCAAACAAATCCGGATGCGCCTTTGCAGGGTTATCCTTGCGGATCGTGGGGACCAGCAAATGCAGATAGCCTGATTGATGGAAAAAATATGGCATGGAGATATCCTTGCAAGAATCTGTCGGACGATGGAATTTATTGTGAATTATGATCAACGAGCATATTAATATTTTTAAAGATGTGGAAGCCCTCTGTGAGGGTTTCTCTTCTTTTCTCAAAGAAGAATTGGCTGAGAACGAACACATCAATCTGTCTCTTTCAGGAGGGTCAACACCAAAGGCTTTGTTCAAGCATTGGTCTGAGAAATACCAGACTGGTATTGATTGGGAAAAAATATCATTTTTCTGGGGTGATGAACGTTGTGTTCCTCCTGACAATGAAATGAGCAATTATGGAATGACCCGTAGCCTTTTGTTTGACAAAGTTAGAAGTATCCGGGATAGCAATATTCATCGAATACTTGGTGAGAATGAACCTGAAGATGAGGCCCGGCGGTATTCCGATGTCTTAGAGAATTTTCTCGCAAAAGAAAATGGAACTCCCATTTTTGATGTACTGATGTTGGGATTGGGTGATGATGGACATACTGTATCTATCTTTCCTCATCAGATAGAGTTGTGGAATAGCAATGAGAACTGTATTGTTGCCCATCATCCTGAAACGGGAATGTCTCGTGTTAGTCTTAGCGGAAAAATCGTAAATAGTGCCCACAATGTAGTTTTCCTGGTTACAGGAAAGAGCAAAGCCGAGAAAGTGAAAGAAATAATTTTGCAGCGCAATCGTTTCATGAACACCTATCCTGCTGCGCGGGTGAATCCTGCACATGGCAATCTATATTGGTTTTTAGACGAAGATGCAGCAAGTTTGTTGTAACCTTCCTTACTCTAAATTGATTTCTTTTCCGGCATAAAAGTCTAATATTTTTGTTCGGAACAGGAAATCATATTTTGCTTGCAGTCGTTCCGACTTGCTCGACAACAGTTTTGTTTGTGATTCACTGTATTCGTATACATTTGCTTTGCCCACGTTATATCTTTCCTGCACATATTTGAAAGATTCGCTAGTTGCAGCTAAGGATTTCTCTGTAGCTATATATTTGGCTTGTGCTCCTACGGCACTTTGATATGCTTGTTGTATTTCTTTGAAAAGAGCCTGTTTCACATTGTCTAGAGCCAATTCGTTGTTCAGTATGCTCAGCTTGGCACTTCTTACCTGATTGCGTACCTGAAAACGATTAAAAATAGGAATGCTTAATGAAAAACCTATATTATAAGCTCCGTTTTGATCTAATTGATCTCTCAGGCTTGCATTACTCTCATTATAGATCCGTTGTGAGCTTGTTCCATAACCCATAGTCAGATTCAGTTGTGGGTAATATCCCGATTGTGCTACTTTCAAAGTTTTCTTGCTACTTTCTATGGTATATTCCGCTTCCTTCACCTGTGGACGTATCTGTATGGCTGTGCTATAAACCTCAGAAGGAGTCATCAGACTTGAAAAATTAGCTGAAACTACGTCATCAACGGCCGGAGAAGCAATATCAAATGAGCTTATGTCTTTTTGCAGATTTAGAGATTGGATCAGATTCAGTAAACTCAAATCCAAATCATTTTTTGCATTAGTCATATTCAACTCATCATTTGCAAGTTGTGAATTTATGTCATACAATTGAGATTTGGCCACTTTTCCGGTTTCTACCATGACAGATGTTTTCTCGACTTGAAGTTTGGTCAAATCTACTTGTTCTTTGTATACTTTCAGTATCTCTTTTTTGAAGAGTACATCCAGATAATAAGATGTGACCTGTAAACCCAAATCGTCTTTAGCCTTCTTCAATCCTTCAGTGGCAGCCATCAGATCAAACTTTTTCGCTTCAATATCGTTGGTTATTTTAAATCCTGTGAAAAGAGGCGTGCTTGATGATATGCTGAAATTGGATGTACCGCTATTACTTTTTCCTACTCCGTTTGTGGCGGAATAGGTTGTTCTTCCGAAAGTGAATTCATGTCCAAGCGAGGCATTCAAATCGGGCAATCGGCTACTTTTGCTTGTGTTCAGATTGATTTCCGCATTGTCTACACTCACTTTTTGTTGTTTGATGGCAGTATTATTTTCAATAGCATAGGTGATGCATTCGCGCAAAGTCCATGCAGGCTGTGCCTGAGCCATAGAACATGAGATAAATACTCCAATTGCAATGATATATTTTTTTATCATATTTGTATATATTCTTTTTTATAGTTTAGTAAGGCTTAGTACCTTTTTATTGTTTTGTATACATAACACAATGTGACTGTTATGTTGTTATATATATATCATTAGATGCTTCCTTTCATTTATGGAATGACTGGTTTACATTTCTTTTTTTACGCTCACCTCTTTTTTATTACTTTCATCGACTTCAGAGCCTCGTACTTTATCACCTTTCTTCAAACCGGATTTTATTTCTATATGAACGCCGTCTGACAATCCAACAGAAATTTGTCTTTTATCGAATTCTTGTTTTCCTTTTTCTCCTGCCTTCAAAATGTATACGAAAGTAGAATCTTTCTCGAATGTAACTGTACTTTCGGGTAAAATTAATACACCTTCAGCTTTGGCAACTACTATTTCGGCATTTGTACTGTATCCTGCACGGATGTATACATCTTGAGGAATTCGTGCAGCAGCTTTGATTTCAAACAAAACTGCACCATTCTGTTCCGTTCCCTTAGGAGCAATGTATTCGAGTATGGCATCAAATTTGCGACCTTCAATGGCTCCTACTGATAGTTTTATAGGCATGTCTACATGGATGCGTCCAACTTCGGTTTCGTCTATGTTGCCTATGAATATCATGTCATTCATGTTGGCAACCGTTGCTATAGTGGTTCCGTCATTAAACGTGTTTGCCTGAATCACTGAGTTTCCCACTTTGACAGGAACATCGAGGATCATTCCGTCAATGGTTGCTCTGATTTGTGTGTTGCTATATTGTGCAGTAGACTTTGAAATACCGGTTTTGGTAATTTCAAGATTATCTTGCGATACGCTGAGCTCTTCTTTTGCATTTTTATAATCAACTTCAGATTTATCCATCTCTTCTTTCGCGATCACTCCTTTTTCGAAAAGCTGTTTTTGACGTTCATATTCGGATTTTACAAGTCCGACGCTTATTTGGGCAAGTCTGACACGCGATTCGGCCGAATTGAGTTGCGACACATCAGGTATCACTTTCACCACGGCGATCACTTCTCCGGCTTTTACATAATCACCGGCTTCTTTCCGTATTTCTGTTATGATTCCCGAGATTTGAGGTTTGATGAGGATTTCGTCGCGAGGCGAAACTTTTCCTGTTGCCACAGACGTATTCTCTATGTTTCCTACCTTTACTTCTTCTACCTTGTAAACGGTCTCTTTTGTTATCGTATTCTTCACGACCAGATAGATTGTGAAAATGATGATAAGGCCTAAAAGGACAAAGAACGAAATTTTGAGTGCTTTTTTCATATCTTATTTTTGTTTATTATTTTTTCTTCTGATTGTTTAAATATTCTTATTCATCCCTGATTGCATCTATCGCTTTTATCCTCAAAGCCCGGGTTGCAGGTAACAATCCGGCAAACAGTCCGGCTACAGATAAAACCAGAAGGGCCACCAATGCTTTCCCTATCGATAGGAGAGGAGGTATAAAAAATGAGTCTCCGGCATTCATCATTATCATTGCTCTCATAACCTCCAGAATGAGAACACCTGCGAATAAACCAAGGAATCCCGAGATGAGGGTCAAAATCACGCCTTCGCTTGTTATTTGTACCAAAATGGTGCGGGGCTTAGCACCTAAAGCTCGCCGTACACCGATTTCCCGTGTGCGTTCTTTTATTGTGACCAACATAATATTCATGATCCCGATAATGCCTGAAAACAAAGATCCGATGCCGACTACCCAAATAAGCATTTGCACTCCCAAAGTGAGGTTTGAGAATATTTTGAATTGTTTTTCAATATTAAAACTTCTCACGGCTTTCATATCAGTCGGAGAGATGTCATGATTTGCCTTCAGAATGTTTGTTATCTGTTCTTCGAGTATGGAACAGCTTATTCCAGGTTTGGCCGTACATGCGAAAAAATGAATTTTATCACCCATGCCGAATGCTTGTTGCAGGGTGGTGAAAGGCAGAAAAACTGATGATTCTACATCTCCGCCGATTTGCGCATTTGATTTTGGTTTGATTACACCAACTACTTGAAAATAAATTCCATTTACCCGGATATATTGTCCGGATGGATTTTCACCTTCGGCAAAGAGTGTTTCGTAGACTTGCTTGCCAATTATGCAGACTTTTCGATTATATTCGACATCCAGATTATTGAACAATCGTCCCGATAGAATGTGTTGTTGCATGATTTCGAAATGTTCAGGATAAACTCCTTGAACATCATATGTACCTGATTTTTGGCCATTTACCACATTTTTTGCACTACTGTTTCCAAATAATATGGGAGATATATATTCTAAAGCAGTTGCTTTCCGTTTTATGATTTCTATATCTTTATTGTCTATTTCCCAGAACCGTCCCTTGCGGAATCCTTTGTAAGGTTCGCTGGTAATATCACTTGAAAAGAAACATGAATTGGTTGCGAATCCGTCTATTGATTTCAGTATACCGCCTTCGAATGAATAACCGAATCCGAGTAATATAACCAGCATAAAAATGCCCCAGAATACGCCGAATCCGGTAAAAATGCTTCTTACCTTATTGCGACTTATCGTCGCCCATATTTCCTGCCATTTGTCTAAATCGAACATTCTCTCGGATTTTTTGTTTTTTTTATTCTGCTCTCATTGCTTCAATAGGTCGCACTCTTACGGCTTTTATTGCCGGTACGAGTCCAGCTATGACTCCGGCAATGATTAACGTGAAGGTGGCCATGAGCACTGTGCTTAAGCCAACTGTCGGGTCAAGAAATATAGATGGTTCTTCGAATGACTGACTGGTTTTGGAGCCTATCATCGAACTTATTCCTTCCATCAGAGCTAACCCGAAAATCATTCCTACATATCCAAAGATTGTGGTAATGATGAGCGATTCCAATACAACAGATCTCAATATGGACATAGGTGAGGCTCCGATTGCTTTGCGGATGCCGAATTCGCGTGTACGCTCTTTTACGGTGATCAACATAATGTTGCCCACACCGACTACTCCTGCAATCAGAGTAAGAATACCTATTACCCACATGGCTATGTTGAGAGCGCCAAATATCTGATTGGCTTGCGCTGCATCTTCCGCAGTGTTTCGGATGTATACTGCAGACCTGTCTTTCGGATCGAATTTATGTAATGCTCCAAGTTTGTTTCTGAGCCTTTCTTCAAATGCTTTACTCTTTTCGACAGAATTGAGTGTAGGAACCACAAAATCGATCCTGTCCATCCCATAAAATTTACTATATAAGGCTTGTGCCGTGGAGAACGGGATGTATGCCGGTGGGGTACCCATGTTGCCCTCATCTTTATAAACACCCACAACCAAAAAGGCAATACTGTCTGCCACAACATATTTTCCGATTGGATCAGCACCTTTAAATAGAATATTGGATATGTCGGGATTCAATACGATTACTTTTCGCATCTGTTCAATATCGAGCAAATTTATGAAACGCCCACTCTGTTTTGTTAAATTGTGGATGTAAGCACCATCAGGATACATACCTCTGAGACGCCATGATCCATATTCCTTATTGTATGAAATAGTTGCCGATTTGTCTAATAGCGGACTCATTTGGGTGACGCCTTCCAATTCAGACCTAACCAAGTGTATATCTTTTTCGTCTAATTTTATTTGTCTTTCCAGAGCAAAACCCTCATAAGGCTTGGATGTGTTGCCCGGCATAATACCGATTGTATTCTTTGCTCGTCGCGAAAAATTTGAAGTGACACCGTTTTGCAGCCCGTTGCCTGAACCGAGTAGGACAATCAAGATGAATATTCCCCACGAAATAGAAAATCCGGTCAGGCAGGTACGCATCTTGTTCTGTCTGATGGTCGTAAAAATTTCTTTCAGAGAATCAAAATCAAACATTTTATTTTTGTATTAACTCCGTAGAGTGGTGCTTAATATCAGTGTCAATAGGTTGGATGAGCCCGTCTTTGATGTGTATAATGCGGTCTGTTGCTTCAGCTACAGCTTGCTCGTGAGTTACAATTATCATTGTGATGCCTTCTTCGGTGTTCAGATCGCGAAGAATTTTCATCACTTCTAGAGATGTTTTACTATCCAGCGCTCCGGTTGGTTCATCTGCCAATATTATTTGTGGTTTGGCAATCAAAGCACGGGCTATGGCAACCCGTTGTTTTTGACCGCCTGATAATTCATTGGGTAGGTGATTTGCATGATTTTCCAAACCTAATTTTTTGAGATATTCGAGCGCTATTGCATTTCTTTTCTTGCGGCTTACACCTTGATAATAGAGTGGAAGAGCTACATTTTCGACTGCATTTTTGAAGGATATCAAGTTGAAAGATTGGAAAATGAATCCTATTTTCTGATTACGTAATTCGGCAGAACGAGTCTCATTTAAATTTTTTATAAAGACATTATCCAGATAATATTCTCCTGAATCATAGTCGTCTAGAATTCCGATGATATTGAGTAAAGTAGATTTTCCCGAACCTGAGGCTCCCATGATAGAAATGAACTCTCCTTTTTCCACATTCATGTTGATACCTTTGAGCACATGTAGCGGAGATGCTCCATAATAGGTCTTATTCAAATCGTTTATTCTTATCATACACTGTTCAGATTTTGAAAATTTCAAAGATAGCGTTATTCTATTTATATGGTCAGAGATATAAATGCTAAATATCTTTAAACGATGTTTATCAATCGAATTTTAACTATCATATTCTTATTTGTCGTAAGAAATCTTTTAATGTCACATCTCACAGCCATATTTTTATTATCTTCGCATTTGATTATATAACTATACCTCACACGGAATGTTATAGAATCTTAGAAAGAACAATAACGATATTAGATTACCTTATGTGTGGAATTGTTGGTTATATTGGCTTTAGGGAAGCTTATCCCATACTCATAAAAGGGTTACACAGGCTTGAATACAGAGGTTATGATAGTGCAGGGGTTGCACTGATAAATGAAAATGAGCACCTTTCTGTTTATAAAGCAAAAGGACGTGTGCAAGACCTTGAGAATTATATAAAAGATAAAGATATCTCGGGCACTATTGGTATAGCTCATACTCGTTGGGCAACGCATGGCGAACCGAACGATGTGAATGCGCATCCACACTATTCACAATCAGAATCCTTAGCCCTGATTCATAATGGCATCATTGAAAATTATGCTGTTTTGAAAGCAGAGTTGGAATCGAAAGGTTATAAATTTCTGAGTTGCACCGACACGGAGGTCTTGGTTCAACTGATAGAATATATCAAAGTAACCAACAATTGTGATTTGTTTACAGCTGTGCAGTTGTCTTTGAATCAGGTTATCGGTGCATATGCTATTGCTGTTGTGGAAAAGGGACATACAGAACAAATTATTGCAGCAAGAAAAAGCAGTCCTCTGGTTGTAGGTTTGGGTGAGAATGAATTCTTTCTGGCCTCCGATGCATCTCCGATTATAGAATATACTAACAAAGTAATCTATTTGGAAGATGAGGAAATTGTGGTCTTGAAAAGGAATGACGAGCCCAAAATTGTGACCATAGCCAACGTAGAGGCATCGCCTCAGATACAGGAATTGAAAATGAATCTGAGCCAGTTGGAAAAAGGTGGTTATCCTCACTTTATGCTTAAAGAGATATTTGAGCAACCTCAAACTCTCAAAAATTCTATGAGCGGACGAATCAATATCGAAGGAACGAATGTCACTTTGTCTGGAATCATTGATTACAAAGATAAATTTATTAACGCACGGCGCATTCTTATCATTGCGTGTGGAACATCATGGCATGCCGGTTTAATTGGTGAATATCTGATAGAAGAGTATTGTCGTATTCCTGTAGAAGTGGAATATGCTTCTGAATTCAGATACCGTAATCCGGTTATTTATGAGGATGATATTGTTATAGCAATATCTCAGTCGGGAGAAACTGCCGACTCATTGGCAGCCATAGAATTGGCTCACAAAGCGGGTGCATTTGTGTATGGAGTGTGCAATGTGGTTGGATCCTCGATACCGCGAAATACGGATTCGGGATCTTATACTCATTGTGGTCCTGAAATTGGAGTTGCATCCACTAAGGCGTTCACAGCTCAGGTTGCAGTGTTGGTGATGATGGCAATGACCATTGCCAAGGAAAAAAAGACAATAGAAGAAAACACCTATTTATCCATATTAAAAGAGCTTCAGCGAATTCCCGGTAAAATAAAAGAAATATTGGCTCTGAATGATGAGATAAAACAATTGTCGTCAATCTTTACTTATGCCAATAACTTTATCTACTTGGGACGTGGCTACAGCTATCCTGTGGCTTTGGAAGGAGCTTTGAAACTGAAAGAAATCTCTTACATCCATGCCGAAGGCTATCCGGCAGCAGAAATGAAACATGGGCCGATTGCTCTCATAGATAATGAAATGCCTATCGTCGCTATTGCTACGAATAATAGTATCTATGAAAAAGTGGTAAGCAACATCCAAGAGATCAAAGCTCGTAAGGGTAGGATTATTGCAATTGTGAGCAAAGGCGATGAAACGATAAAAGGCATGGCAGACCATTGCATTGAGGTTCCTTCCACATTGGAATGCCTCGATCCACTTTTGGCTACTATCCCGTTGCAATTGTTGGCCTATCACATAGCTGTGAATAAAAACCGAGATGTGGATATGCCTAGAAATCTTGCTAAATCGGTCACTGTAGAATAAACTAAAATGACGATAAAATGTTATAAAACAAAGGACAAAGAGAATCATAGTTGAACTCTTTGTCCTTTTGTGTTTGTATTTTTGATAAAGAGAGGAGTTACAAAAAATTTATGACTGAACCTTTGAAGCACGAATGCGGTATCGCAATGATCCGCCTATTGAAACCATTGGAATATTATCAGGAGAAGTATGGTACATGGCAATATGGTTTGAACAAACTATATCTGCTTATGGAAAAGCAACATAATCGCGGGCAGGAAGGTGCAGGTCTGGCCGTTGTTAAACTGGATGCAGCCCCCGGCAAGGAACTCGTTTTTAGGGAACGGGCTGAAGGTTCGGGTGCGATTGCTGAAATATTCTCCAATGTGCATAAGAATTTTGCAAATATACCGCCGGCTCGGATGGATGATGTTTTTTATGCCAAAGAAAATTTACCTTTTGCAGGAGAATTATTTTTGGGGCATCTTCGCTATAGCACCACCGGAAAGAGCGGACTGTCGTATGTACATCCGTTTTTGAGACGTAACAATTGGACTTCACGTACCTTGCTTCTGGCAGGAAATTTTAATATGACCAATGTAGATGAACTTTTTGCCGATTTGGTGGCAGAAGGACAACATCCACGCGATTATGCTGATACTTTTGTCCTATTGGAAAATCTGGGACATAATCTTGACAGAGAAGTACAATATCAATATGATAGATTGAGTAAGACCGGAGTGAAAGGTGTAGAGTTGAACGATTTGATCGAGAAGAACCTTGATCTCCACTTTATGCTGAATAAGGCTAGTCGTCATTGGGATGGCGGATTTGTTATAAGTGGATTGATAGGTTGTGGAGATGCCTTCGTTTACCGTGATCCATGGGGAATACGCCCTGCTTTTTATTACAGTGATGATGAGATTGTAGTAGTGGCTTCGGAGCGCCCTGTGATTCAAACAACATTGAATCTGAATGTTGACAGCATCAAAGAACTGGGAGCAGGACAAGCTATTGTTGTAAAAAAAGATGGTACGATTTCTTTTTCACAGATACAGGAAAAAAAGGAAAGGATTACACCATGTGCATTCGAACGCATTTATTTTTCGCGTGGATCGGATGCAGACATCTACCGTGAACGAAAAAAACTAGGTGCACTCCTTTTACCACAGATACTTGAAACGATAGATCATGATATTGAAAATACGGTCTTTTCTTTCATACCCAATACTGCAGAAGTGGCATTTTATGGTATGACTGAGAGCTTTGACGAGTATCTTCAAGTTGAAAAGCATCATAAGATACAGGAAAAGGGTAAAGATATCACAGATAAAGAATTGGCGGATATTTTGTCGAAACGCATCAGAACCGAAAAGGTGGCGATAAAAGATATTAAACTCAGGACTTTTATAGCTCAAGATAGTGGGCGGGATGATCTTGCTGCACACGTTTATGATATAACATATAATTCCATTCGTCCCGATGTGGATAAACTGGTTGTGATAGATGACAGTATTGTGAGGGGAACTACATTGAAGCAGAGTATTATAAAGATATTGGATCGTCTGCACCCTAAAAAAATTGTGATAGTGTCGTCTTCTCCTCAGATCAGATATCCGGATTGCTATGGGATAGATATGTCTCGGATGAGTGAATTTGCCGCATTCCGTGCTACGATAGAACTTTTGAGAGAACATAATCTTCAACATATTATTGATCGGGTGTATCGCAAGTCGGCAGACCAGCGAAACAAACCAAAGGAAGAGATTGTGAATTATGTGAAAGAAATATATGCACCGTTTACGGACGAACAGATTTCTGCAAAGATAGCTCAGATGTTAACACCTAAGGGAATCAAGGCTGAGGTGGAAATTGTTTTCCAGACAGTGGAGAATTTACATAAGGCTTGTCCCAATCATACCGGTGACTGGTATTTTTCAGGTGATTATCCTACTCCCGGTGGAAACAGAATGGTAAATACTGCTTTTCTAAACTATATTGAAGGAATAGAAAAACGCTCGTATTGAAAAAGATAGTAAAAGAATTTCTTTTTATTCTAATGGAAGTCTGAATGTACAACCCGACTTCCATTCGGAACAACCATAGGCTGTTTTGCCTTTTATGATTTTACCTTTTCCGCATAATGGACAGATGGTTGGAATTTCTGTTTTTTGCTTCAATGTTTCCGTATTATCCTTCTTGGGTTTTGGTTCACGTTTTTTTCTTTCTTTTTTTTGTGTAGCTTCTTTTGGAGTTTCTTTCACGTCTAGAGTCTCTATAATCTCAATGGGTCTGTAACTGTAGTCACTCTTCACATTGGTGACGATGGCAGTGACCATTTGCTTCAGTTCGTCTAAAAAAACTTTCGGTTCGTATTCATTGCGCTCTATCTGACGCAATTTTTTTTCCCATATACCGGTCAGTTCAGCCGATTTGAGTAGATCCTCTTTAATGGTTTGAACCAATTGAACCCCTGTTATTGTGGCATACAGATTTTTTCGCTCTTTACGAATATAGTTGCGCTTAAAAAGAGTTTCTATAATATTGGCTCTGGTTGATGGGCGTCCAATACCGTTTTCTTTCAAAGCATCGCGCAGTTCGTCATCGTCAACAAATTTGCCGGCAGTTTCCATAGCCCGAAGCAGAGTTGCTTCCGTATAGACTTTGGGTGGTTGAGTCCATTTTTCAGTCAGCGAAGGTTGATGTTCACCTGATTCTCCTTTCACAAAGTCGGGTAGAATATATTCATCATCTTTATTTTCATCTTCATCTTGCTGTTGAGAGTTTTTTTTCTCAAAAACGATGCGCCAACCGGCTTCCAGAATTTGCTTTCCTGTGGTTTTAAATTCCACTTTGTTGGCTTCGCCTAAAATGGTAGTGGTAGATACTTTACAGTTAGGATAAAAGACAGCAATGAAACGGCGCGCTACCAGATCGTAGACTTTACGTTCGTTTTCGTTCATATTATTTGCCCGTACACCTGTCGGGATGATCGCATGGTGGTCTGTGACCTTACTATTGTCAAAGACTTTCTTCGATTTCAGTATTTTCTTTCCGTCGAGCAGAGGTTGTGTGAGATCTTCATAGCCGGACAAACCTTTTAGAGTGGCTGGCACTTTAGGATAGATGTCGTCACTCAGGTATGTTGTATCTACACGTGGATAGGTGGTCAGTTTCTTTTCGTACAGTGATTGTATGATTTTTAACGTATCTTCTGCCGAAAAAGCGAATTTCTTATTGCATTCTACCTGTAATGATGTCAGGTCAAATAATCGGGGTGGTGATTCTTCTCCTTTTTTTATTGAAACATCAGTTATTTCAAATGGGGATTGCCTGATCTCTTCAAGAAACTTTTCACCTTCTTGCTGTGTATCGAATTTTCCTTTAGTTACGGAAAAAGTAGTTTCACGATAAATTGTTTTTAGTTCCCAATAGGGTTCGGGTTTAAAATTCTCTATTTCCAACTGACGATTCACAATCAATGCCAACGTTGGAGTCTGCACCCGTCCAATGGAGAGAACCGTCTTATTTTGTCCATATTTGATTGTGTAGAGGCGGGTAGCATTCATCCCCAAAAGCCAATCACCGATTGCTCTGGCTAGTCCTGCCTCATATAATGTTTTAAACTCGTCTTGATCTTTTAGTGTTTGAAAGCCCTCGCGTATGGCATCTTCGGTCAGTGATGAGATCCAAAGCCGTTTGACAGGGCATACACATACTGCTTTTTGCATCACCCACCGTTGGATGAGTTCTCCCTCTTGTCCGGCATCACCGCAATTGATCACTTCATCGGCATTTTGCATCAGTCTTTCTATGACGGACATTTGCTTGGCAATACCCTCATTGCTAATTACCTTTATCCCAAAGCGGGGAGGAATCATTGGGAGCATATCCAGTCGCCAACTTTTCCATTGTGGAGTGTATTCGTGTGGTTCTTTCAACGTGCAAAGGTGGCCGAAAGTCCATGTCACCTGATAACCATTTCCTTCAATATATCCGTCTTTGCGTTCTTTAGCACCTAAAATATTGGCAATTTCACGCGCTACACTTGGCTTTTCGGCTATACATACTTTCATTGGGATGGATTTCTTATTTGCAACGCAAATATACAAAGATTCTTTTGTAAGAAAAGTTTGTTGTTACGTAAACCAAAGTTAGGGACTTTATTTTGGAATAGACTTGTTTTAGTCCGTTCTATTTGTTAAATTTATAGTATTATTACTTTATGTTTAATTAAAAGATATGACTTATGGCTTTATTTGATTTGAAAGGGAGAACAGCTCTTATAACAGGAGCTTCTTCCGGATTAGGCAGAAGGTTTGCAAAAGTTTTGGCTCAGCAAGGAGCAGATGTGGTTGTTGTTGCCCGTCGTCTGGAGAAACTGGAAGAACTGGCTGGAGAAATAAGGCTTCTGAATGTGCGTTGCCTGCCGTTGAAGTGTGATGCAACTATAGAATCGGAGGTTATTTCTACAGTGGCAAATGCCATTTCTCAGTTTGGAAAGATAGATATATTAATAAATAATGCAGGCATAGCTACCGGAGGAAAAGCCGAGAATACCTCCAGCAGTGATTTTCTGAGGGTGTTAGATGTAAATGTGAACGGGCTTTTTTACTTTGCGCGAGAAGTCGGTAAAAGCATGATAAAAGAGAAATACGGGCGAATCATAAATATAGCTTCTATGTATGGCTTGGTAGGTAATAAATTCAGTCCGACCATCGCTTACCATACATCAAAAGGGGCTGTAATTAATTTTGCGAGAGGTTTGGCTGCCGAATGGGGAAAGCATAATATCACTGTGAACAATATTGGTCCCGGTTTTTTTGAGTCAGAGATGACCGGAAGTTTCTTCAATGCTGATCAGTTTATGAAGTTTGTTGAGAACTCTACCTGTCTTGGACGTGAAGGAGAACCTGAGGAATTGGATACGGCACTGATCTTTTTGGCAGCAAATGAATCGAGTTACATTACCGGACAAACAATTTATGTAGACGGAGGTTGGACTGCTATTTAGTATCTCATCCATTTATGTAGGAAAAGCCATAGAAGCAATTCACCTCTATGGCTTTTCTTTGTCTTTTATCAGAATCAGAATAAACTGAAATTTCCCTTTTCGGGATATAACAATTCGTGTTCCTCTGTGAGATTGTTTAGATAAGCTATTTTCAGATTATCAGTCAGACCTTCGTCTTCTAGCAATCCGAAAATTGAATCCAGAGCAATGTCTTTGTCCACAACATAGCAAAAAATATTCAGAGTACCCGATCCACAATCACCTCCATCGCAATGCCCATTGCCGGTCCAACCTAAGCAATCGTTCAGAAGAGATTCCACTTGTTCCATCTTTTGGGCAAGTTTTTCCGAATCTTCATTTTCCGAATATGAATATTGTACAATGAATTCCGTAAGATCTTCAAACTCGATATATCCATGATTTTTAGCATCCAGAATGTATTTTTCCATTACGTTCTTTGCTGCTATACTGTTTTCTCCGTCAAGAGCAAAGTCTTCAGTGCTGCCTGTGTCGCCAAGTGTTCCGGTGTGTATTGTCAACCCATTATCGCTGAACCAAATTTCAAAATAATCGATTCCTCCATTTGTTTTTTTATATAGCTTCACCATTTCATCTTCTTCCTCTGTAATTGAGGGCAGACTGTCGTCATTCCATTCACCTAGATCAGGTATCTTGTCTTGGGTATAATATTGTACAAAAATGTCGTATAAATCTTCCTTTGTCCCAAACACGCGACTGTAATGCTTCTGTTTATTATCTGGGTTCAATATGAAATGTATTTCAGCTATATAGATATTTTCCTGACAAACAGCTTGCAGATAGATGCTGTTATCGATAGGATATTTGGGCTCAAGTATCACAAAACTATCTTCATTATCTGTGAGACTAAACACCGCTTGTTTGAGTATTTCTGTATCGTGTTTGCGGATGCTGTCTCCGTCTTTTATCAATTTAAATTGTGCCATTCTCAATTTTATTCTTCAGTTTGTCGAGTCCTTGGGATAGGAATAGATTGAAATCCAATTCAAAGTTCATTGTGAAGATTTCTGTTCCAATATGCTCTGCAATTTCTTCGATTGTCCAAAATCGGCCGTCGGAAACTTCGTCATGGTCGATGCTTATTTCATTGTCCGTGATGGTGTAAAAGCAGTATGTCAATTCTCGTTCTATATGATTCACAATGATGTGCTTTGTGATGCAGACAGGATTGAAATTTCTCAAATTTATTTCTTCACGGGCTTCCCGTACCACAGCTATCTCAGGAGTTTCTCCGAAATCTATATGCCCACCAACCGACGAATCCCATAATCCAGGTTGGATATCTTTGCTGTCAGATCTTTTTTGAAGAAATAACTTTCCTTGCGAATCAAAAATATGTAAATGGACAACTGGATGAAGCAGCATAGAACCACTGTGGCATTCTTTTCTCGTAGCTTTTCCTATCGTATTTCCGACTTCATCCACTATCGGAAATATTTCCTCTGATTTATTATTCACGATATATTTTTCCTTTCGGTTCTATTTTTTGCTATTTAAAAGTTCCTCCAATCTAATGAGTTCATCTCGATACTGTGCAGCTTCGAGAAATTCGAGTTTTTTTGCAGCATCCCTCATTCGTTTTCTTGTTTTTTCTATCGCTTTGTTTAAATCCGCAGCATTATTATATTTTACATCAGGTTCTGATGCGATAGGTAAATATTCAGGCTCGATGTAGGGTACAGGCTCTGCCGTTTTTTCTTTGTTCAGAGCTGAAGTTTTTGCTTTGGTTATTTGTTGTGGCGTAATGCCGTTCGCTTCATTATAGGCAAGTTGTATTTCTCTCCGGCGATTGGTTTCGCTGATTGTCATTGCCATGCTGTCGGTAATTTTATCAGCATAGAAGATGACTCTTCCGTTTATGTTTCGGGCTGCCCGACCTACGGTTTGAGTCAGTGATCGGTGAGAGCGCAGGAAACCTTCTTTGTCTGCATCCAGAATTGCGACAAGGGAAACCTCGGGCAAATCCAGACCTTCGCGCAATAAATTCACACCAATGAGGACATCGAACAATCCGTTACGCAATTCGTCCATTATTCTGACGCGATCCAATGTCTCAACATCTGAGTGGATATAGTTGCACTTGACACCATGATTCGCGAGATATGTTGTCAACTCTTCTGCCATACGTTTAGTCAGTGTGGTAACGAGTGCTCTTTCGTTGCGTTCTACCCGAAGCTGTATTTCTTCCATCAGATCGTCTATCTGATTCAGGCTTGGACGGACGTCGATCGGAGGATCGAGCAGCCCCGTAGGACGGATAAGTTGCTCGACGATTACTCCTTCCGATTTTATCAGTTCATAATCGGCTGGTGTTGCGCTGACATAGATCACTTGCTTTGTGAGTGCTTCAAATTCTTCAAACTTGAGCGGGCGGTTATCTATTGCTGCCGGAAGCCGGAAACCATATTCAACCAGATTTTCTTTCCGGGAATGGTCGCCTCCATACATTGCCCTGATTTGAGGGAGCGTGACGTGACTTTCGTCTATAACAACCAGAAAATCTTCCGGAAAAAAGTCCAACAAGCAGAATGGGCGCGTGCCGGGAGATCTGTTGTCAAAATACCGTGAATAGTTTTCTATGCCTGAACAATGACCAATTTCCCTGATCATTTCCAAATCGTAAGTCACCCGTTCATAGAGACGTTTTGCTTCGAGCATTTTGCCTATCGATTGCAAAAATTCTACTTGTCTGCCCAAATCTATTTCTATTTCAACAATGGCTCTGTTGATACGCTCTTGTGTGGTGATGAAAAGGCTTGCCGGGTATATCTTGAATTCGTCGTAAACATTAATTCTTACTCCGGAAACAGGATCAAGACTCTCGATACTTTCGATTTCATCTCCCCAGAATATGACACGAAGAAGCATATCTCCTTCTGCTAAGAAAATGTCTACGGTGTCTCCTTTCACTCTGAAATTTCCTCTGTTCAATTCCACTTCGTTGCGTGAATATTGGGAACTTACCAAATGCCGTAGAAAAACATCACGCACCATTTTTTTTCCAACGGTTATCAATATGGTAGAGTTTTGGAAGTCTTCAGGGTTTCCCATACCATAGAGGCACGATACGGAAGATACCACCACAACATCTCTTCTGTTAGAGAGCAATGCTTGTGTAGTGGAAAGTCTCAGTTTTTCAATCTCATCGTTTATGGAGAGATCTTTTTCTATATATGTATTGGTCGAAGGAATATATGCCTCGGGTTGATAATAGTCGTAATACGATACAAAATATTCCACAGCGTTGTCAGGAAAGAATCCTTTAAACTCACTATATAGCTGTGCTGCCAGAGTTTTGTTGTGACTCAGGATGAGCGTTGGGCGCTGCACCTGCTGAATGACATTGGCTATTGTGAAAGTTTTGCCCGATCCGGTCACACCTAATAGTGTCTGGTAAGGAATCTGCGTTTCAAGTCCTTCAACCAGAGCTTTTATGGCTGTCGGCTGATCTCCTGTCGGTTTGAAAAGTGAATTAATCTGAAATTTCATCTGCTAGAGTCTCTCGTTCATTCTCTATCGTAAAAGTAGTGATATTTTATGATTTGGAGAATTTGACAACAGCCCAATTATCTTTAGATGCATGGTATTGTAATTTTAATCCGTATTTATTACTTTCCTCTTCGATTTGAGAGATATCTTCTACATAAAATCCGCTCATATACAGATCTCCACCGGAATTGAGAAACGATGCATATTTATGGATGTCTGCAAGCAGAATGTTTCTATTGATATTAGCCAGAATCACGTCGAAGTGTGTTTTTTCAAGCAATTCCGCTCCTCCGATCTGTACGTCTACATTGTCAATTTTGTTGAGTCGCAGATTTTCCATAGCATTGTCATACGACCATTTGTCAATATCGATTGCTGTGATTGGATCTGCACCTCGCATTGATGCCAGAATAGCAAGTATAGCTGTTCCACATCCCATGTCCAGCACCGATTTATTCGTGAAATCGGCATTCAGTATTTCGCGGATCATCAGTTCGGTTGTCTGGTGGTGTCCTGTTCCGAAAGCCATTTTAGGATCAATGTAGATGTTGTATTCGTAAGTTGCCGGATGATTGTGAAAGGTGCTTTGTATTATACATTTATCGTCAATGATTAATGGTTGGAAGTAGTTTTTCTCCCATTCTTCATTCCAATCTTGATCTTCAATCACTTGATAAGTGTAAGATATCCGGTTTTCAAATGGGAAATCATTGATAGTGCTATTCAAGGCACTTTCATCGAATAGTGATTCCTGTATATATGCCAAGACACCGGATTCGGTGCTGACAAAACTTTCGTAACCAATCTCGCCCAGATTTGCTGATAAGACATCGGAAACGATTTCATCAAAAGGGTTGCAAATAAAATTTACCTCAATATATTTCATATGTTTAATTTTTTTTGTGAGTGAAACAAAATCCAACAAATTGTCTGTTAGAATCATTTTGCAAAAATATCTATTTTCAGACAGTTTTTTTGTATGATTTTCAAAATATATCTGCTGCCTTTTGGAGAATGGTTGACTATTGCATATATTTGCTAACAATTTTGTTAAACATGTTAGTTTATTTTATGCAAGAGAAAGATATAAGCACGGAACAAGTCATATTAGAGGCAGCTGAAAAGGAATTTTTGGAGAAAGGTTTTTCGGGGGCTAAAACTATAGCTATAGCCAATCGTGCAGGTGTAAATCATGCGATGTTGCACTATTATTTCAGAACAAAGGAAAATCTGTTCAATACAATTTTTCAGAAAAAAATACAGACTCTGGCAGATTCATTTTCAGCTTCATTTGATCCGAACAAGTCTTTTTTTGATCAATTGAGGGTTGCTATTGAGGCCCATTTTGATTTTGTGGGTGCTAATCCGAAGTTATTGTTCTTTATCTATGGTGAGATCATTGCGAATGATGAACGGAAAAAGGAACTGATAAAAAAGATTTATCCGAATGTTGAAGGTGTGTTGAATATGCTGAAAAGAGGACTCAAGTCGGAAGTTGCCAGAGGTACAATCAGGCCTATTCATCCTGTGGAACTGCTTATGAATGTTGTTTCGCTGAATATTGTTACATTTTTGGCAATGCCTCTGTTTGAAACTTTGGGTGAGGAGTTTATTCTCACAAATGATATCCTTAAACAGAGAAAAGAGAGTAATGTGCAATTTATTATCAATGCATTGAAAGTCTGAATTAATTTTTTTTACCCTTACATAAACAAAACAGTTAAACATTCCTGTTTGTTGTGATATTTATAAAATATAAAGAATGACTTTATGAGAAAAATATTTATAATCTTCTGTACTTTAATCTTCTGTCATGGATACTCTTTTGCGCAACTTACAATTGAAAACTGCTATGAGAAAGCAAAGGCAAATTATCCGTTGATAAAACAATACGGATTAATAGAAAAAAGCAAAGAGTATAATCTGTCTAATGCAGGCAAAAATTATTTGCCTCAATTATCACTTTCAGCAAAAGCAAGTTATCAGTCAGATGTTACGGAAATACCAATATCAATTCCGGGACTAAAAGGGTTGGCTAAAGACCAGTATTCTGTTTCTCTCGATTTGAATCAGACAATTTGGGATGGAGGTGTTACTCACTCCAAAAAGGCTTTGGCGAATGCAGCGGCAGATATTAGCCGGAATCAGTTAGATGTTGATCTATATGCGTTGAATGATCGGGTCAATCAATTGTATTTCGGTATATTGTTATTGGATGCCTATCTTCAACAAAACAAGTTGTTGCAAGAAGAATTGCAATGGAACAACGACAAGATCTCAAGCTATATTGCAAATGGCGTTGCAAATCAATCTGATCTGGATGCAATCAGAGTTGAACAGCTGAAAGCTGCTCAAAACAAAGCCGGCTTGTTGTCGAACAGGAAAGCATATCTTGCAGTGCTTAGTTCTTTGATTGGCGAGCAACTGACCGATAGCGTATATCTTGAAAAGCCTGTTTTTCAAGATGTTTCTTCCATCATAAATATCAACCGATTGGAATTAAACCTATTTGATGCGCAAAATAATAATCTGGAAATGCAAAAAAAGATGCTGAATGCCAACAATATGCCTAAAATAGGATTCTTTATAACGGGTGGCTATGGACGTCCCGGTTTGAATATGCTGAACAGTGAATTTGATGCCTATTACATCGGAGGTCTAAAATTGTCATGGAATTTTGGCAGTCTTTACACCAAGAAGAACGACATTCATTTAATAGAAATGAATCAAAGGGCATTGTCCGCACAAAAAGAAACTTTCCTGTTCAATACCAATCTGACTCTTACACAAGAACAAAACACGATTCAGAAGCAGCAAGATTTGTTAAAATATGACGACGAGATCATCACCTTGCGAACTAATGTCAAAAACGCAAGCGAAGCAAAAGTTGCAAATGGAACAATATCCGTTACCGATCTTATGCGTGATGTGATAGATGAAGATCTTGCAAAACAGAGCAAAATGCAACATGAGATAGAGTTATTGCAATCACTCTATAACTTAAAATACATCACTAATAACTAAAGTAAAAAAGATGAAGAAAATAAGGAATATTGTATTTGTTGCACCGATACTCATATTAACGGCTTGTGGCAACAGCAAGGGAGATTATGATGCTTCGGGTATATTTGAAACAACTGAAGTCCTTATATCTGCTGAAGCGACCGGAAAATTAATGGAATTCAATCTGCAAGAAGGACAGAGCATAGGTCAGGATTCAGTTTTGGGCTATATAGATACCATCCAATTGTCGCTGAAAAAGAAACAACTGCTGGCGAGCATGGGTGCGGTGGAAAGCAGACAAACTGACATCCCGAAACAAATTGCCGCATTGCAACAACAAATCACCACTCAAAAAAAAGAAAAACAAAGATTCGAGAAATTAGTGCAGGCAAATGCTGCAAACCAGAAACAGGTAGATGATATTCAATCTCAGATACAGATTTTGGAGAAGCAATTGGTTGCTCAGACCGAGTCATTTGAAAACTCTAATAGAGGAGTGGGACAAGAGAGTTCGTCGATGAATATCCAGATAGAACAGTTGGATGACCAGATTGCTAAATCATTCATAAAGAGTCCGATCAAGGGAACAATCTTGTCGAAATATGCAGAACGGGGAGAACTGGCAACACAAGGAAAAGCTCTGTTTAAAGTAGCAGATGTTGAGAACCTGTTTTTGAGAGCGTATATTGTTTCGAGCCAATTGACTCAGATCAAGATTGGGCAAACGGTGAAAGTCTATTCAGATCTGGGTGAATCGGACAGAAAGGAATATGTTGGAACAGTAACATGGATTTCCGATAAAGCGGAATTTACTCCTAAAACGATACAAACCCGTGATGAGCGTGCCAATCTGGTCTATGCTGTGAAAATAGCAGTAAAGAATGATGGTTATCTGAAGAGGGGAATGTATGGGGAAATTAAATTTCAATGAAAATAAGACGCTGAATGGAGGCTGTTTCAGTAAGAAATATAAGCAAGAAATACGGTTCGGTAGAAGCACTTATCGATGTGAGTTTTGATGTCGAACAAGGTGAAATATATGGCATAATCGGACCAGATGGCGCCGGAAAAACAACTTTATTTCGCATTCTGACAACTTTGCTGCTGGCAGATAAAGGAACCGCTTTTGTGGATGGGAAAAATGTTGTGGATGATTACCGTAAAATCAGGGACTGTATTGGTTATATGCCCGGAAAATTTTCGCTCTATCAAGATATGACGGTGAGTGAAAATCTTGAATTTTTTGCAACAGTCTTCAACACAACTGTTGAAGAAAATTATGATCTGGTGAAAGATATTTATGTGCAGATAGAGCCATTCAGAACAAGAAAAGCAGGGAAATTGTCGGGTGGAATGAAGCAAAAATTAGCATTGTGCTGTGCTTTGATACACAAGCCGTCTGTCCTGTTTCTGGATGAGCCAACTACAGGTGTGGATCCGGTTTCGCGTAAAGAATTCTGGGATATGCTCAGGGCTTTAAAAAAACAAGGCATCACCATTCTGGTTTCCACTCCATACATGGACGAGGCTACACTCTGTGACCGGATTGCCTTGATTCAAAGAGGTCAATTCCTGCAAATTGATACACCCTTGAATATCATGAATAGCTTCGACGAAATATTATGGTCTGTCAGGAGTGATAAGATGTATCAATTATTGTTGGATTTGAGAGCGAATCATTTGGTGAAATCATGCTTCGCATTCGGCGAAACACACCACATAACCGTGCATAAAGAGTTGTCAATGGGCGAACTGACGCGATATCTGGAAAGTCGGGGACATGAGGATGTGGAGATAGTATCAATAAAAGCATCTGTCGAAGATTGTTATATGCACTTATCTCAAGAAAGAGAATTATGAACGAACATGTAATATATACGGAGAACCTGACGAAGCGATTTGGCAGTTTTACGGCAGTTGATAATATATCTTTTAGTGTTGCCGCAGGCGAAATATTCGGCTTTCTGGGTGCAAATGGTGCAGGTAAAACAACTGCAATGCGAATGCTTTGCGGCCTGAGTCATCCTTCTTCAGGCATAGGATTTGTGGCGGGTTATGATATTTCCAAACAATCGGAGCTTGTGAAGAGGAACATTGGCTATATGAGCCAAAAGTTTTCTCTGTATGAAGACTTAAAAGTCTGGGAAAATATGCGTTTGTTTGGTGGTATATATGGGATGAAGGGACAAGACATTACTTTGAAAACAGACAGCATCTTGTCTGAACTCGGATTTGAGAGTGAGAAAAACACGTTGGTGAAAGACCTGCCTTTGGGTTGGAAGCAAAAACTTGCTTTTTCGGTGTCCATTTTTCATAACCCTAAAATAGTTTTTTTGGATGAGCCTACCGGAGGAGTTGATCCGGCAACGCGCAGACAGTTCTGGGAACTTATCTATCAGGCTGCTGACAGAGGCATTACTATCTTTGTCACCACACATTATATGGATGAAGCTGAATATTGCAACAGGATATCTATTATGGTAGATGGAAAGATCGAAGCATTGGATTCTCCTTCAAATCTTAAGCAACAGTTCGGCGTGCAGGATATGGAAAGTGTGTTCCGGCAGTTGGCTAGAACAGCAAAACGAAACGCAGATTGACAGTATGAAACAATTCGTATCATTCGTAAAGAAAGAGTTTTATCATATTTTTCGTGATACACGAACAATGCTGATACTTTTAGTTATGTCGGTTATACAAATAATTCTCTTTGGTTTTGCTATCACTTCTGAGGTCAGAAATGTACAGGTGGCAGTGCTCGATCCATCCAAAGATATTTCAACTGAGCGCATAATTGATCAAATAGGCAATAGTGAATATTTTACGATTGCCCGGTATTTGAATAATCCGGACGAGATAGACCGCATTTTTAAGGAAGGAGATATCGGTCTGGTCATCGTATTCGGTGACAATTTTAATGAAAACCTGCTCCATACGGGCGAGAGTTCCGTCCAATTAATAGCCGATGCGACCGATCCGAACCAATCGCGCATTTTAACAGGTTATGCAACTAATATCATCCGGACTTATCAACAGGAACTGATGCAGGAATATAAGATTCCTTTCCGCATTGTGACCGAAGCCCGGATGCTTTATAACCCGCAGATAAAGAGCTCATACAACTTTGTGCCGGGAGTGATGGGTATGATATTAATGCTCATTTGCGCCATGATGACATCTATTGCAATAGTCAGGGAAAAAGAAACCGGCACGATGGAGATTTTGCTCGCATCACCGTTGAAACCTATCTATATCATATTGGCAAAGGCTGTTCCTTATTTTACAATATCGATTTTCAATCTGATGATTATATTGCTGCTCTCTGTCTATGTATTGGGAGTTCCGGTTGCGGGCAGTCTATTTTGGTTGATATTTGTTTCCCTCATATTCATATTGGTTGCATTGTCTCTCGGATTGATGATCTCAACGCTAGTCAATACACAGGTTGCGGCAATGCTCTTTTCAGGAATGGGTTTGATGATGCCTGTGATGTTACTCTCCGGGATGGTTTATCCGATTGAGAGCATGCCTCCGATATTGCAATGGATATCTACCCTTATTCCAGCAAGATGGTATATTTCAGCCGTAAAAAAACTGATGATAGAAGGGGCAGGCATAAGTTCAGTAATTAAGGAATTATCGATTCTTTCGTCTATGGCAGCATTATTGCTTGTGGTCAGTCTCCGCAATTTCAAAATAAGGTTGGGTTAACTTAATAAATAACAGGCATATGATGATAAAATACCTCATAGAGAAAGAATTTAAGCAGATCTTGCGCAATTCGTTTATTCCCAGACTTATATTTATGATGCCTATTATCATGATATTAGTCTTTCCATGGGCGGCGACGCAGGATATAAAAGATATAAATATTTGCATAGTAGACAATGATCATAGCGCTTTCTCTGAAAGGCTGATCCATAAAATTACATCTTCAGGCTATTTTCGATTGTCTGATACACCAGGCACTAGTGCTGAAGCATTAAGAAGTGTTGAGTTGAACAAATCGGATATCATATTGGAAATACAGAATGATTTTGAAGCGAATCTGGTAAAGGAAGGCTCTGCTATTGTTTCGATTTCGGCAAATGCTGTCAACAGCACAAAGGCAGGTCTCGGATCTTCATATTTGTCTGCTATTTTGAATGACTATGCGGGTGAGTTGCGAGAAAAGTGGATCCCATCATCAAATAGAAACAGTGCCTTACCACAGATCAATATCTCCACTCAAAACCGATTTAATCCGTATTTAGATTATAAGGTGCTTATGATTCCTGCAATTATGGTGATGCTCATCACGATGCTTGCGGGATTTCTCCCAGCATTGAACATTGTAGGCGAAAAAGAATCGGGAACCATTGAACAGATGAATGTGACTCCCGTCAATAAATTTATGTTCATCTTGGCCAAACTCATTCCTTATTGGATCATTGGATTCATTGCTCTTTCCATTTGTTTTGGATTGGCGGCATTGGTGTATGGGCTCAAGCCGGCTGGAAGCCTGATGACTATTTATTTGTTTGCAAGCATCTACATCTTGGTTGTATCCGGACTGGGGTTGGTTATTTCCAATTATTCCAATACATTGCAGCAGGCTATGTTTGTGATGTATTTCTTTGTGATGATACTGATTTTGATGAGTGGACTGTTCACTCCTATCACGAGTATGCCCGATTGGGCGCAAGGAATTGCGGCTTTTAATCCCTTGAAGTATTTTATACAGGTGATGAGGATGGTCTATCTCAAAGGAAGTGGTATCGGTGAACTCAAAAACCAAATGCTTTTTCTATGTGGATTTGCTGTTTTTTTCAATACTTGGGCTGTGATCAGCTATAAGAAAAATAATTAAAAAAAATGACTGCGACATTTGCTAAAAGTTATGCAGGGTCGCAGCCAGTGTTTTAAAAATAATTTGCCGTGTTAGCAAATGTATAAGTCCGGCATTGTTAGATTATTGTCCTGTGTTTTATCCGAATTTATGGAAGGTATGCTATTTTCTGAATTAAATTGTTTCCGTTCAAAACACTTTGTGCTTTCACAATGTAAATTCCTCTGCTCATCGGTGCAAGCGAAACAAGGCTTGTCGCTCTACCTGTTGCCACAAGAATACCTGACAAAGAGTATACTTCGACATTTGCAGCTTCATTGAAAGATAGTTCGCTACCATTTTGTGCTAATCTAAAACTAGCAGGAGCATCAGACTCAATGCCAACACTGCTATCGATATTATATAAAATCTTTATGCCGATTAATTCCGGATTTCCGATCGCAGGAGTTTGTTTTGCGGGAGTCCATGATATTCTGAATTTGTCAATCGTGCGGCGCATATTTACATATTCTTCACCACTAACCTCTCCATCTACAATTGTATCGGGAACCGACGTATATGCATCGACCACGTTGCAGGCACTCACTTCTGATTGCGGCAATTGTATGGAGTGTTCCAACATATCACTTCCGTTCAGATAAAAACCTTCATAATAGTTAGCAGCATTGATTGTGTTAGGTCCTAGCAATACTCTCACTTCGGGGCGATAAGAGCTTTCTGTGAAACCATATATATACATTCCAACTAATTCTCCTACACTTGGAGACAATTTGAATTCGATGTCTACTGTGGACGAACCTCCGATTACAGATCCATTGACAGAACTGTTGTGCATTCCTAAATATTTTACGCTGGTTCTGCTGTCATCATTTGGGAACAGGCAGTCATAATAATACGGAGGATTGCCTGATAGTACAAGATTCGTTGTGTTGGTTCCTGTTACTTTGAAGAAATCGTCTTCGTAGATCAGTCCGGTATTGGAATCAATCACTTCGAGATCATACAATGTTAATGTTCTGGCATTGTTGAATTGAAAATTCTTTTTCGCTTTTGTCGTTTGTCCCAAAGCTGTTACTGTTGATAATAAGAGGGTGCAGAGGCACATCGACACATAGTAAATTTTTCTCATGAGTTAAAATAAAATTACGTTTAAGAATTATATTAAGAAAAGGGGTAAGCTTCTTAGGCTTACCCCGATTGGTTTCATTGTTAGTTGTTGAAAACTTTTCTTGAGATCACTTTTGAATCGGTTTTCACCTTCACTATGTAGATCTTTTCATTACCAACATTGGCTGCGCAAGTAGAACTATTGGGCTGTAAGGAGCAAACTGTTTGCCCTTGAAGATTATAGACCTGCACATCTTTCAACACATCCGAACTTTCTATTTTCAGAGAGCCATTGTTGATTTTAATAAAGACATTGCTTTCTTTATCTGCACTTTGTTCAATACCGGAATTTATTTTTGAAAGTCTGATAAAAAACCTGTTATCTATGAATGATGTAGATGTCGGAACGATGTTCTCAAATGTGTACATCGAGTTGATATCTGTGGCTATGACTTCTCCTGTCAGTGCATCATAAAAATCAGCCTTGTATCCGGCTTCCATGATAGATGGCAAATTGTTGATGTTCAGAGTAATGTCCCCTGATGATAAAGTTTGAACACTTAGTGGAATGTCATAACTCAACTCAGGCAGTTTCATCATATTATTGAAACATTTGATGCCGTCTGTTGCTATAGACGATAGACAAATGCCACTGAAGTTATTGTCCATCATCAACACAGCCATAGCATCTTCTTCCGGATTATAAGCGTTATTGTTCTTTTCATTATCAAATCCGATGAATGTTCTTGCATATGAATTGTCCTGACGGCTTTCCACAATAATGTATGGAGATGTGCCTGATGACGAAGCATTCTTTATTTTATTTCCGACAGAAATGACAGACATATCTCCGTTTGCTTTCAATTGGGTCACACCGTCTTGTTTTAGTTGAACTAGGAATGCCTGCATCGGAGGTATATTTTTTGTCAGATTGGAACCCGATTGATTTGTTTTATCATATATCTTCAGAAAGTTTCCATCTTCATCCGGAATATAATAACGTGGTTGTATATTAGATGAGTTAGCGGTGTAGAACAAATCAAAATCCAGATTGGAGAAAAATGGGTTTCCTATCAGCACATAATCTCCTGTTTTTGGATTCTCGCTATTCACTTTTAGATTGAAATTTCCCGAAGCATCCGGCATTGAATCGAAAATAAAGCGATGACTGTTTGTCCTTGGTGCAGCATAAGGTCCCGAGACTATTGTTGTTTCATCCGTTCTATAAATATAAAATTCCGTATCGGGTTTGGGAAACTCAAAGCTAAATGGATCGTGAGATGGAATGCTCGGATCTGTTTTAGACTTGTCGCTTACCCAGAGTCCGAATGCTTCTCCTGCTACAAAGGTGGTGTTCGGAGTATTGAACGTATTTGTCCATTGTGCCCCGTAGTAAGATGTTTCCGGATTTTTTCTAGCCCATCCTCTCGCATAGGTTTTGATGTCGTCAAGTGCCGGAACCACATCTTTCCGATAAAAATCTCGTGTATAAAAATCTTTCAAAGGAGGAGAAAATGTGTACCAATGGTGGCTGTTGAGAGTTGCTCCGAATGCAGCCTTATTGTAGTTGAGGTCAGTTGAACGTTGAACTTCACCGCCATGCTCGAAGTAGATGCTGTCGCACATCGCTTTTGAGTAAGTTAGATATAGGGTATGTCCACTATTTTCATAATCTGTCAGGTCTGGATAGTTGCTCACTCCATCGGGTATTACAACATTTGTGCAACCTCTCGGTACATTGGCTTCAGCCCTGTTAGGAACATTACTTATATTTTCCCAGTTTTGGTAATCGTGCCAATCTTGATTGAGGGCTTTCCCTGTCCATTTCAGATCACTGGGCGATAAGTATACGAATACGGTATCTTTCAGAGGCAAAATAGGTTTGGTATCACCAGAATATTTATAGCTTTCTACCAGATAATATTGAATTGGGCTTGAATTTTTTGTCACTTTCAGCCAATTGTCATTCACATCGGTGGTTGTTGTTTTTGCAACAGTGCCGTCGCTATTGTACCATTTCAAGTAATAAACTCCTGAAGGCAATACTCTTACGGTATCAGTCTCACCTTCACACATCACCAAACTTCCACTAACCAGATTAAGTCCGGATGCTACATTATTGCTGGACAAACACTCCTTCTGGCTATAGAAAGAAGGTGATGATCCGGGATCTGTGGATAAGTTTACGGTTAAGAAGAGCATATCGAAGTTTGCCGGAAGATTGGTTTCAGGAACTGTGAAATTCAATAGCAGAGTGTTTGATCCCGGTTCGTTAGATAAACCGGTTGTATTGGCATAGGTCGTACCACCCACTTTGGTATATGTTGAACCTGATTGTGCCCATAATGCCACATATATAGGACCAGTAAAGGGAGAATCACCGTTATTTCTCAAACCAAAGGAAATGTCGATGTTACCCAAGCCGTCATATGTAAGCCGTTTCACTACAGCCGGATTAAAATCGAGATCAGCACCTAGCATAATCATGGTTCCTTCTCTATTCAAGGCTGTAGCCTGTTGCAAATAGTTGTTGAAAGGACGTTCTACACCACCGCTTGCCTTATGGAAAGCTGTTGACGGAGAAAGAGGATGGGCAGGAACGGTTAAGTCGTCATTCACATAAAGTGGATTATAGGCTGTTTGATGCCACATTGTGCGAGCAGGAGCCCATTTTTTTGTACCTGATGCTCCGTAAACGCGAACACTTCCATAAGGATCCCAGTCGGTTGAAGGATAAAATCTTCTGTCTGTGCCGACAGTGATAATTTCGGCAGCACCATCGCCGTTCACATCGGAAACAATAGGATATTCATCTACGGTTCCCGACTGTACGTTATTGAAAGTAGATAGGGTTCGTTGTGCATCAGTGAGTTGAGTGACTCCATCGTCGCCATATTTTCTACCATCTATTATCCTCAAAGTGGTTTCGTCCCTATAGACTAATTTAGCTTTGCTGTCTTGTGCAAAGTCGAACATAGATAGTGTTGTGGATGCGGAGGTGTCAGTGGTTGGCAGATTCCACATCAATTCCAATATTTTGGATGCAGGGTTGTATTTATATGCCCGCAGAGTAGAATTTCCTGTGATGGCAAATTCGGTGTATCCATCTCCGTCAAGATCGCCCAGAAAGGGCATGGATGGTCCGCTACCTCCAGCTCTTGGTATGTCTGTTATGGTATTGGTATGCATAACGGTTCCCGTGCGAGGATTGTAGATGTAGACAGCGGCATTTGCAGTCGTAGATGCATATTGATTGTTGACAGGACCGGCCACCACAACATCGAGTAATCCATCGTTGTCGAAATCTGCTAATCCAGTGCCTCCATCCCCAACTTCTGCATGTCCGGTTTTATCTGCTCGTTTGTAGAGTTTATATGTATTTGCAGCTACTTGTGTATCGAAATTTTCCAGATGAACCTTATATACGCAATCTCCTCCAATTAGTTCTTGAATGCCGTCGCCGTCAATGTCACCGGCAACCATTACGGATTGCTGCCCGTTACTATGCCCAAAATGTCCAAAAGAATAAGCTGATTTGGAGGAAGTTGTTCCCATCATCGGGTTGTTCGAAGCATCAGTTCCCTGCACCAAAAGTTTTCCTGTTTTTGTGTCAAACAGTTTAGAAAAAACAGAAACCTGAGTTCGTCCATTTCCCATAATATCTACTATGAGAGGTGTGGCAACTTTGGTATATGTTGTTGCAGTAGGATAACCATAGGAGGTTGTCCATGTCTGAGTGTATTGACCTGTAACCGGATTATAGTCATATTTTGCCAAAGTGTAAGACGTTGTCAAAACTGCGAATATTGAAGCGTATTCACTTCCGTCTACTTTTGCAATAGCGAATGAACCTGAAGGGTAGGCTGTCTGAGTGCCAACCGAAATGGCTTGTTGAAGATTGATGCTCATGACACCATTGCTTGTTTTCACTTCAAAGATTTGGATCTGATCCCAATTGTGAATAGTGGTTCCGCCTGCGCAACGCGCTACAATAATTTCGATGTTGCCATCGTTGTCTATATCTCCGCAGATAGGATTGGATAAAGGATCACTAGAGAGAGTTGATGAACTTCTTGCCAGTTCTTTTATATCAAATGTGATGCCATCAGGAGCTACATAACAGTTTGCTTCGCTCACAAAATCAGGTTTATCGTTTATATTGATGTAGACAGTAGCCGATTTTGTCGTGGTAGTGCCCAATTTAGGTTCACATGTCCACTGATAAGTGAGAGAGTCTTGTCCTATCGCACCCGTGTTAGGACGATAAGACAGTGCTTTTGTAGAATTATTAACAGTGAACCGACCCTTTGCCGTATAGAAGATCGTAGAACCGGTTACACCCGAAGGAAAAGTCAGAGTCAAACCTGCTGCCGTGCAACCAAAATCTCCACCCAATGCATCATTATATAATATATCTAATGTTGTGAAGGTCGTGCTATTTGGCTTCACATAGTAATTATCGTCCAATGCTTCATAAGTCTGTGCTTTTGCTATGATAGGAGCAAGTATCAAACAGAGTAAAAAAATAATCTTTGTTCTTTTCATATCATTATAATATTCATTTTTTATCGTTCTTCTTTTTTTGATTTATATATGTTCAGTCCGATGTATGCGGAACTTAATATTATGAAGGTTATTAAAATGCCGTTGCTTGCATCTCCGACCGGAACCTCTCCTTGAGCATTTCCATCTTCATCACTGCCACCGGGTCCGTATCGCAGAGATGGACCTCTTCTCATGTTTTCCAATTCCTTTCCCGTTTCTTCGGATGGAAGTTGTACTCCATCTTCATTCTGTGAATAGATCCCGTTGCTGGAAAGTATCAGCAACAGGATTATTATTAGTCCTTTAAATCTCATAGTCTCTTTGGTATTGTTGTTATAGTTTTATATGTTTCAGTTCTTTGTTGTGTATAGAATTCCTGTGGCAGAGATTCCGCCATCGCAGGTTATAATTTTCGCTTACAAGTTGCGTGTCACCAACACCTCATTGATAAGACCTCTTTCTGTGGCTGTGAAATCATATCCTTCTGCTTTGAGTTTACTGATAGCTGTACGCACGACATTTGTTTTGAATTCTTTTGCTTTTATGAGCCTGGTTTCTCCAACAGGAATACCCATAAGTGTTAATTTGATAGAAGGCGTGAAGCGTACTTTGACACGCTTAATAATACCTGTGTCCATAAACATATAGTTTCGACTTTGTAATTAAGAATTAATTCCCGGATAAATCGCAACCCATCACTTTCTAAGTGACAGATCACAATTATATCTTGCTTATAATAAACGATTTGTTGTGAATTGAATATTTTGTTATAAACTTTTTATCAAACAAAATTTTGAAAAAAAATAAATAAGTAGGATTAATATATTTATAAATAGAGATAATAAGCATTAATTATAAATTAAGCTATTCGTAAATTGTAAAACAAATATGAAACATGCTTATAATAAACGATATAAATCTGCATCGATGAAAAGGTCTTCATTTATCAGATGTAGAATATATTGCAACTTAAACAGATGAAAATAAATGAGAAAAGATTTGGCTGAAATGGAAAAGTATACTATTTTTGCTGCTCTTGGATAATTGTGATCTGTCACTTAGAAAGTGATGGATTTTTTTATTTATTTTCTTCTGAAAAGACATAAATATTCTCTTTTTATAGATGATTTTTATAAGGTGTTCAGATCTAAATTATTCTCTTTTTGCTTGTTTTCATAGATTAGATTCTCGGTGTTGGAAGTACAGTATATACGATGCCCAATAAATAGGATAATACAGGCATAATTTATTTATAGAAATGATAATTAGAGTAAAAAACACACAGTGATTATTTCTTTCCTACAAAAACATTAAGAAATTCTGCAAAAGGCACTTTGAGATGGGTCCCACAGACTGCTCACCGCTCGGGAAATTACTTCATTGGCGGAGTCTAACACCGAACGGTCAAATGAAGCCAGATAGGTATATGTCGTTTTTTCATTGCTATGCCCCAATCCTTCGCTGATTACCCATAAAGGCAGATTTTCTCTTTTTGCTACTGTTGCCCAACTATGGCGAGCTACGTGTGTCGAAATATTTTTTTTGATGCCACAGAGCAGAGATAATTTTTTGAGACGGAAGTTTTGCAGACGTAAACCGGTTTCGTATTGCAATCGTGCATCTTTCTTCTCATCTTTGATGATAGGAAAAACGTAATGACTGGATTGCATCTCGTCGCTAAAACTGGCTATTATCTTCTGCAGCATAGGCGTGATGCTTACTTCCATCAATTGTCCTGTTTTTTTTCGATAGTAGGTGATGATACCTCCCCGGATGTTTTCTTTGCGTAGGTATGCCATGTCTACGAAACTCATACCGCGTGCATGGAAACAGAAAAAAAACAATCGCCAAGCCTGATACAAATTTGATGTAGGGTCTTTCACCGTCATTTTGTTTTCTAGTTTTTTAGAAAAATCAAGCTTGTTCAGCAATTGGAGATCTTCCATGGTCAAAGCTCTTTTCTTTGTTTTTTGAACGCCTGTGAACACAGAGGCAAAAGGATTTTCATTTTTGCGGACTATGATCTTTTCTTGAATTGCCTGATTGTATATAGACCTCAAGTTACGCATATAGAAGGAGATAGTGTTGAGCGTTTTTCCGGTAGATTTTAATTCTCTTTCAAAATCCTTTATCAGGCAAGTATTGATGTGATTGAGTTTCAGATCTTCATTGTTGTTATATTTTATAAGTCTGCGAACGGCACTCAGATAGGCCCGTGCAGTGCGTTCTTGCCCCGATTTACGTAATTTACTTGATAATAACTCCGCAAAAGGCAGTAAGTGGTCCATGTTATCTGAATTACGAAATATTCGTACTACATCGTCAACTGTGTATCTGCCTTGTGCTTCAAGTGAAGCTGTGATTTTATGGAACATGAGATTGTTTCGTTGTAGGTTATCTATTACCTGCAACAGATAATGATAGCGTTCGCTCTCGGGTGCAATTTGCGCTACGAAGCGGTTTTGAGCATCCCATTCGTGAGGATATAGCTTATAGGAGAGGGTTACGATTTTTACTTTTCGCTGGTGAATAAACTGCATATAGATGCTGCCCTTTGAAGATTTACTTTTGCTGGATGGCCGGAATAGATAGGTTAATGTAGTCATGACATAAATTACGTTTAATGGTTTTAATACTTTCAATTTTCGTTAGATGAAAGTACTAAAATCTACTGATATAAAATAGAGGGTTCTTTTCCTTTGCTTATTGAGTTTATAGCTATCTGTTCTTTATAATCTCGAATTGAATTTAAGTCTTTCTCTTCCGGATTTAAAAAGATGATCCTTTTCTTTTTTTTTTGAAGAAAGGAACCTATTTTTGTAAAACTTATGAAACCAACTAAAAAAGGAGCGCAATCGCCAAGAAATAAGCATATTACATTTTCGTTGAATGACGATGAGTTTAATTTGCTGTGCTCTTATATTAAAAAATACAAGATTACGAATAAATCCCGTTGGTGTAGAGAAACTGTGATTACCCATGTCCTGAAAAATCTGGAACAGGATTATCCAACTCTTTTCGGTGAAAATGAGATGCGTCGATGAAGGAAAATTCAATCCTTAACCACGACTATTTTATGCGTCAGGCTTTGATTGAAGCTCAGAAAGCATTTGACCGGGGCGAAATTCCTGTTGGCGCTGTTGTGGTTTGTCAAAACACGGTTATAGCCCGAGCGCATAACTTGACCCAGACATTGAATGATGTTACTGCTCATGCAGAGATGCAGGCAATAACCGCCGCAGCGAATGTGCTGGGTGGGAAGTATTTGACCGAATGCACATTGTATGTTACACTTGAGCCGTGTCCTATGTGTGCCGGAGGATTGGGCTGGGCTCAGGTTTCAAAAATTGTATATGGAGCAAAGGATCTCAAACGCGGTTATTCCTCCTTTTCTCCAAAAGTATTGC
>JBKECE010000265.1:0-1758 GCA_047974325.1 Dysgonomonas sp. | reverse complement strand
AATTTATAGTTTTGACAGAAATTTCTTCTAGTGTTTGATTTTGATTTGTATCATACTCATATTTATATAGAGCCTCTTCAATCCATATCGCCGATTTTGCATCCCACACTGATGCCGTAACGTTTTTGATAGTCCAGTCGGGGTTGTATTGGTATACATGTTTCGAAAGTCCTATCAGTTGCGTTGATGAGTTGCTTATATAAAATTCTTCTGAAAGAAAGTTATTTTGGTCGTCATAAGTATATATGCTCTTTTGCCCGATATATTCGCCGTCCTTCATCGTTTTTATTTCTGACAACAAGTTGGCTTTTGTGTCATATGTGTAGTTCGTCACAAACGAATGCACCCATTGTCCATCATTCCATATGAAGCCATCTGTTTTTGTAATTCCACTTGCTCCATAGATGGGCACTTCTTTGTATTGTTTTACATAATGTCCATTGTAAGTAATAATGCTATCTAAGGAGCTTCCGTTGTTTTTGGGCAAAGCAGAGACGATAGATATGTTTGTGAAAAGTAAAAATATTGTAGAGAGTAACAATTTCATGCTGTCTTTGTATTGTAATCGTAAATGTTAGATGTCGAGGCAAATATAAGGAAAAAGAATGAAAAGGAAATGCATCTTACTGAATCTGACAGAATGTAAGTTTTTTATTAAATTTACTTTCCTTATCTTTGCGCCGGGCAAAGGAAAAAATTATGAAGAAAGATATTTTAGTAAAAGATAGGACGAATGTCGTGGTTAGGTTCTCGGGCGATTCGGGCGATGGTATGCAATTATCGGGAAATATGTTCTCGAATCTGTCTGCAGTACTCGGAAATCAGATAGCTACTTTTCCCGATTTTCCTGCCGAGATGAGAGCTCCGCAAGGAACCTTAAGTGGTGTTTCGGGGTTTCAGGTTCATCTTGGATCGAAAGTTTATACTTCGGGAGATAAGGCTGATGTGCTTATTGCAATGAATCCTGCGGCATTGAAGGTGAATGCTAAGACAATCAAAACGAAATCGGTAGTCATTATAGATACTGACTCTTTTACTAAAAGAGATTTAGAGAAGGCCGAATTTAAGACTGACGACCCTTTCACAGAATTAGGTCTGGATTTGGTCGAAGTTGTTACAATTCCCATTACGTCCTTGACAAAGTCGAGTTTGGAGAATTTTGATTTGGATCTGAAAACAAAAGTTCGGAGTAAAAATATGTTTGCTTTAGGTGTTGTTTGTTGGTTATTTAACAGACCTCTGGATGTAATTAATGAAATACTTTCTGATAAATTTTCTAAAAAACCGATGTTGCTTGAAGCAAACTTGAAGGTTTTGATAGATGGCTATAATTTCGGACAAAATAATGATTTGCTCATTTCGACCTACCGTGTGGAGTCTGTCGAAAATAAATCAGGTTACTATATTGATGTCAATGGCAATAAAGCAACTGCTTATGGCTTGATTGCTGCATCAGAAAAGGCTGGAAAACCTTTATTCTTGGGTTCATATCCGATAACTCCTGCGACTGATATTTTGCAAGAATTGGTATTACACAAAAGTATGGGGGTCAAAGTTGTTCAGGCAGAAGATGAAATTGCGGCGATATGCTCTTCTATTGGGGCAAGTTTTGCGGGAAGTCTGGCTGTAACAACGACTTCAGGTCCGGGTCTTGCTCTAAAAGGTGAAGCAATAGGTTTGGCCGTTATGGCAGAGCTTCCACTTGTTATTGTTGATGTTCAGCGTGGTGGCCCATCAACTGGTCTGCCAACGAAAACA
>JBKECE010000224.1:0-11360 GCA_047974325.1 Dysgonomonas sp. | reverse complement strand
AATAGATTGAAAACATTCATACTTATTTTCTCTTTAATGCATCAGCCTCTTTGGGCAATCTGTCTAATGTTTCTTTAGCCGATTTTATGTTGCTGTTTTGTTTGTCTTCTGTTATTTTACCATCCCTTAGAATGATGTTTCTCGTGCTGAAATCTGCTATTTCGGGGTTGTGGGTCACAAAAATTATTGTTTTATTTTCCTCGTCATGCATCTTTTGTAAAAGAGTCAAAATCTCAAATGAAGTGCGTGTGTCCAGATTTCCTGTAGCTTCATCGGCCAAAATAATAACAGGATCATTCACCAATGCGCGAGCAATTGCAACACGCTGTTGCTGCCCTCCTGACATTTGGTTTGATTTATGATTCATCCGGTCTTCCAATCCTACTTCTTTCAAAGACCTGATGGCTCTTTCCTGTCTGTCTTTGGATGAAATATTGGGGTTGTACATCAATGGCAATTCAACATTTTCCAAGGCTGTTGTTTTCGGCAACAAATTATAAGATTGAAAAACGAACCCTATCTTTAGGTTGCGAAGAGTAGCACGGTCATTTTTTCCCATTTTTCTGACTGAAATACTATCCAGATAATACTCTCCTTCGGTAGGAGTATCCAAACAACCTAATAGATTGAGCAGTGTTGATTTACCGGAACCACTGGTTCCCATGATCGTCACAAACTCTCCTTCATAAATAGTAAAATCTACTCCGCGTAGTGCATGCACTACTTCGTCACCAACTGTGAAATCTCGTTTCAGATTTTCTATTCTTATTATCTCTTTAGCCATCAATTACTTTTTTTGGTGCTATTATTGCCAGGACGTTTGGGCATGAAAGGACTAGTTTCTGTACTGCTACTGGTGGAATCCTCCACAACTTCAGATTTTTGGGCTACACCTGTAGTCACTTCCTCACCTTCATTTAGACCGGATGTAACAACATAATTAATGCCATCTGTTGTACCTAATGTTACAGTCTTTGGCGATAATTTATTTCCGGATTTGACCCAAACTGTCTTTTGATTTGAATCTGTTCCTGTTGCCTTTTCGATAGTCAAATCTTTGATACTTTTGAGGACAGATGCATCCGGTGTGAAACGCAAAGACTTAGAAGGTATGAGCAATACGTCATTTTGCTCCATTGTGAATATATTTACACTTGCCGTAAGTCCTGGTTTCAGTTTTAAATCGGGATTGGGGGCTTCAATAACAACTTCGTATGTCACAACATTCGATGTTGTTGTGGCTTCGAGACGAACTTGTACTACTTTTCCGGTAAACTGATCATTAGGATACGCATCAACGGTAAATGTAACACGTTGGCCTTCTTGTACTTCACCGATATCAGCTTCGTCAACGTTTGCAATGACACGCATCTTTGTCAAATCATTTGCTATGGTGAATAGGGTAGGTGTGCTGAATGATGCTGCAACCGTTTGACCTTCTTCTACGGCTCGCGAAATGACTACACCGTCAATTGTGGAAGAAATGGTTGCATAACCTAAATTTGTTCGGGCTTTCAATACAGCAGCTTGTGATGTCGTTACAGCAAGTTTTGCTGTTTTATATGATAGCTCTGCACTTTCCCAATCAGATTGGCTGATTGCTTTTTTTTGCCAAAGTTCCTTTTGCCTGTTATAGTTAAGTTTTTGATTTTCAAATTCTACTTGTTTGGTTTCTAAGTTAGCCTGTGCTGTTTCCAATTCGGAATTTAACAGTCTGGTATCCAATTCTGCCAGTTTTTCACCTTTTTTTACAACAGAGTTGAAATCGACATAAATTTTAGAAATAACACCGGACACTTGAGTACCTACTTCCACCAATGTTATTGGTTCAACAGTTCCTGTAGCCGTTACAGATGTAGATATACTTCCTTTTTCTACTTTCGAAGTCACTAACACAATGTTTTGTTGTTTGCTGCCGGGTATAATAAAGAACACAATTACAGCAATAACTATAATTGCAACAACAATAAGTGCATATTTTTTTAATTTCTTATTCATTTCTACAATATGATTAAATCTTTATAATTTAAATGGTTATAGTTTTTCCTTGATAAAAATCAAGTAATTTTATACTTATCAGTGCTGTGTATTTAGCCTGTAAAAGTTCTTGAAGGGCATTTGCATAATTATTTTTTTCTGTTGTCATTTCGAGTGTGCTACTAAGCCCAAGATCATATTGCTCTTTCATGAGTTGATAACTCAATTCCGCAGATTTTAATTTATCTTTTGCTGCAACATACTTGCTTTGCGCCGAAACTGCATCCTGATATAAACCTTCTATCGTTTTGAGCAAAGTTTTCTGGGCATCAATCAGATTCAATTCTGCGGTTTGGTACTCTATATTCGCTTTCTGGATGTTTGCCTTGTTCTGGCTATTGTCAAAAATAGGAATACTCAATGAAATGCCAATTCCTTGTGTGAAATTTCGCCCAAATTGCTTGAAAAAACCGGGCGATTCATTATATACATTACTTGTTCCTAAATTGCCAGAAAGCGCGATGGTTGGAAGACGTCCAGCCTTCGCCGTAGATATTCCTAAATTAGCAATATCAATACCCAATTTACTATTCTTGATTTCGGGCATAAGATTCAAAGCTGTTTCATATACTTCATATTTTTCAGGAAGCAGTTGCAACACCAAATTGTCGTTTATATCAGGAAAATCAAGATCAAAATTTGTATTATAATCCAATTCCAGTAATTGTTTTAACTGAAGTTTATAATTATCAAACGAATTTTGTGCAACCACCAGATCATACTTATAAGAACTATATTGTGCTTCGACCTGAGCATATTCACTCATGGTGATGCTGCCGGCATCTAAAAAATCTTTGCTCTGTTTTAGCTGAGCTTCGGATGATGCCAAAATATTTTCGTCGTTTTTGATGGACTCACGGGTGTAAAGAATTTGCAAATACGCTTGGGCTATCGAAATTTCGATATTGTTCTGAATGTTTTGAGTATTCAGTTCTTCTGCGTCTTTTTGCAATTTCGATTGTTTGACAGCATTTCTGTTACGGTTCCCATTATATATTGTCCAATTAGCATTCAATCCATAATTTCCTGTAAATAGACCTTTGTAGCGATAATTTCCATCTCCTTTCTCATCGGTTTGTGAATTGTTGAAATTTTGAGAGACTGTACCACTTAAACTGGGAAATAGAGCTGCTTTAGATTGCATAACATCGACTTCATAGCTTTCAACTGTTAATTTGGATTTCTGCACTTGTATATTTTTTTCACGGGCATATTCGATACACGAAGCTAATGTCCATTTTTCCTGAGCAGAAATGTTTATTGCCAACGCTGTGCACGCAGCTAAAGCAAATGCTTTGTATCCAATTTGTTTTTTAGTCATTTTAATTGTTATTTTTAGAAATTCTCATCACGTGGCATATCTCCTGGTCCATCAGGCTCTTGCGGTTGATTTCTGGGTTGTTGCCTTTCGTTATCGCGATGTCTTGGTTGCTGGCCTCCTCTGAACTCAATTTCTTTCTTCTTTTGGATAAATTCAGAATATTGTTCGTTTGTCAATATAGACTGATATTTTTTGTCAGCTTTTATTTCTGCTTTCTTTATTTTTTCATCTATTTTGTTTATTTTCTTTATATTCTTGTCCATATCTTTCTGGCTCAAGTCTGACCTTTTATCTGTTTGCATTCTTAACTCATGTTTCTCTTTCATGAGTTTCATCACACTTTTGTGTTCATCTGTGATGACTTTAGATAATTTTTCTCGTTGAGATAGAGTCAATCCATTGATGTCAGGAAGCCTCATTATTACAAAATCATCGTCATTTTGTTGCATTTGTTGTCCCATAGGAGGACGTCCACCTCCGCCAGGTCCGGGCCTTCCACCACCCATTCCACCTCCTTGTGGAGGTTGTGCAGATATGCTTACTGTAGCAGCTATAACCAATACGGTAGAAATAATGATCTTTCTCATAATTTTGCATTTAAATTACTTAGTTTTATGAATCTAAAAGTATATTACGCAAATAATTCTGACAAGGACAATCGACCAATTTATAGTTTTAATCGACAGAAAGTCTTTAAAACTATTCTTTCGGGGAAGAACCTTATTTTGAACTTATTTTCTTTGGTTCCAAGATAAAAACAGGAGCTTTTAGCAAAAAAACAGGAGTTTGTTTCAGTTCTGTAAGTGGTTTGAAGCGTTTAGGTCTATATGGCTTCACTTCTACTTTTACTAGGCCATGATTAATGATATCGAGCTCTTTTGCAGCAGCATACGATAGATCAACGACACGTCCTTTTGTGTGAGGACCTCGGTCTATTACTTTGACAACAACCGATCTGTCGTTTTTGGGATTCCAAACTTCCAATAGTGTGCCAAAAGGAAAAGTCTTGTGTGCACAGACCATACTGTCCTTGTGATAGACTTCGCCGCTTGCCGCGCGTCTTTTATGTAGTTTGCTTGCATAGTAGGATGCAATGCCTTTCTCTGTTTTTTGTGCAGACAGGGTTAAGTTCGTCAGAAACAAGAATAGGATAATTAATGGTAATATTTTTTTGACCATAAATTTTTAGGCTACTTGTTATTTGGCAAATATAAAACAATAATGGACAAATTCGTTAAAAATCTGTCCATTATTTAATATCTTTAAGGAAAGGGTTTGTTACATTTCCAAATCTACATCAAACAATTCATGCCAAGGTAGTCCTTGCTTATTCAGTTCTTCCATAAATGGATCCGGATCAAATTCCTCTACATTGAACACTCCCGGTTTGCGCCAAAGTCCTTTCATGAACATGATGGCTCCGATTGTAGCCGGAACACCTGTGGTGTAACTTACTCCCTGAGCTCCGGTTTCTCTATATGCTGCTTCATGTGAGCAATTATTATATACATAATATGTGCGCTCCTTTCCATCTTTAATACCGGTAATGCGACAACCTATCGACGTTTCACCCGTATAATTTTCTCCAAGCTCTCCCGGATCAGGCAATACCGCTTTCAGGAATTTTATAGGCACAATTTCCACCCCATTGTATATAATCGGATCGATGCGGGCCATACCTATGTTTTGGATAACACGCAAGTGTGTGAGATATTCTTGTCCGAAAGTCATCCAAAAACGCGCACGTTTGAGTGTCGGAAAGTTTTTCACCAACGACTCCAATTCTTCATGATAGATGACATATGATTCTTTAGGGCCAACATTAGGATAAGTCAATGGTTTGTGTATTTCGTGAGGCTCGGTTTCAATCCATTTCCCATTTTCCCAGTATTTACCTTTTTGAGTAACTTCACGTATATTGATTTCTGGATTGAAGTTGGTTGCAAAGGCTTTACCATGATCTCCGGCATTACAATCTACAATGTCCAACGTGTGCAGTTCATCAAAGTGATGCTTTGCTGCATATGCCGTGAATACACTTGTAACACCCGGATCAAAGCCACAGCCTAATATTGCAGTTAGTCCGGCTTCTTTAAATTTATCCTGATATGCCCATTGCCATTTATAAGCATATTTGGCTTCGTCTTTAGGTTCATAATTGGCCGTGTCAAGATAATTCACACCACAGGCAAGGCAGGCATCCATAATTGTTAAATCCTGATAGGGTAGAGCTACATTAATAACCAATTCTGGTTTGAAAGAGTTAAATAAAGCTTTCAAATCTTCTACATCATCAGCATCAACTTGAGCTGTTTTTATTTTTCCACCACCGATTTTATCCGCTATAGCGTCACATTTAGATTTGGTGCGACTTGCAAGCATTATTTCGGTAAATATATCCGAATTTTGCATAACCTTGTGTACGACAACAGTTCCAACACCTCCTGCTCCGATGATTAAGATTTTCCCCATTTTTGAAATGTATATTTTATATTGTTAATTAATATTATAAAACTGCGATAATACATGTTTTTTAATGCAAATTTAAAATTTAAAAATGAAATATTCTCTATATTTGTTCCAACAAATCAGTGCCAGATATGTTCCGTAACATAATATAGGCTATAATTCAACAAATAAAAAATTGTAGGTTTGCACTCTAGTTTTTTTTTAGATGTGCATATTTATTGCTTAGACAACGAAAAAACGTATCTCGATTTTATAATTTCTCTGATTAGTTCTGATAAATATAAAACATAAAAAATATAAATAACTATGTCGCAATTGATCGGTCGTATATCTCAAATAATTGGTCCGGTGGTGGATGTTTATTTTGAGAAAAAAGATGCAACATTTAGTTTGCCGGAAATCTATGAATCACTGCATATCAGAAGATCTGACGGGCGCATATTGATTGTGGAAGTGCAGCAGCACATTGGCGAAGACACAGTCAGAACCGTAGCGATGGATAGTACCGACGGATTGAGACGTGGTCTGGAAGTTGTTGCAAGTGGCTCTCCTATAACCATGCCTATTGGTGATCAAGTCAAAGGTCGTTTGATGAATGTGGTTGGTGAAACCATTGATGGAATGACTGCCTTGAGGAACAAAGATACTTTACCTATTCATAGAGAACCACCAAAATTTGAAGATCTGGTTCCGACTCGTGAAGTATTGTTCACTGGCATCAAAGTGATTGATTTGTTGGCTCCATATGCAAAAGGTGGAAAAGTGGGTCTTTTTGGTGGTGCTGGAGTAGGCAAGACTGTGCTTATCATGGAATTGATTAACAATATTGCTAAAAAACACAACGGTTATTCCGTGTTTGCAGGTGTCGGTGAGCGGACACGTGAAGGAAACGATTTATTGCGTGAAATGATAGAATCGAATGTGGTTCGTTACGGAGAAGCTTTTAAAAAGGAAATGGAAGAAGGTCATTGGGATTTGTCGAAAGTGGACTACGATGAGCTTCAAAAATCGCAAATTTCACTTGTATTCGGTCAGATGAATGAGCCTCCTGGTGCACGTTCTTCTGTGGCATTGTCAGGACTGACGGTTGCAGAATCGTTTCGTGATGCAGATCATGCAGCAAATGGACCTAAAGACATTCTTTTCTTTATAGATAATATATTCCGTTTCACACAGGCAGGATCCGAAGTGTCAGCTTTATTGGGACGTATGCCTTCGGCTGTGGGATATCAACCGACACTAGCTACAGAAATGGGTGCGATGCAGGAACGTATCACATCTACAAAAAACGGATCAATCACTTCTGTGCAGGCTGTATATGTGCCGGCAGACGACTTGACAGACCCTGCACCCGCAACAACGTTTTCGCACTTGGATGCAACAACCGTGCTGGATCGTAAAATCACAGAAATGGGCATCTATCCCGCTGTGGATCCATTGGGTTCAACATCGCGCAGTCTGGATGCGAATGTTGTAGGTGAAGAGCACTACGAGGTGGCTCAGCGTGTGAAGCAAATTTTGCAAAGAAATAAAGAGCTACAAGATATTATTTCTATTTTGGGTATGGAGGAGCTTTCGGACGAAGACCGTACGACTGTTAATAGAGCAAGGCGTATACAACGTTTTCTTTCACAACCATTTAATGTGGCAACTCAATTTACGGGACTTCAAGGTGTGATTGTAGATATAGAAGATACTATAAAAGGATTTAGGATGATATTGGACGGCGAGGTTGATTACCTTCCGGAACAAGCATTCCTGAATGTGGGAACTATTGAAGATGCCATAGAAAAAGGTAGGAAGCTGAACGAACAAGCGTCGAAATAAAAGATATATGAAAGAATTGGATTTAAAATTGATATCTGCCGAGCAAACACTTTTTCAAGGAAATGTGTTATACGTGAAGTTGCCCGGAACAGAAGGAAATTTCAGCATTCATCCAAGTCATGCGCCATTAGTATCATCTTTGAAACAGGGAGATATTATTTATCAGACTGAGAAGGATGGTTTGAAAAGTGTTACCATTTCGGGTGGATTCATAGAGGTGAATCACAATTCTGTAACAGTTTGTGTTGAAATATAATGGGTAATTTGTTCAGATCCAAATTAATTGTTATTGTAATAGCTGTCGGATTATTGATAGGGGCATGTGTTGGTGGTATATTATACTTTGTGTTGCCAACATTTAATGCAAATTGGTTTGCAGGTATCTTATTGTTTTTCATTATTTTGGAAATCTTGATGGTGATGCTTGTAGAAAGATATAGACGAAAAAAAAATAAGAAGCAATTGTTAAATATATATATGCTCACAAAGGTATTGAAACTGATAGCATCGCTCATATTCATAACCATATGCATATTGGTTGCAAAAGTGGATATAAAAAGTTTTGTTGCTGTGTTTTTAGCATTATACCTGTTATTTCTGGCTGCAGAAACGTTATTGTTTACAAGAATAGAAAAGCAGATAAAAATAAATGAAACAAAAAAAGATGAATGATAATCGTCTGAAATACATATTATTTTTGATACTTGTATTTGTCATCGGAGGGACATCGGGACTAAATGCATCTGAAGAAAAGTCTGGAAGTGAAAAAGAATTAAACGTAAAGGAATTGATTCTTGAGCACCTCGGAGATTCGTACGAATGGCATATAACAACCTGGGGTGACAAGCATATTTCGATTCCTTTACCTGTCATTCTCTATAGCGAAAATAGTGGTTTAAATATATTTCTCTCGTCAGAGTTTCACCATGGAAATTCCGAATATAATGGATTCTCCATAGCCTCTGAAGGAAAGTATAAAGGTAAGATAATAGAAAAAACTGCTGATGGAGAAGAAATTCGTCCATGGGATATTTCTATGACAAAGAATGCTGCATCTCTTTTAATAAATAGTGCATTGCTCATCATTATTATTCTGTCTGTAGCAAGATGGTATAAGAAAAACAGTACAGAAGAAGATCCGAAAGTACCAAAGGGTTTTGTCGGATTCATGGAGCTGTTCATCATGAATATAAATGATGATATAATTAAGCCTTGTGTTGGTAAGAATTATAAAAAATTTGCACCATATCTTCTGACCGCTTTCTTCTTTATTTTCATAAACAATATAATGGGATTGATACCGATCTTTCCCGGAGGAGCAAATGTGACAGGAAATATAGCCATCACTCTTGTTTTGGCATTGTTTACGATGATCATAATAAATATTTTTGGCACAAAAGAATATTGGAAAGAGATTTTTTGGCCGGATGTGCCGACTTGGTTGAAAGTTCCAATTCCTATTATGCCGGCAATAGAGTTTGTTGGTATTATAACCAAACCATTTGCTTTGATGATTCGTCTTTTTGCAAATATTTTGGCTGGTCATGCCATTGTTTTAGGGTTAGTGTGCTTGATATTTGTGACTACAAGCCTCGGATTTGCAATCAACTCGTCGATGACACTAGTGTCAGTTTTGTTAACTATATTCATAGATTGTGTCGAAATTTTGGTGGCATATATTCAAGCTTATGTATTTACAATGCTATCTGCCGTGTTCATCGGATTAGCGCAGATAGAGCCGCATCATGCGACAGAAAAACATTAATTCATATTCAGAGAATAATATAAAATAATTAAATAACTAAAAAAATAAAGATTATGTTACTAGCAGTTTTATTACAAGCAGCAGCGAGTTTTACAGGATTAGGAGCCGCAATAGGTGCAGGCTTGGCAGCCATTGGAGCTGGTATTGGTATAGGTAAAATCGGAGCGTCTGCAATGGAAGGTATTGCCCGCCAGCCGGAAGCTACCGGAGACATTCGTATGTCTATGATTATAGCAGCGGCTCTTATCGAAGGAGTTGCATTGTTTGCTGTTGTAGTTTGCGGATTTATCCTATAAATAATAAACTAAATTATTTAAGATGAATTTATTACAACCTGACTTAGGTCTTTTGTTTTGGATGCTTCTATCATTCGGAATTGTTTTTGCAGTATTGGCAAAATACGGATTCCCTGTGATTACAAAGATGGTCGATAACCGAAATGAATATATCGAAAAATCTTTGGATGCTGCCAAAGAAGCCAATAAACAATTGGCTAATATAAAAGAAGAGTGTGAAGCACTTTTGACTTCGGCACGCAACGAGCAGGTAAAAATCTTAAGTGATGCGGAAAGTACCAAAAACAGAATCGTAAACCAAGCGAAAGAACAAGCTCGTGTTGAAGGAATCAAAGAACTTGAAGAAATAAGAAAACAAATTCAACTTGAAAAGAATGATGCAATCAAAGACATTCGCCGTCAGGTTGCAAATCTGTCTGTTGATATTGCTGAAAAAGTTCTTCGGGATAATCTGAATACAGGTAAAGAGCAAGTCTCTCTAATAGATCGCTTGGTGGATGAAGCAATGGTGTCTAAATCTTAATAATATATTTTTATGAATTCAGGAATGATATCTACTCGTTATGCGCGGGCATTGTTTGAATACGCTCACGAAAAACATGCGGAAACAACCGTTTTCGATGAAGTATTACGACTTGAGTCCAGTTTTAAAGAAATGCAAAATCTGCGAACGATGTTGGATAATCCTGTATTGCTTGTTTCCGACAAATCAAAATTGATAAAATCAGTTGTCGGAAATAAAATAAGTGATGTATTAGAACGATTTATTGAATTGGTATTGCATCAAAGAAGAGAAAAATACTTGCAATTGATATGCAAAGTGTATATAGATTTATACAGAGAATCTAAGAATATTAGTGTAGGACGGTTAATAACAGCAAATCTCATTGATAATGTTACGGAGAATAAAATAAAGACAATGGTTCAATCTAAATATGTGGGTAATCTTGAGTTTGAAACACAAGTAGACCCTAGTATTGGTGGAGGTTTTGTTTTATATCTCGATACTTATCGCTTGGATGCAAGTGTGACCTCGCAATTGAGAAATATTAAAGAGCAATTGCTCAAAAAGAATAAAAAAATTGTGTAATCTGCACAACCATAATACAAAGGGGAGTTATTAAAAAACTTGCCTTAAACAACTAGAATGAATTAATATGTCTGAAAATATAAAAGCAAGCGAAGTTTCTGATGTGTTGAAGATGCAATTGGATGGTATACAGAATAAAGTCCAATTTGATGAGATAGGGATGGTATTGTCCGTTGGTGATGGTGTTGCCCGTATCTATGGCCTTAGAAATGCCGAGTCGAATGAATTATTAGAGTTCGATAATGGAGTGAAGGCTGTAGCAATGAACCTCGAGGAAGATAATATTGGTGCAGTTTTGCTTGGACCAAGTAATTTAGTAAAAGAAGGTGATACGGTGAAGCGTACCGGTATGATTGCATCTATCAATGTTGGAGATGGTTTGTTGGGACGTGTTATTAATCCATTGGGAGAACCTATCGACGGAAAAGGTGATATACAAGGTGAATTGATCGAAATGCCATTGGAACGCAAAGCTCCCGGTGTAATATACCGCCAACCGGTAACTCAACCATTACAAACCGGACTGAATGCTGTAGATGCCATGATTCCTATTGG
>JBKECE010000200.1:0-3840 GCA_047974325.1 Dysgonomonas sp. | reverse complement strand
ACCGCAGATTTTCCCGCTCATTCAGTCGTTTTAACACATAGGATCCGAAATCCACGTACCGCTGGTCTTTAGTAACATGGCACAATTCTACAGCAGCTTCCAGAATAATTGTAGCCGATAAGCCATAGCGTGTACCATAGTTTGTTATATCAGCTTTATCTTCACCAAATGTATTCAGAAACAATTCGCCAATATTGTTGGCCACGCGTAGATATTTTTCATTTGGAAAATATTTATTCAACTCCAATAATCCCAAAGTCATATAAGTCAGGTTCCAAACATCCCACGACCTGTGATGCATGTTATAGTCTTTTGCTGAAATTCTTTGTGTTGGAGAATAACTTCCCAAATAGCCATCATTATCTTGGTAAGAAATTAATTCGTCGGCTGTTTTAAACAACAATGCTTTAAGGGTGGGATTTCCTGTACGTTCAACGGCAAGAGTAGTCGCATACAGCCATTTTCCGGCATGCTCACCATACCAGTCATTGGTTTTATTATTCAATCGAAATTCTTCACTAAACATTTTGATCAGACGACCATCATTCCAGGTTGGCAAAACAGATAAACGCCCTTTTTCGCTACTCAGGATTTCTTCTCCCAGCAGACCTTTTAAAGATACGGCAGAAGGAGCAAGAAATTCATTGTGGTAATGTGTGTTTTGTGAAAACACAGAAGGAGCCATGAAGCACAATAGCATAAATGCGATCATAAAACCTGCTCTTTTAAATTTAGTCCCGGGTTTTGAGAATTGAATGTTCATATGCGATATTAATTTGATTTATTTTTTTCCTTTTAAAAGGTCCTTCTTTAGCATTAGATAACGGTTATTTTTCGGACAATTCTTTTATCAGCCATATTGATTTGCACCAGATAATGACCTGCGTGAGAAAACGTGAACTGTTCTCCTGATTTAATACTTCCCATTCGAAGTCCGAACATATTGTATATTTCCGCGTTGTATGTGATATCGCTTGATATCCGGAATTTACGTCCGGTAAAATTCAGTTTTAATCCGTCAATTTCACCGGCAAGGACGTTGGTTGTGTTGTTTTTTGTAATCTTTATTGCATACAGGTGAACATTTCTTGTCGCTGGTCCCTTTAACCTTAGCATGGTCCCTACATCTATATTCAACTCATGTTCTAAAACAACACTTTTTGTAGAGAAATTATGCGCGGGTGCAGTAAATTTTATCATCGGATTGAAATCTTCCCATCCGGTCTCTTCTCCGCTTGTGTTTTTTTGCAGTGTAAATTCACCCGTAGCGGTCGCATTTCCACACAGGAGATGCATCCTGATCTTTCCTGCGTTCGGAACCACAGAAAAAGTCCATTGACCAGATGCACCCGTACTAAGACGAAAAGCATAAATAAATTGTTCGTTTAAATTATCGGCATTAAAAGGGGTGTATTCATATCCTTCGACAGCAAACTTTCCAAATGCACCGGCACAACTATATCCAAGATATGTTCCGTTCAGGCTACTCTGATAATTCAATCCATTTACCGCCAAAGGAGGTAGTGCCGTTTTCCACAAGGTCGAATCCCGTGTAAAATTAATGTCGATCCAGTATTCATTTGTCACATCAGCTTCAGATGAAACCACCAAAACACAGGAAACATCAGATGCCGGACTGTAATCTTCATTTCCCTGTTGTTGAGCTTTGATAATAGCACTTCCCTTCCCTGCAATGTGGATTTTACCATCTACAATGGTAGCTACTTGTGAGTCAGAACTTGAATAACTTACCGGCAAACCGGAACTGGCAACAGCTCCCGGGTCAAAATCCGCATCATTCAGGTATTTGACCGATATCAATGGAAATGAGATGGTTTGGCTCATCCTTTCATCTTCAGCTAAACAGCCTACCGACCTCAAAAAAGTATCCACATCAAGCAGAACCTGATCACGATTCTCAGGCTGATTGAAGAAACCATGTCCTACTCCTTCGTATAATTTCAGGTCACACCGACCTCCTACATCTTCAATTTTTTGTTTAAAGGCCTGTCCAGTCGAAACCGGGATGAGATTATCTTTTGTGCCTAACAAAAATATGGTAGGAGGAAAAGGACTACGCACATTGTGCATCGGTGAAAACTCTTCCCAACGATTTCCCAACCGGTCGTAACCATATCCATTGATGCTGTTGTCGACAACCGGGTTAAACAACACAAGCACTTTGGGTTTGGATGTAAACTCCATCGGATCAGTATCTTCATTGATTGTTTCATTGGTAAAGCAGGCTGCAGCCAAATGCCCTCCGGCAGATCCGCCTGAAGCAATCAACCGGGTTGTATCAATTTGTAACTCATCTGCATGCTGTTTTAAGTAGCGCACAGCCGACTTAGCATCTTTCAGTGATTCGAACGGAGTAGTGCCATGCACCGAACTGATCCGGTAATCAACCAGAATTGTAACGATACCTTTTCGCGCATAATCCAGTGCATAATATTGAAACTGTGTTTTATTCCCGGTTTCCCACCCTCCTCCAAAGAAAAAAATAATAGCAGGCAGGGTATCCTTAGCAGTCATCTGCTTCGGAGTATAAATGAGCATCTTCAACTGTACTGTTCCGATCTCTTTATAGGTCAGTTCCCGTTGCGATTGTGCAATTAAGGGGTAAAACGAAAACATTATCTGTATCAAAAGAATAAAGAACTTTTTACACATAATTGATTGATAGATTTTATTTTTAATGTGCCAATCTTGCGAAGTGAAGACTGGCACATTCCCATCTACTGTACCAACACCTTTTTGGTGATAGTTTTCCCTTCTGATTCAATCTTCACCATATAAACGCCCGGATTTCGGAAAGTAAAAATTTCTCCGCGAGAAAAATGTCCGACTTCTATTCCAGCCGGGTTATAAACCAATGCATTATAATACTTTTCTGTACCAACAATATTCAATGACCTCTTCAACACACTTAACCTTATCTCCTCGGACTCGTTTCTTTCAATGCCGGAGACAATATCAGTTTTGGAGATGGTAATGGCATAGACTTGAAGCCACTTGCTTCCTGTTCCAGTAGTATATATTGCGGGAGCAATTCGTAACTGTGTAGAATTCAAGTTCAAAAGAGTATCAATAACCGTACTTGAGGTAGATCCGTTATCAGCTGCAAAAGGAAGTTCGAGTGCAGGATCAAAATCATTCCATATAGCAGTTTCATTTTCAGCAGCACTATTATACTGTAAGCGAATTTTTCCACCAATAGTAGTATTTACATTAAAGAAATGAATTTTAAGCCGACCGATATTATCATATCTTGGAAATATCAGTTGATTGGCAGCATTTGTCGATAGTCTCCACGACATGACAAAGTTTTCTGATAGATTTTCACTGTTTAATTTTCGCATTGATGCATTAAAACGACCAAAATATCCATGAATGATAAAATTTCCATCGTAAAATTCACGATTTTCGTATTGCTGATTATTGGGTTGAGGAGGTGTAGTACCTTGTCCCCAATTAACAGAATCACGGGTAAAATTGATATCAGTCCAATATTCAGTAGCACTCAAGACGACTGGCATAGTCAATACAATCCATAGAATTAATAATAACTTTTTCATGATATTTCATTTTTGAATTAAACAATCTGATTTTAGAAGTGAAATAATAAGCTGTTAGAAAACAGCAATCTTCTTTGTGAATGTTCCTTCGGCTGTTTCCAGATGCACCAGATAAATTCCGGCCGAAGCAAACGTAAATGATTCGTCTTTTCTCAGCGTTCCAATCTGCAATCCTGCCGGATTAAATATCGTAGCGTTGTATTGCTGTACATCGGATTGGATCTCGAACGAACGACCATCCAGCCTCATTCCGAATTTAGTC
>JBKECE010000190.1:0-2354 GCA_047974325.1 Dysgonomonas sp. | reverse complement strand
TTCGGAAGAGACTGTTTCTCCTTGACACAAATAATCTGTATTCAAGGCAAAAGATATCTTTTCGTTCCACAAAATTCCAACGCTTACTTTCGGTTCCATTTTCATTACATTTTTAATTTGTTAATGATAAGTTGCATTTTCTCATCATTGATACAAATTTCTTTTAGAATATCTTCAACATCTTTTTCTTTTATTTTTTTGAAATCTTTTTCCAAAGGAGTGATAAATACTCCTCCGAGATCTACGGAGGCAGGACTTATCAGTAAATTGTCATCTCCTTCAGCAAAAAAGCAATTCGGCCGATGTTTTTCGCGTGGAAAAACAACACTGTACCATATGCCGTTTTCATACCATGTAAGTATGTTCATCATAGGCTCTTTGTCTCCTTCTTTAAGTTCCAAAAGCCCATATATTTTATTGAATACAGCAATGGCTTCATTTTTGTCTCTTGTTTCTATAAGAAAGCAATTTCTCAGATATTGCCTGATAGCATATAGTGTTAGTTTATCAGACTTTAAAATCGTTTCTTTCTTTATCTTTTGAACCTCCTCTTCCAATGGCAAAAAACCTTTAATTCCTGCTTGAAAGTGTGCATGGTCGGGTGCAGAAGCACCACATTTTGGTCCATTGTAGAATATGGTATATTCATTTATGTCTTTTGCCAGATCAAGCATATCTCCGTACATGCCGGCTATAAGTTGATCGGTATGCTTGTATGTGGGAATTGTGAAATGCTCGGGGAAAATAGGGAACGGGTTGACCAGTAGCTGATATTGACCATATGGAATCCCTTTTTGTTCAGCTGGTAAATTATTTGGACACAAAAAACATTTTCGTTCCTGAATCGATTTTGCATCTACCTTGGCTGCTGATGATTGGATACGAGCCGGATTGAATTGTATTCTGATAACAAAGTCAGAAAAAACGAATTCTTTTGTTTCCACACCTTTCAAGGCATCGAAGTTCGTTTTAGCCAATACCCATTCATCTAATTGTGAATGAAGTAACTCTTTCGCTTGTTTCGAAGTTAAACTCATATTTGTTTATTTGTACAGGGTGTAATATTGTTTTTTAGATATTACACCCCAAAAAGATTGATAATCAATTACCTTTGTTCAAGGCAATACGAGCTTCTAATTCCCAAGTACGGATTCTATCTTTGTATGTATTGTGAGCATTCATTTTCACAATATCTAATGATGCATCCGAATTATCGTCCCAGCGGCGGCACAGATATAGCACATCGTAGATGCGACCTATCTGATATTCGCGTGAGAAATTTAGTCCTAATGCATAATCTTCGCCATAGCTCGTGTTTGGAACTTTAATATCTCTCAATACAGGTGTATAAAATGCGCGAGGTGCTCCTAATCCATTAATGCGGAGAGCATTGTTTCTTCCATTATCTGGAGTCCACTCTTTATGATATATAATGCCGGGAGGTATCATCTTCATATCGAAGTCTGTCAACATATAAGTACCGACTACCATAGCACAATTTTGCTCGTAGAAAGCATCTACTATCTTTTGCAATGTGTTTTCGTCTGAATATACATCATCACTATCTAATTGAATGGCAAATTTTCCACATTTAGGATGATGTACTCCGGCATTCCAGCAACCTCCTATTCCCAATTCTTGATTGTCAGGAATGAGGTGTATAAGGCGTTCATCTGTAAATTTATCTATAGCTTCTGTTGTACCATCCGTAGAATAGTTATCCACAACTATCAGATTGAATTTGAAGTTAGTTTTTTGAGTTAGCACCGAATTGATAGCATCGGCTATTGTACGGATACGATTTCGAACAGGAATAATAACTGAAGCTTCATATTCAAAATCTGTGCCGCTGACATTTATTTCTTTGAAATTAGGAGCCAAGTATCCGCCAATCTTTTTCAGATGATCGGTACAGGCTTCTTCCATTTCTATTTGTACACCACGATTTTTGGGGTCAACATAATCGAAAACTTTTTCGCCACTTTTACGATTATCATTTTCTATCTCAGTATAGAGGTATTCATTGATATGAACTAAATCTGCTTTCTGTGAAACCTTCAGGCGTAAATCATATAAACCTGCAAACTGATATTCCTTTTCCATTGCGGCAACAGCAGCCTTTAGGCTTTCAGACTTATAAATAAGCACAGATCCAAAGTTAAAGTCGTCTCGTAGACTACCTTTTTGATAAGAAATCACCGGACTATTTTTTTTCTCTCCGCTTGTAATTTGATAGTGATCTGCATAAACAAGACCAGCTCTAGAATCTTTTGCTATTTGCAGCATGCGGTCAAGAGCAAACATTCCCATTCTGAGATCGGCTGTTTTTGTATAAATAAGAGTATAGTCAGTAC
>JBKECE010000173.1:0-8078 GCA_047974325.1 Dysgonomonas sp. | reverse complement strand
TACTTTTCACCTTGGTTCCCCTCTTGATTACCATCGAAGAACCTTTCACCTTCAAGTCTTTAATAACTGTAACTGAATCTCCATCGCACAATTTCACTCCATTGCTATCGCGAGGAACGTTGTCTGCATCCCGATCCATCACATCGGTTGTCCATTCATTGGCACAATCAGGGCAAGTATAGATCGTCCCATCAAAATAAGTATTTTGCATACTACATATCGGACAATCAGGCATTTCTATCATCAGCTTGTTTTTTGTTGTTGATATTTGAGCCTACAAAGATAGCATTTTCAGATATATATCACAAATGTGTCATATTAACACCTCGTAATTAACCGATACTTCAAAAAAAAGAGAATAGAATTTCTTATTTATTTTTCTATCTTTATAAGAAAGAAAACGAGAAGTAGAAAGACACATCAAATATTATCCGAATGCGCTTTGATTGGCATTTATAAGAACAACATGAATATAGCATAAATCTATTATAGCATAATAATTATCTATTTGATTTATTAGAAAAGACTCTTTACATTTGTAGCAGAAAACAATTAAAATCTTTAAAACATAGAAACATTATGTCAGTATTAGTAGGAAAAAAAGCACCCGTATTCGCTACAAATGCAGTAGTGAACGGAAATGAAATCGTAGAAAACTTTTCGCTTGAACAATTTTTAGGTAAGAAATATGTAATATTTTTCTTCTACCCTGCCGATTTCACATTTGTTTGTCCAACAGAATTGATCGCATTCCAAGACCAAATTGAAGAGTTCGAAAAACGCAATGTGGTCATTGTCGGAGCATCAACAGATTCAGCTTTTTCACATTGGAAATGGTTGCAAACAGAACAAAACCAAGGTGGTATTAAAGGTGTAAAATATCCAATCGTTGCAGATCAGACTCTCATGATTTCAAAAAATTATGATGTACTTGCAGGCGATTTCGATTACGATGATGAAGGTGAAGACATTTTTGTTGGTGCACCTCAGGCATACAGAGGTTTGTTCCTTATCGACAAAGCCGGTATAGTACGCCATCAGGTTGTGAATGATATGCCATTAGGACGCAGCGTCGAAGAAGCACTACGCTTGGTAGATGCCCTTCAATTTACTGAAGAATACGGTGAAGTTTGTCCTGCAAACTGGAAAAAAGGCAAAGATGGACTGAAAGCAACACAAGAAGGCATTTCTGATTACTTATCACACAAACATTAATCATACACGAGCACAAAATTCAAGTGCAAATACAAAAGAGCATCACATTTTGAAGTGTGATGCTCTTTTGTTATTATGCCCTGATCTCAATTATTTATTATCTTTACATATAAATATTATTCGTCTTTTTTCATATGAAAACTATCGGTAACATTATATGGTTCATTTTCGGCGGTTGGATGATCGGCCTTGAATATTTCTTAGCCGGCATTGGCATGATGATAACCATCATCGGAATACCTTTCGGTTTGCAATGCATGAAACTCGGAATATTAGCCTTATGGCCATTTGGCAGCAGAGTTGTGACAAATGAAGACACATCGGGATGCCTCAATATTGCTTTGAACATTGTGTGGATACTGATTGGCGGCATATGGATTGCTCTCACTCATGTGCTATGGGGAATACTCCTATGTGTCACAATATTAGGCATACCTTTTGGCAAACAACACTTCAAATTCATCAAACTGGCTTTGTTCCCATTCGGAAAAGTAGTTGAATCGGTCAATTAAATCCCATTACCTAGTTATCTCCAGATGCAAGGTATATATCTGCGATTAATTCCTGTTACTAAAACTTAAAACATCATTCTTTTTCATTTTCACCTCGATAATGTTGTTTGCATCTGCCTCCAATTTGAGAGGTTTTCCATTCAACATGAAACGCGTAGATCTGACATTCGGTGACTTTATTTTAAATACATTATCGACAGTAGCCTTGAGTGAACCTTTTTCGACGGAGCTTTTCTTCCATGACAAATCTACAATTCCACCTCCTCTCACACACAACCCTTTAAAATAGCCTGTTTCCCATTCCTGAGGCAGAGCCGGAATAAAATCAATATAACCCTCATGACTTTGAATGAGCATTTCAGCAATGCCAGCTCCACCGGCTTCATTTCCGTCAAAAATAAAAATATCATACGGAGCACCTGCTATTCCTTTAGGAGAAATCGTCAACAAGTTTTCACGAGTAAAATTCCGTTGCAACAGAATCACACTTTCATAAGCTTTCTGTGAATTTTTTAACCGGGCATAATTACAAACCAGATTTGCACGGCTCCACTCAACATCTTCCCAACCTTTAGCAGCCAAACGGGATTCTATTGTCTTGAGTGCAGCAGCCGCCAACTCAGGTGTTTTATTCAATGTTATCTGATTGAATGGATACAGTGCTAACAGATGTGTCGTGTGTCGATGGTTGGGTTGAGCTTCCTCAAAATCGTCGAACCATTCCTGAATTGTACCGTTTCGCCCAATCATTATCGGAGGTAGTTTACTTATCGCCTTGCTCAGCATATCTCTAAATGCAATATCGGTATTTAATATCTCGGATGACTGAATACATGACGAAAATGTCTCATACACAAGTTGCCTGTCACATGCTGGCATCATTGAAAGAGACAATTCTTCTCCTGCATATCTAAAAGAATTTTCAGGTGAGGTGCTTGGCCCTGTCATCAAGTAACCGTTGGTTGGATGTTCAATCATATAGTCCAATAAAAAAAGAGCATTACTTTTCAATATCGGGTATGCTTCCGCCTTCAAGAAATCAACGTTTTTTGTATACTCGTATTGAGACCACAAGTGCGAAGCAATCCAACTGCTGGCTGTAGGAAACAATCCCCAATTAACACCTGATCCGGAAGCCGTGTATCCCCAAATATTAGCTATCGTGTTTGCCGTCCAGCCTCTTGCTCCATACACATCGGTTGCTGTTCTTTGACCATCGACAGACAAGTCCTTGATATAGTTGAAAAGAGGTACATTGGATTCGTGCAGATTGCCAACATTCGACAGCCAATAGTTTTGCTGCGTATTTATATCAAGATGATAATCATTTGTCCAGCCCATATTACAAGCCAAATTATCGTTCCATATTCCTTGTAAGTTTGCAGGTAAAGGAGAGTTTTCTCTCGACGAAGCAATCAGCAGGTATCTTGCATAATGGAAAAAGAGAGCATCTAAGCCAATATCGGTCTTTCCATCTTTGACATGCCTCCAACGAACGTCTGTGGGCAATTGATCAGAAGGACTTTCACCAAAAGATAAATCTACTCTTTTAAACAAATCTGTATAATCATCTATATGTCTTTGTTTCAAATTTTCATATTTTTGAACAATAGCAGATCGCACTGTTGCCTCGCAATTTTTTTTATAATCTTTGTTTTTGAAATCGGTTTTCACATCAATAACAATGACAGCACTGCTCGCATTTGTAACAATCAGCGTATTTTTATCCGATTTACATCCACCATTGACAGATATGCTTACATTACCTACAAAGTTGACACCGCCGGGTCCTTGCCTTGGAAAAGAAACCTTTCCTTCAAACTGTATATTATTGTCTGACATTGTATAAGCCGATTCCCGAAGAAGATCTAATGAAAGAGTAAAGTTCAGAGATTTTGCTTTGTTCGATGAAAGTTTGATGATAATGGCATCGTCCGGATTGCTACAGAAATATTCTCTATTATACTTTATATCGCCCACATTGAAAGATACAGTGTTTATAGCATTCTCAATATTGAGTTCTCGCTTGTAATTGGAAATCTCTCCTTCAGGATATTTAAAATCAATCTTCAGATCACCCAGAGGAACATGAGAACCAAACGAATGAGGAGTTCCTGCCATAAATTCAGATGCAATCCTATTGCCTTTCGATAAATCCCCATCAAAAAAAAGTTGCCTAATCTCATTGAGTTTTTCTCTACCCAAAGGTCTTTCCATAAATTTATCAGGCTCGCCCGACCACATGGTGATTTCATTCAAAGCCACCGTTTCGGTCTCGGTTCCACCATAAACCATTGCCCCCAATCTTCCATTGCCCAGAGGTGAAGCCAGCATCCACTCCTCTGCGGGTTTTAAATACCATAAACTCCACGGATTTTGTTTTGCAACCAGAGATTGTATACAGACTATAAGTAGAATTAATGTAGATATGTTCTTTGCTTTCATCGTATTTGGTCTAACTTAAACAGCTTAAAGATTAAGATCTGGAAACAAAAATAGTATGATAATCTCTAATTGCCGTCTCTTATTATTTGCTTATTTTTATTAATAATACATCTTTTGCAGGAACTCTGAGTGCTGAATCCAGATCTATATCCTTACCACTCCACAATTCCTTCGTCTTATACGTTACTGACCGATCCAGCCCTATGCGGTCAAATTTGACGGAATGGACAGCATCTTGTTCACTGAAATTAAATAGCGCATAATAAACATTTCCGACAGCATCGGTATGAATAAATTGATTTTCAGACTTTTCACCATTCCCTTCCACAGGCATAAATGTTTCTCCTTTCGCGATTGCGTTCACATCTGCATTGGTCAGATATTTTTCAGCTTTCTGTTTAGCTTCATCAGGTCCGGCTTTGCTGAAATCATCTCCTGCAATATATAGACCGGTGATGGCTGCCGATGTGATACGCGCCCTGTTTTCGCCATCGGTAGCTTCACGTAAAACAATGTGATCTGCATCATTAAACCGATATATATTGTCTATCCACCAACCATATGATACAGCATTCATTGTATATTCCGTATCTTTTATTTTATTCCATGCATCACAGGCAATACGCCTCGATTGTGCATAATTTGCCGGAAAAATAGGAGAAATGGATAGGTTGATGAACATGTCTCCGAAATATTTTGTCATCAAACCCAGTCCATAATTATAAGCCTGTATTCCCGTCTGAATGTCGGAACGATACCATTTGTCAGCCTCCATGGCTCCATGTGTCATAAAATCCATCTTCACATATTCAAAACCACAACGTCTAAACAGATCTGATATATCCTTCATCGCTTCTTCCACGGCAGGGTGAGTCGGATCTATGGCGAATGCTCCGTCAAGTTCTTGCGGCTTACCATTGGCATATAAATAAATATCTTTATAGTTATACGAAGGAGCATTGTTAACAGGTCTGTCAGGATTTTTACCCCAATCGGTAAACGGAGTCCAATAGATGCCGGCAACTTGTCCGTTTTCTTTACATTTTCGGACAAATGACTTTAACTCGTCTTCGCTAAAACTATTCCATCCCGAATCCAACCCAATGATCACAGTTTTGTCTGCATTTTGGAAATTATGGTTTTGCAATTTTTCCTTGAAATAGTCCGACACTTCCAAAGCTTTAGCATAGGTTAGATTGAATTGGAGCGCGCCCCAACTGTTCCAACCAAAGGGCAATGCTTTGTCCCATTCTCTCGGGGGTGCTATTGCTGCATTGGCCAAGCTATACGTCTCCATTCCCTTACGCCAATCGCTGAACAATCCAATAAAAATTTTAGGGGATTTAATTTTTTTTCCTCTCAATGAACCATGTTCCTTTGAATCTCTAGTAAGTGAATCCGCCACTCCACCATAACAGTTCAGTGATTTTATATTATCATGATCTTGAGTGGTCATATCTACTGCGGTTTTCCAGAAATCATGTTCTACGGAACCCACAACCAATCCTCTGCGACTTTCATTCTCAAATATGGCAGAAACTTCATAGCTTCTGAGTTTATCGAATGTTAAGGGATGTGATTGATATCTCACCCAACAATCGTTATCGAAAGGGACAAACAATGCCCGGTTTTCACCTCTTGGCAAAATCGGGTTCAAATTCTCTATCACCACGGGAGCCATATAATTAGATGAAATCTCTCCGCCTTTGTTTTCCAACGTAAAATCTGTAAGTATATAGTCTTCATTTTCATATACATAGATAGACTGCACTAACACAGGCAATCCTTTTTGCTTATAAGTTATCTTAAAAACAGCACCTTTCCCGAAAACATCTTTTATGATCCCTTGTTCAAATGATCTATTGGAATAATCCCTAGAAGACACTAATTTTCCACCTAACTTATAAGACACAGATAAGCCGTTGACTACACTCTCAGCATTCTTGAATATGTCTACACCTTTACTTCCCGTATTGTATTTCACTGTCCATTCTCCCTTGGTCAAAACAGTATTGCCCTTGCATGGGAATATAATAATCAGACTGAATATGATGAATAGATATAACCCGTTTTTAGTCATTTTCTTTATGGTATATTTATGTTAATGTATATTATTGATTTTTTGTTCAAAAAAGAGGGTATCCGGAGGCCTATTTTCTTTTTTTGTTGCCCAACGAGAAGGTTTGTTCCCCATTTTGAATTCCATAGATCCACCATTCACAATGTCGCTATGTTTAATATAAGAGTTCTTGTATTCTTTCCCATTCAACAACACTGATTGAATATAAATGTCATCAGGATGCGATTTTGGTGCTTTGATAACGAAAGATTTGCCTGAGGGTAATCTTATTTCGGCACTTTCCAGCAAAGGAGTTCCAATCACATAAATTCCATTTACCGGATTTACGGGATAAAAACCCATTGAACTGAAGACGTACCATGCCGACATTTCGCCGCAGTCGTCATTTCCGGCATACCCGGCAGAACTGTTGTTATATAGTTCCGTTAATATTTTATGCACATAAAATTGAGTCTTAGACGGTTGCCCTGTATAATCATACAAATATGCGACATGATGACTGGGCTCATTTCCATGTGCGTATTGCCCGATGAACCCTGATGCATTACTGTTCAGTTCGGAGTTGTGCTGTTCCAATGAAAAAAAAGTATCCAATTTCTTTATAAAAGGATTGTCACCTCCTGTCAATTGAATCAAATCCTTAACATCTTGTGGAACATACCAAAAATATTGCCATGCATTGCCTTCAGTAAAAGGATTGCCTCCATTAGCTCCATACTTGAGAGGATCGAACGGTTGCATCCATTTACCTTCATCATCTTTTGACTGAAAAAATCCAGATTCCTTATTATACAAATTTCGGTAGAATTTTGATCGTTTTAGGAACCGTTCATAATCGTCAGTTTGCTGCATTTTTTTAGAGAATTGAGCCACACACCAATCATCGTACGCCATCTCCAAAGTGATAGACACTGATTGTGTTTGTCTGTTTTCAGGCATATATCCATATTTTTCCCAGACATCGAACGGGGCATTGGGATGGGAAATCAGAGACGACTGCTTCACAGCATCATATGCTTGATTGACATCAATCCCTTTTATTCCCTTGAACACAGCATCGACAATAACAGGGATGGAATGATTACCTATCATGCAATAGTTTTCCTGTCCCCAAAGTTGCCATATAGGTAAATATCCATATGTCTTATACTGCCTCAGCATACTATTAACAAAATGGGTTGTCAGATCGGGTTGTAAAATTGTATACAAAGGATGAGCTGCCCGATATGTATCCCATAATGAGAATGTAGAGTAATGTGCATCACCTTGTTTCAGTTGTTGTCTATTAAAGTAAGTATCTAAATATTCTCCGTTCACATCAGACATAATATTGGGTTGTATGAACATATGATAGAGTGACGTATAGAATATTTCTTTTTGAAGATCACTCCCTTCAATTTTTATTTTTCCAAGTTCTTTTTCCCATTTTTCATCGGCTCTATTAGCTACTTCATCAAAATTCTGATCCGAAATTTCAGACTGAAGATTAAGTTGTGCATTTTCCACACTAACTGCCGAAAGCCCTACTTTGATCAAAAGAGGTTCACTTTTTTCATTTCCAAAATTAAGTGCAGTACGGAGGCGCGTTCCATTCACAAGTTTATTGTCAAAATATAATTGTTCACCATCCGCCATAATATTATTCACTATTGGCTTGGAAAATTGAATATAGAAATACACTTTCCTGAGTTTTGCCCATCCTGTAATCATGCGGTAACCCTCTATCGTATACTCATCAATTATCTTGATCTGAGAATTTATAATGCGTGTAGACCAACTACTTTTATTCATCGAATGATCGAGATCAATCAACAAAAGGGCATTCT
>JBKECE010000171.1:0-21139 GCA_047974325.1 Dysgonomonas sp. | reverse complement strand
GTATTTACCATGCACTTGCGCAAAGCCGGTTAATCCTGCTTTCACGCAGTGGCGAAGATCGTATTCCGGAATTTCTTCTTTATATTGTTCAACAAAGAATGGTCTTTCGGGGCGAGGGCCTACTACACTCATGTCTCCTTTCAGAATGTTGAATATCTGGGGAATTTCGTCAAGTCTTGTAGCACGCAAAAAGTGACCCATTTTTGTGATACGCGGGTCTGTTTCTTGTGCCAGCACTGGACCTGACTTTGCTTCGGCATTTTCTACCATCGTGCGAAATTTGATGATCTCAAATATTCGGCCTCCTTTTGTGACTCTTTCTTGCCTGTAAAAAACAGAACCTCCACTTGTTTTTAGAATTAAAAAAATGATGAGCATCGGAACAGAAAATACGATGAGTGCCAATATGCTGAGAAATATGTCTATACCTCGTTTTATGATGAAACTTTCCGGAGAGATGCGTAAAGATTTAACTTTAAACACCAATGAATCATCTATTTGGGTGAATCTGGAATTAAAGAGAAATATGTCTGTATAGGTCGGCGAATGCAGAACACTTTTTTTATTGGTAAGGCAAAAATTGACTAACTCTTGTTTTTTGCTGGCTTCCACATCTTCGGCTATGAATGTAACATCATTTTGCAAGATGTATTTGTGCAACATCGGATTGTCAGGGCTGCAAATGTATTTGATGTTTGAAGACAACCCTCGTGTCGATATAAGGCGGTATGCAATGTCTTTCGATTTATTATAACCTATTATGATGGACGTTTTATTCACATTGTTGGCAAAATATTTTCGGTTCAGATATAAATGCCAGGGAACAAGTAAAACTATCTGGCATGCGGAACTTGCCAACAAGATGCTTCGTGGGTATGCAAATACACGAGCCATAAAAATTAGTGCCATAGTGACCAAAAATAGGCATGCGATTGTGAGTATCACGGAATAGGTGACACCAAAAAAGGTGAATTCCTTGGGTTTGTCGAGCTCAAAGATATGTGCCAATATAATATAAGCAATGCCGATATATGGAGAAACTGTTAAAAATGCGTAGTAGTTGTTTTCATAATCTTCAAGAGAATCCCTGAATAAAAAATAAGCGGCAAGAATGGATAGATATACAATAAGTAAATCTACGATAATGAAAAAATAACTAAACCCACTTCTAGAAAAAAATCGACTCATTCAGTAATTGTGATTATAATTTTTGTTTGTTAATGTTTGTAATGTTAATTTGATGTAGTCGTCCACTTGCGCAAAAATAATCTTTTTTAATTGAAAAAGTGAATAAATTCAAAACATTCTCATTAAGAATCTATTAATACAAGCATAGCTTTTGTCTTTGAAAGATTTATAAATCAAGATAAAATATTATCTTTGTTTTGATATACTCATTTAGAATAGATGAAAATATTTCAAGTAATCACTGTTTCTGAATATGGTGGGGCACAATCTGTTGTTGCAAGTATTTTGGAAGAGTTTGGCAAAGACACAAACAATCAGCTGTATGTTCTTTACGGAGGAGAAGGTGAAGCATGGCAACAATTGGGTCCGCATATAAAAAGATTGCGATTGTGTAAACACCGCAAGCAAATATCTCTGCAAGACTTATTTTTACTTTTTCGTTTATATTACTACAGATTAAAATATAGACCGGATATTGTACATCTTCATTCGTCTAAAATGGGTCTTTTGGGGAGAATTGCGTTTAATAAAAAAAGCATTGTATACACGGTTCATGGATTTGATTCGATACGCAAAGCTTTTCGAAAATATCTCATTTTAGAGAAGTTGTTTAAGAATAGAGCAGCCAGTATTGTGGCTGTCAGTAAATACGATGTTGATTGCCTGAATGAAGAGGGCATTCATTCAAATGTGAAGATGATCTATAATGGTTTGCAGGATTATAGTAAAAAGGAACTGGTTACCGAAGGTCTGGAACTGCCGATTCAGTCCCAATTGGAAGCTATCAGGATCGAATATCAGAAAGTGATCATGTGCATATCGCGGATTTCAAAGCAGAAAAAATTTGATTTGTTTTTAGAAATTTCAGATAAAATGCCACAAAATGCATTTGTCTGGATTGGAAATAAAGACAAGGTTGATGATTTGTCATCAAATGTTTATTGCCTTGGCGAATGCCATTCAGCTCATAGATGCTTGAACTATGCTGATATATTCATTCTTCCGTCAAACTATGAAGGCATGCCAGTCTCAGTCATAGAGGCGTTGTCATATGGTAAGCCTGTTGTAGCATCTGCCGTAGGTGGGCTGACTGAAATGCTGGATGGGAAAAATGGTTTTGCCGTGAAGAATGATGCGAGTTCATTTGCTGATGGAATAAACTATACTCTGAGTTCTGATGCTGTTTATGCAGCAATGTCTGCCAATGCAAGGAAAGCGTATCTTGGTAACTTCACAATAGAAAAAATGATCTCAGGATATAAAGAGATTTACGATGATATTTATTTTAAAAGGAATAGTTGATTAGATGCAGGCTTCAAATCCATTAGTTTCTGTACTGATGCCATGTTATAATGTGGAAAGATATGTGGAAGAGTCGTTAAATTCGATTCTCGGTCAGACATATTCGAATCTGGAAATTATAGTTATAGATGATTGTTCTACGGATAAAACTTTGGCTATTCTCGAAAAAATGGCAGAAAGAGATCAGAGAATCAAAATTTATAGGAATGAAACAAATCTGAAATTAATTGCCACGCTGAATAAAGGAATAGATCTGTGCAACGGCAAATACATTGCGCGGATGGATGCCGATGATATAGCTTTGCCTGAAAGGCTAAAAAAAGAGGTTGATTTTCTGGAGCAGCACCCCGATTATGATATCGTGAGCACCATGTTCTATACATTTCATGAAGGGAAAAAGAAACAACATTTATATATAAATCCGGAAAGATATGAAGAAATTCAGGCCTTTATTCTTTTCAAATCGTGCGTATGCCATCCGGCGGTGATGATCCGGCGGTCAATGTTTCAGAATCTTGATTTAAAGTTTGAAGAAAAATATCTGCATGTAGAAGATTATGCACTATGGTCAAAAGCCGTATATAAGACCAAAATAGCTAATATTAATGAACCTTTACTTCTCTACAGAGTGCATAAAGCACAAATATCGTCTTTGTATGAACAAAAACAAAGAGAAAACAAAATAGAAGTGTTCAAAATTCACTGCCGGCACTTAGGATTGGATAGCTCTCCCGATTTTATGGATGTTTATGCTTCAGTAGCTGAATCGGTACCTCTTTATCCAACATTCGAATATCTTTCTCAGTGCGAAAGCTTTATGAAAAAATTGATAGCCTTGAATACTGACAAATCTTTTTGTTCTGATGAATATCTTAAGAAAATGTTATCTTTGCATTGGATTAGACTCTGTGCTAATTCGCGTTTAGGGCTGAAAGTCCTAAAAAGATGCTATGCATCAGAGCTATATTCAAAGGAGAATTATACAAAGCAAGACTATATAATTTTATATATAAAGTGTTTATTTAAACTAGAGTATAAAAAATCATTCATTTACAAGTTGATTTTTAGATCATAGAATGAAAAAAGCTATTCCTGCCCTATTATTATTGGTATTGGTGTTTTATCACTTATTTCCACAAGGACTTTCTGTTTATTATTTTGGATATTCTTTCATCTTTGCATCGGGTGTTGTAGGGCTTGCTGTTTTTTTATTTTCCAAATCTTTTTTTCCGGAAGTGGTCAAAGTCCTATTATCTTATTTGCCTTTGGCGTTTTTTTGTATGTTTACACGCTTTCTGAACAGCTATTACGATCCTTTTTTATTCGATACTTCAAAGAGTTTGTTTGCATGGTTCTTTTCTGCCTTTCTTATTGTGTTTATATTCAATAAAATACATAAGAAAGGAAGTATTCAATTGTTGATGTATTATATTATAATAGCAGTTGTAATACAAGGGATCATATCCATTGCCATGTATATGAATCCGGCTGTTGATAAATATTTCACGGATTTGATGATGATGGATGACCTCGCAAAACTGAAACGGGCTGAAACTAAAGGAGAACGTCTGCTTGGGTATGGAATTGCGTTCTTTGGTGTAGGAATTATTTGTGGAGTTGCTCTTAATCTTGTGATATTCGTATTGATGACTCAACGACTCAATCAAGTTAAGCGAATTCTTCTATCTCTTTGCTATGCATTTATCTTTTATGTAGGACTTTTGTCGGCACGTACTACTCTCGTTGGAGCCGCTGTTAGTATTGTGCTTTTAGCTGTTCTAACCATATCTAACAAAAGCCGAACTATCAATAATGCTCAACTTTTATCTTTTTTTGGTGTTATTGCAGTTCTTTTGGTCGTTGGCCAAACCTTGTGTTATTTTTATTTTCCCCAGTTTGCTGACTGGGCTTTTGAGGCATTTACGAATTATTCGGAAACGGGAGAGTTGCGAACGGAATCGTCTGATGGTCTGTATGGTATGTTTCTACTTCCTCAAACAACTTCTGTTTGGATGTTCGGTAATGCACATATGTTATTCTGGGGTACGGATGTAGGTTTTACCCGTTTGCTTTTTTACATCGGATTGCCGGGAACGATTGCCTATTTCTATTTCCAGTATGTTGTGACCAAGGCTTCTTTTACAAAATATACCGCACTGAACTATACATTGTTGGCCATGTTTGCCTTAGTTCTGGCTTTGAATGTGAAAGGGTTGGCCGATGTGAATTCATTCCTTTTCATTATATTTTTTTATGTGATGTATCGTAAGTATTTCATAATAATACCAGAACAACAAAAACTAAAAAATGCTCAGAGAAGGAAATATCTCAATAATTCTTCCGTTCAAAGCAAACAACCCGTCGGGCGGCTTTAGAATTTTGTATGAATATGCTAACAGATTGTCTGCATTGGGCTATTCTGTCTGTATTTTATACCCTCTAGGTGATCCTTATTTGAAGTATCGGTTGCCTTATTGTATTAGATATGTTAAGTCATTATTTCCAAATTCTCAAAAATTGCCTTGGTTTAATTTGCGAAAAGAGATACAAACCAAATTTGTTCCGTATATATCTGATAAATATGTTGCTGGAAGCAATATAATCATATCGTCATGGTGGTCAACATCTCTCTCAGTGGGTCAGCTGTCCGATGAAAATGTGAAAAAAATAAATTTGATACAAGGTCTGGAAAACTGGGATGGAAATGATGCAGCCTTGTTGAATTCATCGTATAATCAGGTCAACACAACCAATGTTGTAGTGGCTTCTTATCTACGAGATATTGTCAAACAACACACAAATAACGAGACTGTTGTTATCAATAATGCCATTGATCCATCTGACTTCTTTGTTTCCAATCCTATTGAGAATAGAGATCCCGAAACAGTATGTATGCTCTATTCAACTCAACAGATCAAGGGATGTGAATACGGCATAGAAGCCCTGAAAATAGTAAAACAAAAATATCCACAACTGAAAGTTGATTTATTGGGTGTTCATCCACATCCTCAAGCAATACCGGAATGGATGCAGTATCATAAAAAGCCTGCAAATCTACCGCAAATCTACAACAGAAATGCGTTATTCATTAGCAATTCTTTGACAGAAGGAATGTCTCTGATGCCTCTTGAGGCAATGAGCTGTGGTTGTGCACTGTTGTGCACCGATATTGATGGTCATAAGGAATACGCAGTTAATGGACAAACAGCATTGATGTATGAGCCTCGGAATGTGGACGACTTGGTTCAAAAAATTCTACTTCTGATTGGGAACAACAAAATGAGATGTGAGTTGGCTGAACGGGGAGTGGAAATATCTCGAAAATTTTCGTGGACAGAATCTGTAGAAAAAATGGATGTGCTGATTCAAAAATTGATAAAGAAATAATAAGATTGTGTATATGAAAGAATGTATTTTGTTGGCAGGAGGCTTTGGTACAAGGTTGCAATCTGTGGTAAAAGATGTCCCGAAGTGTATGGCAGATGTAGGAGGCAAGCCTTTTTTGTACTACATGATGAGTTATCTCGAAAGAGAAGAATTTACTCATGTCATTCTGTCATTAGGATACAAATCGGATATTGTTGTCGAATGGCTAAGCCAAAACGTATTCGGATTCGAGGTTTCGTATGTTGTAGAGAATGAACCTTTGGGCACTGGTGGTGCAATAAAATATGCAATGCAGACAAAAGCAAAAAGTGATTCTGTTTTTGTGATGAATGGCGATACGATGTTCATGGTCGAGACTGAATCTCTCATTGATTTTCATCAGAGTTCAGATGCAGACATCACATTGGCTTTGAAGCCAATGATCAATTTTGACCGTTATGGAATTGTAACTCTGAACTCAGATGGCCGGATCGAGGGATTCAATGAAAAAAGGTTTTGTGAAAGAGGATTGATAAACGGTGGTGTCTATTTGTTGAACCGACGGATATTTGATAAATCGTCCGTTCCCAAATCTTTTTCGTTCGAAAAAGATATTCTTGAAAAGGGTATTAATGATCTAAAAATCTGTGGATTGGTTCAAGATACTTATTTCATTGATATTGGTATTCCAGACGATTATGTGAAAGCAAATGAAGATTTTATAAATTTGTTTGAACGATGAAATTGACCCAATATAAATTTTTATTTTTAGACCGTGATGGTGTCATCAATATTGAAAGAAAAGATGACTACGTAAAATCTGTAGCTGAATTTATTTTTGAAGACAGGGCATTGGAAGCTATATCTATTCTCAGTCAGTGTTTTGAAGAAATTTTTGTGGTCACCAACCAAAGAGGAATCGGACGAGGTAAGATGCAGCCTGAAGATCTGGAACTTGTTCATAGTTATATGCTGGGAGAAATCATTAAACATGGAGGACATGTGTCCAATATCTATTTTTGTACTGCTATTGATGGGCATAATATTAACCGGAAACCAAATGTGGGAATGGCTTTCCGTGCGCAGGCCGATTTTCAACACATAGATTTTCGGCAATCAGTCATGGTTGGCAATAGCAAATCGGACATAGAATTTGGAAATAAATTGGGAATGTATACCGTTCTTGTGGGAAATAAATATCCTGTAGGTGATAAAATATACAAGGAAGTAGATTATTATTGCGATAATCTGTATAAGTTTGCACTATTATTAAAAGAAACTGGACAAAATGAACATCATACCGAAGCGAATATCTGAGTCGATTGCCGTTAAGCAGCAAATGCTTGAAGATGAGAGCTTGCAAAAAACAATACAGTCTGCTATAAATTTAATGTTGGACACTCTGCAAAATGGAGGTTCTGTATATTTTTGTGGTAATGGTGGAAGTGCTGCTGATGCACAACATCTTGCCGCAGAATTGTCAGGACGTTTTTATTTCGACAGGCAACCTCTTTCATCAGATGCTTTGCATTGCAACACATCTTTTTTGACAGCGGTGGCAAATGATTATTCATACGATGAGATTTATGCTCGTTTGATTTCCGGCATTGGCCGCAAAAATGATGTGTTGGTGGGTTTGTCCACATCCGGTAACTCTAAAAATATAGTCAGGGCTTTTCAGAAATGCAAAGAGTTGGGTATCAAAACAGTTGCTTTGACCGGTGCTTCGGGTGGCGTGATGAGGGATGTTGCGGATGTAACCATCTGTGTGCCATCTACTGATACACCTCGTATACAGGAATCTCATATTACTATTGGACACATTATTTGTGAAGTGATCGAAGCCGAAATGTTTGGAAAATGAAAAACATAATGTACAATGATTATAAGAAGTAGAGCTCCTTTTCGACTTGGTTTGGCAGGTGGAGGAACAGATGTTTCGCCTTATTCCGATCTATATGGAGGCTGCATTCTCAATGCGACCATAAGTCTGTATGCTCATGCCAATATTGAGCCGAGAAATGACAATAAGATTGTTTTCACACTTCCGCAATATGATGAATATTATGAATTTGAATCGGCCGATTATCTTCCTACCGATGGAGGAAAAGCCGATCTGATGAAAGGAATTTATAATCGTATCGTTAAAGATTTTATAAAGAAACCTCTTGCATTCACGCTCACTTGCAGTCTTGAAGTTCCTTTTGGTTCGGGTTTAGGCACTTCGTCAACATTTGCCATAGCCATGCTGGGTGCATATTCCGAATGGTTGCGCCTGCCTCTGGGTGAATATGATCTGGCCTATCTGGCCTATCTCATTGAAAGAGTTGATCTTAAGCAGGCCGGAGGAAAGCAAGATCAGTATGCCGCAGCTTTTGGCGGATTCAACTTTATGGAGTTTTATGCCGAAGACAAAGTAATTGTGAATCCTCTGCGCATCCGCACTGATGTGATCAACGAATTATCGAATAATCTACTCTTATATTATACCAATTCGAGCCGAAATTCCGGTGACATCATTGCTGAACAGCAAAAAAATGTCTCTGCCAAAAAAGAGAAATCGTTGGAGGCAATGCATTTGATAAAAAAGCAGGCAACAGAGATTAAAGAAGCGATATTGAAAGATAAACTGGACGATATAGGGTGTATTCTGAACGAAGGTTGGCAACATAAGAAAGCAATGGCTGATGGTATATCCACGCCTTTTTTTGAAGAAATATACAATACGGCAATCAAAGCAGGAGCAATCGGCGGCAAAATTTCCGGTGCTGGTGGTGGCGGATATGTGTTTTTTTATTGTCCGGTGAACACACGATACAATGTTGCCAAGGCATTGAACAAACTTGGCGAAGGTCGTATAGAACCTTATACATTCACTAAAAAAGGGTTGGAAACTTGGCGAATAAAGTGAAAATAGCTGTTCTTATCCGTGTTTATGATAGAATCGAGGATCTGAAATATAATTTGAAGATTATTGCGGATACTTGGACTGAGAATGAATATTATGTTATAGTTGTCAGCAATGGCAAACTGAAAGGCTATGATATAGACAAATCGTTGGATTCATATATTGATAAGCTGGTTATATTGGAGAACAATGAAGGTCACCTGAAAGGAAATTCGCAACTGTTGCGCGAGGGCGTTAAGTTTATCCCCTCCGATTGTTGTTTCACTTTAATCCTAGAGGCTGATACATGGCTCTATGGCGATTCGTTGATTTCAAAATATGTAGCTATTCTGGTAGAATCGGATGTTGTATGGGCCAGTGCTGACTGGTACGATAAATACATTGCTGTGGCTACTGATTTTGCTGTCATCAAGACCGAATATATTCTGAGCAATCCGAAGCTTTTCATCTTTGGGCTTTATCCGGAATGCACAATCTCTAATTATATGAGAGATCATGGCGATAGGTCTATCTGGATCACTGAAAATATGCCTGTGCATGTGCCTAGTTATATGCTCAAGTTTCCTTATGTGCACAATGATGAAAGGCGCTTCTATGCTTTTCCTGAATCAAAGATGGTGACACATCACATAGAACATTTGAGACGGGGAATGCAACAAAAAAAAGAATATTTTAATATTCTGGCGCAGACCGATTATTTTCAGGATGCAATCGTTAAAAATAAGTCATGGCGACTTTTCAAGATTAAATTCTGGATAAAACTAAGTGGCTTGTTGCTCAAAAGAAGTTGGTATAGTAAGAAGCATTACAAGAATTTAGATAATGTGAATGACTGATGAAGGATAAAATATGTTTGTAGTAAATGGACGTTTTTTAACACAAAAAGCAACGGGAGTGCATCGTTATGCTTTTGAGATATGCAACAAATTACACGAAATGGGTGTGGATTTTTATGTTGCTATCCCTAAAGAAATAAATGCAGACTATAAGTTTAGCTTCAAAACAGTCGTTTGCGGTTCTCTGAAAACTCATTTGTGGGAACAAATTAGTTTACCTAATTATCTGAAAAAAAAAGGAAGCCCTCTGCTGATAAGTTTTTCAGGTTGTGGCCCTTTGAACTATAATAACCAAATCATCACCATCCACGATGTTTCACACGAACGTTATCCCGAATGGTTTTCTAAAAACTATTGCAGGTTCTATGGCTATATGATGCCACGCATAGGGCGAAAAGCTCATGCTATATTGACTGTCAGCGAATTTTCTAAAAATGAGATTGTGGAAACTCTCGGAATAGATATCTCCAAAATTTATGTGGTGCATAGCAATGTGCCGTTTCACAGCATTCCATCAGCCGAAAGCATACGGACTTATGAACGTCCTGAAGATACAGAAAAATATATTCTGACTGTCTCGTCAATGGATCCGCGAAAAAATTTCGTACGCTTAGCTGAAGCTTTTAACCGGATCGAGGACAAATCTGTCAGATTATACATAATAGGAATGCAATTTAAGGCATTTAACACTCCAGATTTGCAAAAATTAGTAGGGGATAATATCGTTTTGCCCGGCTTCATAGACGATGCTCAGTTGGTGAAAATGTATCAGAATGCTCTTTTTTCGATATATCCATCTTTGTACGAAGGCTTTGGATTGCCACCGCTAGAGTCCATGACTTTTGGATGCCCGGTCATCGCATCAGATATTCCGGCATTGCGTGAAGTTAGTGGTGATGCTGTGCTTTATGCTGATCCGTATGATGTTAACGATTTGACAGCAAAAATGAATCAGATGCTGAACGATGCAAATTTGCGCCAAACATTGAAGATTAAAGGTCTGGAACAGATCAAAAAGTATTCTTGGAACAAATCAGCCGAACAGGTATTGGAAATTGCCCGACCATTCATATAATTCCTACAGATTGTAGTTCTTATCGAACCAGCTATGAAGATTGCGATATTGATACATGTCCATAAAGATGCAGCGTTGCTCAAGCGCTTGGTTGAGCGTTTGAAGCATCCGCTTGCTGACGTCTATATCAATGTAGATGCCAAGGTTGATATCACATCGTTCCGAGATCCTTTAGAAGATGTTTTTTTCTTGGAGAATAGGGTAGACGTAGTTTGGGGTAAATTCTCACAAGTGCAACAGATATTGAACTCTTATGACGAAATATCCCGAAAGAATATTGATTATTCGCACATCCTGTTCATTAGCGGGCAAGATTATCCTGTGATAAATATTGAAACTATAGTCCGGTCGCTTCTGTCGAATGCAGATAAAAGTTACCTTGATTATCATCAATTGGGAACAGATCCTTGGTTTTTATTGATGAAAAAGAGGTATGAGTATTGGCATTTTCTCCCTAAATATGATATTCGCAGCAGCAATTATGTAAAAAAGACACTTGTCAAGTTAGGATTTAAACGGAAATATCCCATTCAGCCAGTCTATTACGGCTCTTGTTGGATGTGCTTGAATCGGGAGGCTGTGACTTATGTTCTCAATTATACTAGAAATAATCCGGGATTTGTTAGGTTCAATCAACAAACAGCTTGTGCGGATGAGCTTTATTTTCAGTCCATACTTGTGAATTCACCGTTGAAAACTTCATTGGAAAATAATATCCACCGCTATATTGATTGGTCAGATCAAGGTAAACGTCCCAAGACTCTGACGATGGACGATCTGGAAAAGATCAAAAACTCGGATGCATGGTTTGCACGGAAAGTAGACCCGGATGTAGATGCAAACCTGATGGACGAATTGGACAGGTGGTCGTCCGAATAATATTTTCTTTCATTTCATTGTGGAATTTTCAGTATAGAAGCCTCTATTAAGTAAAAGCAGCTAATTGATGTTTAACTTATAATCCTTAAGGCTATGTCTGAAATTGTAACTGGCAATAAAAGAGGTGTAAACAGAAAGAATAGACCTCAAAAATCAACACTAAGAGTTGATTTTACCCCAATGGTGGATATGAATATGTTGTTGATCACATTTTTTATGTTTTGTACCACTTTGGCATCACCACAAATCATGGATGTTGTATTACCCACAAGAATACAATCGACTGAAGGTTCGGAGGCTCCCGAATCGGTGACAACAACAGTCATCCTGGGTGAAAATGCGAAGATATATTACTTCTTCGGAAAGGCGAAATATGATGATCCAGGTTTCTTGAGCCAAGTAAAAGAAACTGATTTTAGTGCCGGAGGCATCAGAAAGATTTTCTTGGAAAAGAATGCGATTGCAATTGATAAGATCAAAGCACTAAGCTTGCAAAAGCATAAAAAAGAAATAACAGAGGCGCAATTTGTGGAAGCTACAGATAAGATAAAGGAATCTAAAGATGCGCAGATTGTCGTCATCAAACCTTCAGACAAGTCAGCCTATGCCGATTTAATAAATATGCTCGATGAGGTGCAGATATGCAACATAAGCAAATATGCGATTACAGACTTTAATGATTCTGATAAAATATTTATGGAAAAGCTAATCGACGATAAATCAATTGCTCAGGCGAGAGAATAAGATGAGATCTCTTATCGCAGATTTATTTCTTTTTTGTATCTTTGTGTTTCACTAACATCGATAGCCTCTTTTTTCCGCAAGCAGAGGCTATTTGTTTGGAATGAAAGTAACCTAAACTCATTTTTAAGAGACAAACCTATTCAGTTATATTATTATCAATGGATTATAATACGCAATTAAAAAAACTGGCTTTGCCGGAATATGGCAGAAATATACAAAATATGGTCGATTATTGCCTGACAATAGACGACCGTACTGAACGCAAACGTTGTGCTAATACTATCATCAACATCATGGGCAATATGTTTCCTCACTTGCGTGATGTGAATGATTTTAAACATATCTTGTGGGATCATCTGGCAGTTATGTCCGATTTCAATCTGGATATAGACTATCCTTACGAGGTCATAAAAAGAGAAGATCTTTTCATAAAGCCGGGTAAGGTAGAGTATAGCCAACCGACAATGGAATACAGGCATTATGGAAAAGTGTTGGAGAAAATGATAAAATTGGCTGTCGATTATCCCGACAATAATGAAAAGGAACAGCTCATCTGGTTAATATTGAATCATATGAAAAAATCATATATTCAATGGAATAAAGATGTGGAAGACCCTAAGATTTTTCAGGATTTGTATGAATTGTCAGCAGGGAAAATAGATAAAAGAAACTCTGATATTAAACTCTTGGAAGCGAAGGAATTCCAGAGAAATAACAACAATCAAAAGAGAGGAAATAACAATCAAAAGAAGAAATAAAAGATGATTCTTCTGGAAGATGTCTTTAAGATCGGTAAATTTATAAAACCGCACGGGATCAAGGGTGAGATCGCATTGTCGTTCAGCAATGATATCTTTGACCGTGTAGATTGCAACTACCTTGTTTGCTTGATAGATCAGATTTTTGTACCATTTTTTATAAAAAGTTATCGCTTCAAGGGTTCAGAAACCGCATTGTTTCTGTTGGAAGATATTGATAGCGAAGCTAAGGCTAAATTTTTGAGTGGCAAGGAAGTCTATTTCCCACGGAAATACCTCGAAGAAGATGATGCAAATGCAGATTATTCATGGGATTATTTTATTGGATTTGAAGCTTTAGATAAAACTAACGGCAATTTAGGTATCATTGAAGCTGTGGATGACACAACCATGAATACCTTATTCCTTATCACTAGAGGTGAACATCAACTGATAATTCCGGCTACCGAGGATTTTATTGAAAAAATAGACGATAAATTAAAGATATTGTATTTGAATTTGCCCGAAGGCTTAATTTAATGTTCTGTGAAGAAAACAATCAAGGATAAAAAGCAGAGGCGGTTTTAAATTTAAAACCGCCTCTGCTTTATTTATATAAGAGATCTTACTTCTTTTTGCTGTTAGCGATTATATCTTTCGCCCCCAGCATTATTTCTGTTGCGGTTAAAACCCCCGCCATTGTTGCTTGGCCTTGAACTTGAACCTTCAGTTCTTGGACGAGCTACAGACACGAAAATTTGTTTACCGTCATATTCTGCACCATTCAGATCATCAATCGCTTTTTGACCGGCAGCTTCATCGCTGATTTCAACAAAACCGTATCCTTTAGAACGTCTTGTGTCCCTGTCCATAATAACTTTAGCAGAATTGATTTCACCATATTCTCCAAATAAATCCAATAGGTCTGCGTCTGTGATTTTGTTGCTTAGACCTGCAATAAAAATGTTCATCTAAAAAAAAATTAAAATAAATAAATCTATAATATCGCAATATATAATTATTAATGATTGCAAGAATAAAAAACGCTTAACAAAGAATCATATTTGGAAAGAATCTATATATAGTATATGCTAATTGAAAAACTCTATTGCATTGCAAATATAACATAATTAAGATAACTAAAATGATTTATGTAAATTAATTATTTACTAAGATTATTTTTCGTTCTTTGCGTGATGTTTGAATAAGATGCTCTGAACCCTATTTTATGTTTTACAACATCGTTATTTATTAGGCTAGGCTAGTTCAACGTAATAATTTTACATGGTTTTTTGGTCTAGAACTGCAATCTGGACTGATTAGCCTGTCCAGTTTTATATAAATGTAACAATCAATTGAACTATAAATATATCATTAAAAACTAAACTAATTTATGAGTACAACAGAAAGAAAAAATTATGTGGTTCCCATTATAATGATGATCGCCCTATTTGCGATGATATCATTTGTAACAGGTTTGGCGAACCCACTCGGTGTAATTATCAAAAGTCAATTTGGTGCGTCCAACCTGATGTCTCAATTAGGTAATGCTGCAAACTTCATTGCCTATGCTTTCATGGGTATACCTGCCGGATTGATGTTAAGTAAAATTGGATATAAAAAGACTGCACTAGTAGCTATCGCAGTTGGTTTTATTGGTGTTGGAATTCAATTTTTGTCTGGCCAAGCAGGAAGCTTCCCTATTTATTTGATAGGAGCTTTTGTCTCAGGTTTTTCTATGTGTATGTTGAATACAGTAGTGAACCCGATGTTGAACACACTTGGCGGTGGTGGTAAAAAAGGAAACCAATTGATTCAAACCGGAGGAACATTCAATTCTTTAAGTGCTACTATAGTACCCGTTCTGGTTGGTTATTTTATTGGTAATGCTGTTCGCCCCAAAATTTCAGATGCAAACCCTGCTTTATACATAGCAATGGGGATATTTGCACTTGTGTTTGTAGTACTTCTTTTAGTGAATATTCCAGAACCCCATCTTGTTAAAAAAGAAGCACAAACTGTTAAAGACAAACGTAGCCCACTTTCTTTCCGCCATTTTATATTAGGAGCTGTAGCTATATTTATATATGTAGGTGTTGAGGTTGGCATACCAAATATTTCTAATCTTTTTATGACTACCAAAACAGAGGTTCAATCTAAAGATTATATTGCTGAATATCAAAGACAACAAAGTGATCCAATATATCTAGCCCAGCTAAAGACTGAAGCTGATGCTGCTGTTGCAGCCGCTGATAAAGCTAGAAAAGAAAATGCTCCGGATGTGAAAGAGAAAGTTGCAACAGCGAAAGCCGCAGATTCTAAAATTATATCAAAAGAAGATTATGAAAAAGTAGTGAAAGTGGATAAAGATAAAGTCTATGGATTAGGTATTGATGCAACTGCAGCTGGATCCGTAGTCGGTACATATTGGTTTTTAATGCTAATAGGTCGTTTCATTGGTGCATCTCTGGGAGCCAGATTTTCTAGTAAAAATATGCTCATATTTGCATCTTTGCTAGGTTTGCTCTTTGTTTTATTGGCAATTTTAATCCCGACATCATCTCAGATCAGTATGCCTGTGTTTAAATCCGATATTTCGTTTGGTATGGCGGAAGTGCCTATTGGCATCATGTTTTTAGTACTTTGTGGCCTTTGCACATCGGTTATGTGGGGTGGTATATTCAATCTTGCAGTTGAAGGTTTAGGTAAATACACTGCAGCGGCTTCTGGTATCTTTATGGTAATGGTTTGCGGTGGCGGAATTCTTCCCCTAATTCAAGGACAACTTGCCGATATGGCTGGTTATATGAGTAGCTATTGGGTAATATTTGCCGGACTGGCATTCTTACTTTTTTATGCAGTCATAGGTTGTAAAAATGTGAATAAAGATATTCCAGTAGACTGATACTGTTATCTGAAATATAACTAATCATAAGAATTATGAGGTTGGTCATTCTTTTGCACCAGCCTCATATTTTTTATTTATGGAATTTAGATTTATTCTATTGATGCTTAATTGTATCATGTTTTTTAATTTTATACATTTGTAGATAAGATATTAAATTTTTATTATGAATGATATTAAAATACTAAATAAGGCAGCAGACAACATTCGCATATTGGCTGCATCAATGGTTGAAAAAGCGAAATCCGGTCATCCCGGCGGAGCAATGGGCGGCGCTGATTTTATTAATGTGTTGTTCACCGAATTTTTGGAATATGATCCAAAGAATCCCCGCTGGGAAAGTCGCGACAGATTCTTTTTGGATCCGGGACATATGTCTCCGATGCTTTATTCCACATTGGCATTGACCGGCAAATTCACAATGGCTGAGCTTCAGCAGTTCAGACAATGGAATAGCATTACTCCCGGTCATCCTGAGTTGAATGTAGACAGAGGAATTGAGAATACATCAGGTCCTTTAGGACAAGGTCATACCTATGCTGTTGGAGCTGCAATTGCTGCACAATTTTTGAAAGCACGGTTGGGTGATCAGATGGGACAGACAATCTATGCGTTCATTTCTGATGGTGGCATTCAGGAAGAAATCTCACAGGGAGCAGGGCGCATTGCCGGTGCATTGGGATTGAACAATCTGGTGATGTTTTATGATTCGAATGGTATACAATTATCTACAGAAACAAAAGATGTAACCATAGAAGACACAGCTGCAAAATATGCTGCTTGGGGATGGCGTGTCATTACAATAAACGGTAATGATATAGTAGAAATCCGCGCAGCATTGACCGAGGCAAAATTGGAAAAAGAAAAACCTGTGATCATCATAGGAAAAACCACAATGGGCAAAGGTGCTGTAACTGCCGAAGGTCAGGCTTATGAAAATAAAACAGCAACACATGGAATGCCTTTGGGTGAGGCTGGAGCCAGCTTTGAAAAAACAATAATCAATCTGGGTGGTGATCCTGAAAATTCATTTGCTATCTTTCCGGAAGTGGCTGAACTTTATGCCAAGCGAGAACAAGAATTAATTGAAATTGTAGCTGCTAAGAAAAGCAAAATAGAAGCATGGGCTAAGGAAAATCCGGACTTGGCTGCCAAGAAAAAACAATGGTTTAGCAATCATATTCCCCGCATCGATTGGGCACAGATAACTCAAAAGAATGATATTGCTACACGTGCCGCTTCTGCGACTGTGTTGGGCGTTTTGGCTCAGAATGTAGAAAATATGATTGTATCTTCAGCCGACTTGTCTAATTCGGATAAAACTGATGGATTTTTGAAATATACGAAGTCTTTTGCTAAAGGCGATTTTTCAGGAGCTTTTCTTCAGGCTGGCGTCAGTGAACTGACAATGGCATGTTTATCTATAGGCTTAAGTTTGCATGGCGGAGTGATTGCAGCATGTGCAACTTTCTTTGTCTTTTCAGATTACATGAAGCCAGCAATCCGCATGGCTGCATTGATGGAACAGCCTGTGAAATTCATTTGGACACATGATGCGTTTCGTGTAGGTGAAGACGGTCCGACTCATGAACCTGTGGAACAGGAGGCTCAGATAAGATTGATGGAAAAATTGCAAAATCATCACCACAAAAATTCGATGTTGGTACTACGTCCTGCAGATGCTGTTGAAACTACTGTGGCTTGGAAACTGGCTATGGAAAATGTTTCAACCCCGACCGGACTCATATTCTCACGGCAGAATATTAAAGATATTCCTGCTGTGACCGATTTTCGTTACGATGAGGCTTTGCAAGCTGCATATGGAGCTTATGTTGTGGCTGATGATGCCGAATACGATGTCATCTTGTTGGCTTCGGGTTCAGAGGTTTCAACGCTGCTCGATGGTGCAAAATTGTTGAATGATGATGGCATCAGGACGCGTACGGTTTCTGTTCCGTCGGAAGGACTTTTCAGCATACAAAATGAAGAGTATAAGCAATCTGTTTTGCCTAAATCTGCAAAGAAATTTGGGCTTACGGCCGGTTTACCCGTTACCTTGCAAGGATTGGTGGGCGATGATGGTATGGTTTGGGGATTGAACTCATTTGGTTTTTCAGCTCCTTACAAAGTGCTCGATGAAAAGTTGGGTTTCACCGCTGAAAATGTATATAAACAAGTGAAAGAATTTTTAAAGAAATAAGAAAAATGGCAACATCATTATTTTCTCAGTCCGAAAAGCCGATTGGCATTTGCAGTGATCATGCAGGATTTGAACTTAAAACCTATATAATATCTCTTTTTGAAGAGAAAGGCATCGCATATAAAGACTTTGGAACATATACAGCCGAGAGTTCCGACTATGCAGATTTTGCACATCCTCTGGCTGTGGCTGTGGAGAAAAATGATTGTTATCCGGGAATAGGTATTTGTGGCACCGGAAATGGTATTAATATGACATTGAACAAACATCAGGGAATTCGCTCGGCATTGTGTTGGAATGAAGAAATTGCAAAGCTTGCCAGACAGCACAACAATGCAAATATTTTGGTTATGCCCGGACGATTCGTGACACACGAAGAGGCATATAACATTGTTGTAGCTTTCTTAAATACTCCTTTTGAAGGAGGACGTCATCAGAGGAGAATTGATAAGATTCCTGTGACTTGTTAAGCTATTTACTTATTTCAATATTCAAAATAAAAACAGAGGTTAAATATTTTATTTAACCTCTGTTTTTATTGTTATAAATTATATGTTTCTTAAGATTCTTTCTGTGGGCTGAGGGTTTTCTTGTATAGATCCTTATCATTTAATACTTCGATTGCTTTTTTGACTTCATTGTCATCTTTAAGCTGTTGTATAATAGCTCCTTTGTTATAGTAATATCTTTTTACAATCTCGGTGCTTATGTATTGTGAAATAGTTGATTTAGATGTTTCCAAATCTTGATCTAGGTTTGGAACTAATTTTGCTTCCAAAGCTTTGAATTCGGCTTCCGAAGTTTTCATATAACCTTCAAATTCCATTATGTCTTTTAGTGTTGACATCGCTTTTTCACTGCTTCTATCGTATTTGAAATCTTTCGTTTTGACAAATGCTTTAAAATCTTCATAATCTTTATCAGATATTGAAAAACTTTCGGCAGAAGGTATGCTTGAGTGTTTGAGTGTCCAATTGGTAGCAAAGTCGAATATTATATTCTGATTGATCAGGTAATATATGATGCTCGGATGTTTTTCCAATTCCACTTGAATGTATGGTGTAACGCCTCCGCCATCACGAACCTCGCGTCCGTTTTTTGTTTTGAACACGCTGGTCAGACTGTCGGGAATGCGGCTAACGCTTCCGTCTTCTTCGTTACGGTGTGCATAGTCGATGGCTTGTATGCATCTGCCGCTCGGAATATAATATTTAGCTGTGGTTACTTTAAGGCTACCTCCATAGGGTAACTCTCTGGTGATTTGTACGAGTCCTTTTCCAAAGCTCCTTTGCCCAAGAATCACAGCCCTGTCCATGTCTTGTAATGCCCCGGATAGAATTTCAGACGACGATGCCGAGTTCCTATCCACTAAGACAATGATAGGTATTTCAGTATCTAAAGGGGGCTGAGTGGTTCTGTATGTCCGTTCCGATTGTTTGAGTTTTCCTTTTGTGGAGAGGACAACTTCACCTTTTGGCACAAATAAATTTGTGATCTGCACGGCATCGTCCAAAAGTCCTCCCAAATTGCCTCTGATATCGAGTACCAGAGATGTTATTCCTTTTTTCTTCAGATCCAAAAATGCGTCTTTGACTTCTATAGCACTTTTATCTGTGAATCCTGAAAAGGAAATATAACCGATATTATTGCTCAGAATTCCATAATATGGAACGGCGTCAACATGGATATTCTCTCTCGAAACTTTTATTTCAAGTACTTTCTTTGTTCCCGGACGCTCTATTTTTAGTTTAACGATAGTTCCCGGTTGTCCTTTAAGCTTGTTGCTCACGGTGGTGGACAAGTCCCGACCTGTTTTTTCGAGAGTTCCGGTGCGTGTCATGTCCTCACCATCTATTTCCAGAATGATGTCACCGGCTTTGAGACCAGCTTTGGCTGCAGGCATATTCTCATATGGTTCGGTGAGCATAATAGCAACCTTGTCATTGCCATATTCGCGAGCCGATATGTACGAGCCGATTCCAGCATATTCACCCGTGGTCATGAACTTGAAGTCGTTCATTTCATCCTCCATGATGTATGTGGTGTATGGGTCAATATTGCCTAGCATACTGTTTATTCCGGTTTGTATTGTGGTTTCAACGTTCAGTGAATCGACATAAAACATATCTAATTCTTTGACGACAGCGTTGAATATTTCTATATTTTTATTAATATCGAAATAATGTTTATCATTGTCTTGAGCTTTAACTTGTGCGGAAATGATCAGTAGTGAAGTGATCCAAAATATGCCTTTATTTTTCATCTGAGAATTTTATTATTGGTGCTATTGCAAAGCAAATACTGTTTTATTTAAAGTCGGACAAAGTAACAACTTTTTCTTAAAATCTTGATAAAATATTAGAATATATAACTGTTATATCTTTTTAAAAAAAGAAAGTATATATTTTTTAGAGAAAAAGGAAATTCGGACTTTACTCGTCTTGATTGATGTGATTGTGAATTTTTAGATTTTATTTTATTATAACCTTTTCACTCCGATGCGAACCATTTTCTGTTGTTACATTGACAATATATGCACCATTATTCCAGCCCGAAGTGCTAATCTGTTCTTCTGTGCCATGATAGATGAGTTTTCCTGTCATGTTGTATATGAACACTGATGATGGTTTGGCTTCGGATACAATATAGAGGAGGTTGTCTTTTGTCAGGATGCGTATCTGATATTGAGTGTCTTTGCTATTGTTGTCTTCGATGCTTGAAACACCACTATAATAATAGATTATGTTTTTTTCTTTTTGCCAATCATTATAAGATGTGTTCCAAAAATATATAAATTCGTTTGCCAGATTGCCTTCAGAGTTATATTCATATATTTCTTTGAAAAATCTATTTACACTGTTGTCTTCTGTGCCTGTCCATTTTTCTACAATATTTATTTTATTGTCCGATGTATATTCATATTTTTCTTCGTTGGCAGTATACCACGATCCGGTTTTCTCATTCCATGCATATTGGCGCTTTATGATCGGTCTCTCAAG
>JBKECE010000099.1:0-14367 GCA_047974325.1 Dysgonomonas sp. | reverse complement strand
CGTTGGGATGCGACTACGACAGCCCATAGTGTTACGGCCGGAGGATCTTCCGGTTCACCTATTTTCAATAAAGAGGGTTTGATCGTGGGCACTCTTACCGGAGGTAATTCCTATTGTTCGCAAACGCAGGATGGTGGTCCGGATAGTGAAGATTATTATGGAAAAATGTCTTATCATTGGAACAATAGTAAGGGTGCAAAACAAATGAAAGACTATTTGGATCCTGATAATACAGGCATTCTAAAACTTGTAGGGTACGATCCTCATCATGCAGTAAGTGGTCTCAACAATGTTAAGACTGAAACATCCGAACCTTTGGTGATCGCATTTTTTGATCAAAAATTTGATGAACTTACTATCAATGCTAAAGATATCATAGATAATATTTCTATTTATAGTCTGTCCGGTAAATTAATAACCCGAATTGGAGATATTAAATCTTCAACAACAAATATCTCTTCATTAGCGTGGGCAAAGGGGGTGTATAATATTGTTGTAACTACTGATAGCGGTATTTATGCAACAAAAATTATAAAGTAATACGGTTGGATGGCAAAAACTAAATCTGTATATGTTTGCAGCAATTGCGGAAATGACTCTCCTAAATGGATCGGAAAATGTCCCATTTGTGGTGAATGGAATACCTATGTAGAAGAGGTTGTCTTGAAATCACCGTCCACAAAACCATCAGTGTCGGGTATTGGTTATGATATTTTGAAGGCTAAACCGATGCAATTGAAAGATGTGGAAACGGGTGAAGAGGCACGTATTGATTTGCATGATGAAGAATTGAATCGGGTTTTGGGTGGTGGTTTGGTTCCTGGTTCTTTGGTTCTGGTTGGAGGTGAACCCGGTATCGGAAAATCCACGTTAATTCTGCAGACAGTCTTAGGTATGCCGGAATTGAAGATATTATATGTTTCGGGTGAAGAGAGTGTGAAGCAATTGAAACTGAGAGCCGACAGAATATCGAACCAAAACCAGAATTGTTTTATTGTTTGTGAAACCAATCTTGAACAAATTTTTGTACACATAAAGAATGTTGTACCTGATATAGTTATTGTTGATTCTATTCAAACTGTATATAGTGAGGCAATAGAATCTTCACCGGGTAGCGTATCGCAGGTTCGTGAATGTTCAGCTGCAATTCTAAAGTTTGCAAAAGAAACTGGTATTCCAACAATATTGATTGGGCATATCAATAAAGAGGGCAGTATTGCCGGCCCTAAAGTATTGGAACATATTGTAGATACGGTTCTCCAATTTGAGGGTGATCAACATTATATGTATCGCATTCTGCGTAGTATCAAAAACCGTTTTGGAAGCACCTCGGAATTAGGTATTTATGAAATGCGTCAGAGTGGTCTACGGGAAGTCAGCAATCCTTCCGAATTACTGCTTACGCAGAATCATGAAGGTTTGAGTGGTGTGTCCATTGCAGCTGCGATAGAGGGTGTACGTCCATTTCTCATCGAGACTCAGGCTTTGGTGAGTACGGCAGCTTATGGAACGCCGCAACGTTCGGCAACAGGTTTCGATATTCGTCGAATGAATATGCTGCTGGCGGTATTGGAAAAACGTGCAGGATTTAAGTTAATACAAAAAGATGTTTTCCTCAATATTGCCGGAGGATTGAAAGTGAATGATCCGGCGATTGATTTGGCTGTGATAAGTGCTGTATTGTCATCTAGTCTTGATATTGCTATAGAAAGACATGTCTGCATGGCGGGGGAAGTTGGACTTTCGGGTGAAATACGTCCAGTAAATAGAATAGAACAGCGTATACTGGAATCCGAAAAACTTGGATTTTCAAAAATCATTATACCACATAATAATCTTAAAGGATTTACCTCAAAGTTGAATATCGAAATTGTGCAAGTGAAAAAAGTTGAAGAAGCTTTTCGTCAACTTTTCGGTTAAATGTATGAAACCTCAAAATATTTTGTATTTTTGTGTACCCAAAAACTGGCCCTGTAGTTTAATGGATAAAACGTAGGATTCCGGTTCCTATGATATGGGTTCGATTCCCTTCAGGGTCACTTTGATATTTTTAAACGGATGTAAATAATTAATTTACATCCGTTTATTGTTTGTTGTGGCATAACATTTGCTCGTTGAAAGAAAAAAGTTGTGTTAAGAAATAACCTTATTTAATATAATAGATCCATTATATTTTCGATCAACGATTAATATAATAAAAGGTTTAATTGTAAAGGTCTGTTTAGATCCTACTCTTTCTAAATAATTCAACGTTAATGAGTCTTTATGCTTAATCAATGATAAAGGTTCTAGTTCTGTTGATAAGTCTGTAGCCTCGCCAATAATTGCAATGACATATTGTGCTGAAAAATCAATGGGTGTTGATTTTCCTTCATTCCCCATTACAGTAGCAAATCCAAACAATTTAGAGAATTCTTTTTCCGTTTCAATTTTGTTGTCCTTTAAAATAGACAAATCTGCATTATTCTTTACAAAATAATTTTTAGCTACAATGTAAGGTACATCTCCTTGAAAGGAGCTTTTGACTTCCTGTTTTGTTGAGCTGCATGTTATAAATAAAGAGCTGACCATTATTAATAAGGCAAAATAAATCTTTTTCATTTTTTTTATATTTACTGAAATTATTAAATGAGTATCCCGGAAACGAGTGATGATTTCAAAATTATGCATTGTTATTCGCTTAAGCAAAGAAAAGTAAAGAAATTCGCTGTTGTCCGATCAGTTAAAGAGGTTATTGATACTACAATACAAATAATAATATCCGTATCGTATTTTTTAAATATACAGATAGTAATTACATTTCCGGTTCATTGATCTTTACAAATAACTTCTTGAATTTTTCCTCAGCTCCGAATATCAAACTCTTCTCGGCTATTTTGCTATAAATATTATTCGTGTCATCAAGATATATGTATTGAATATCATCTTTTGCAAACGTCTTCCAATCTGAAGAAGCTTGTTGCTCGCGATATTTAGTATAAATATTATCGGGATAGGCATTTTTGCTTGCAATACGCGCTATACTTTCTTTCCAAAGGTCTTTTATTTGTGCATTTGTTCCGTTTGCTAATACGTTAGCATATCTAATACACGATGCATATGGAGTATTATTCAATACTTCGGGATTAACTTGGGATTCATTATATAGTTTGTCGTACTCCATTTGCAATGCTATTCTGGATTTCAATGTATCTCGCAGGTTTTGCCAATATGGAGTATTTACTATTGGACAGCTATCTAAATATTTATAGTATCCTTCCAATGAGCAATCAGGACAACGTGCTCCAAGTTCAAAAGTTACATGAGTACTGCTAGCTAGAGAAGCAAGAAATTCAGTATTAGATAATTCATCTTTGGTGTATTTCCCTGCAACATAATAACAACTGGCTTTGTCATAGAATATGCTTGTAGATGAATAGTAGATTGCTAATTTAGGCTTTGTTTTAGCTGTTGATGTTCTAGATTTTGATTGTGTCTGAGAAAAGGCAAATACTGAACACAAACAAACAAATGTTAAAATAATAGATTTTTTCATAAGTATTGAAATTAAATGTGAACACAAATCTAAATATTAAAAAATATCCACCCAAAATTTAATATAAAAAAGTCGATCAGTAATTGTTATGCCAGAGATAAAGCTGCTGTATTTTATCAGTAGATAAAGAGCCAACTCAACTAACACAAGTGATGTAGACCATACTGATGCTTCCTGATACCATTTTAGTTTATTGACTTCGATTGTGTCTACTTTTACAGGGATTGGGACACGTATAGAATCCCTTATTCTTCCGGTATCATTTATAAACTTATTACGGTACTCTGTATTCCACATCAAATAGAATAAACTGTCTCCATTCTTATATACATACATTGAATCGTGTATGTATACGGAACCTTTTAATAACCTGTCCTTATATTCTGTTTTCACACTTTCTATGGGAATATATACAGTTCTCGTTTTACATCCTGCAAATAGCAGAAATATAACTAATATTGCGAGTCTCTTTTCTATATTATTTTTATTACTTTTGAACCGTTTTTCGCCTGTTTAGCTCAGCGGTAGAGCAACGCACTCGTAACGCGTAGGTCTGGAGTTCAAATCTCCAAACAGGCTCTGATTTCAAAGATTCAGTTCTTCCACAATTTTTTCTACCGTACCAATAGTAGACAACATGGATTTGACATACTCAGGTTCTGTTACATATTTCCAGTCAGTATTGTCCATCAAATGTTCTACAAACTCTCTTGGATCGTTTCGATATGGCCAAGCATCAACATAAACAGACTTAAGAAATAATGACTGGTGATCAATATGGTTTATAGCGAGGTATCATGGGATTGAGGACATGGTATGTAACTGCAGTAGAATATTCTCGAAATATTTTTGAGCAGGCTGAAAATGCAAAAATCGAGCGTGATTTATTTTTACAATAAAACGAAGAGACGCAACAAGCAGCTGTAGAGCTACAGCAGAAGGAGCAGGAAGAGATAAACCGAAAAGGAGACTATTGAGAAAGGAGTTAGAGCTATTATTTTCCAAAAGGAAAAAAGATCGTGGAAAAAGACAAACCCATCAATACCCAACAATCTAAATTGAATAGACTATTTGAGATCATACCTGTTTTATGCTCTGTGGTTTAAGGAGCAGAAGAATATGTTTCTCGAAAATCTGGGTATAAAAATTAATGACCCGAAAAAACAGCAGGGTCGGAGTCGTTAGTTAGGCGCTATTCATCTCCTCCCTAATACTTTAGTATATCCGTCTCTCTCTATTTTTTTCTTTTAATTTTTTCATAAACACGGCAAAGGCAGGCAAAAATTCCTTGAATAATTCGGAGTCTTTATTTTTAAACATAACTCCACTAAAAAGTTTAAGTCCTAATGAGAACTTTTGGGCTTCTTGTTCGTCATTAAAGTGCGGACTGTTTTTTGCAAATTCCATGATTTTGAATAAATCGTCATGATTTTCAAATTCAAGCTCCAGCGAATTAGATAATTCGTCACTAGCTGATTGATCTTCTACCTTATTAATTACAATTCTGTATTTATTCATAATGTTATGTCTTTGTTTAATTATCTGAAATTTATTTTAGTAAGTGTATATTTCCATATACTTCTCATCTTTGGCAAACGAAAACGTGTAGGTGTCATGTAGCTATTGAGCAAGATGCCTAAAAGAACAATGATACCAAAAATAGTTACCAATCCAAAGTATTCTTTCCAACTCAAAAGCATTGCTTGCATATTAGTGACATTGTACAGAGTGCTTGTTGCAGATGCTTGAGCCTGTTCCATTGTCATTCCCGAAGCTAAAGAATGCTCTAATGCGTCTGCAAATACCCGATTGGAAAGAGGGTCAACCAGATCCATATTTTGAGACAGGTTCATCAGATCTTTTTTCTGGAAGTACTGTAATATATTTGAGCATAAACTGTTTGCTAACGTTCCCCCTATTGCCGATCTGACAAAGCCCAGAACGGTAAGGCTGGCAAAGAAATGGGGAAACGGTATTCCTTGAGCTGCATAAATAGCTATACTAATGTACAATATTACATATCCTGCCCCACGCAGAAAATAGGGAAGGTACAAATCTTCTTTGGCTATTCCCGGTTGAAATACAAAATACAGTATAAAGTGGTGCAGTACAAATGCCAAAAAGCCTATAAAGAATATAATTTTATAACTTCCTCGATATATAGATACCCAATAGAACGCAAATGCCGCACCTACTAACACCCCGATAAAGACCACCCAGTTAAGAGATGTATTGTGCAAAATGTCGTAATGTAGAATGCCTCCTGTAAAAGAACTCATGATTACATTGGAGGTGCTGAGAAATATTTGCAAGATAGCCAACAAACCCATGGCTTTCAGCAGGTTTTTATACCTGAAAGCTTCGGGCATAATGAATGGCCGACGTATGCCAAACATTCGTTGTATAGCGCAGGCCAGTAAGATTACAGTTGCTATAATAGCTATCCGGATATACTCGGAATCTAACCAATCGAGCCGTTTTCCATACTCGAATATGAAATTAATCAGCAATAAAACCAATGACCAAAGTCCCATACCCAACCAATCGATCTGATATAATGGCAGCTTCTTCATAAACCGTATCGGGCGCACCAGGCAATAAACTACAATCATATAAATAAGCTGTAATCCGATAATCAACACATACATATATTGCCAGTTGAACAGATATGAAATTTCGGCTGTCAGTAATCCCGATAGTTGAATAGACCCAAGAACAACAAGATAGACAACCGAAAAGAACACCGTAAAATCCCTTGTCGGAGTTATTTTTAATTGACTGGTAGAGAAACATTCAAATGTACCAATCATTTTAAATGCCCCAACAATGAAAGATACTACCAGCAGCACTAGCATATTGTCTGAATACATACAAATCAAATTTCCGACAATGATCACGCTACATACCATCAAGAGTATAGTTCGTGACATAAATCTGAATTTTATACGGAATAGTATGGGGAAAATCATTGTCATCCCTATAAACGATGCTGCGCTTATTAGTTTTATATCCTCACTCGTCAATGCCTTGCCTCCCACCACTTCATTCAGATTAGTCAGATATATACTGCCCGAGAACTGAAAGAGTATAACTCCCATAAACAATATTGCAAATCGCAACCAATCAGGTACAAAGTCCTTGAAGGTCATAATACGGTATTTTCCCTGTGGTATCATTTTCCTCGTTTGGTTATATATACTTCGGCACTCATTCCGGTTCTTAGTTTAGCAATATCTTCCGGCTTGTTTTCTTCTGTAAATTCAAGTCTCAACGGTATACGTTGTTCTATTTTCACAAAATTCCCTGTCGAATTATCAGTCGGCACAAGCGATGTTGCCGAGCCTGTAGCCTGTGATATAGCTGATACTCGTCCTTTATATTTAACATCGGATATAGCATCTACCTCAATCTCAACAGCATCGCCAACAGCAATATCACGGGTTTGCTTTTCTTTATAATTAGCTATAACCCATACTTCCGATTCATCAACGATACTGACAACTGATTGCCCGGGCTGTATAAGTTGTCCCACCTGCAAATCTTTACGCCCTACGATACCGCTGCATGGTGCCACAATTACGGTATAAGACAAATTTAATTCTGCCATATCCAAAGCGGCTTTTGCTTCTTTAATATTAGCCTCGTTCTGCGATAAACGCTGAGTCTGTTCTTCTCCGACCAAAGCTGTCGATTTCTTTTGGCGAACAAGCATATCATATTTTGCTTTTGTCGCATCATATTCGGTTTTGATATTATCGTACTGATCTTTGGTCACAGACTCTTGCTTTAGCAGATTCTCATACCGCCTGAGATTGACGGCAGCATGCTCCAACCGCACTTTAACCTCTTCTATACTTGCGTCTGACACCGAAAGATTATTCCTTGTCGTGCTAATCGTTGTTCCTGTTATACTCTTTCCGGCTGTGGCATTTGCATAATTTGCCTCTGCCTGCGCCAAGCGATATAGATATTCGCTGTTGTCTATTATGAGCAGAGTATCGCCTTTGTTCACATGCTGGTATTCGGTAAATCGGATATCCTTAATATATCCCTGTACTCGTGAATTTACGGGTACAATATGCTGCTTGACTTGTGCATTGTTGGTATACCTGGAACTGCCGACAACCAGAAACTGCATGACAACCCATACCACTCCGGCAATGATGAATAGCACTAAAACATAGTTGAATATTCTGAACTGAATGCTTTTCCCTTTTTTTCTTTTATCTTGACTTTCCATTCTCTTTATTTATAATTTTCCGATTGTACGTTGCAGTTTATAATAATTGTAGATGATATTTATTTTAGCATTTACCACTTGCAACTCTGCATTCAACTTGGTGTTGCTTGCATCAAGCATTTCAGTGATAAGCACCAGATCGTTCATATAACGATTATTGACTATACGATAATTCTCATTTGCCAATTCGAAGCTTTTTTCGTAGGTATTAAGCTTTTCGAATGACTCTCTGTATCTTATTGCATCTGTATGAATAGCCATTTCGGTTTGTTCCGCAATAACGTCGCGACTTTCTGAGGCAATCAATTGCTGAGATTTTGCCAACCGTACATTTTTCTTCGATTTGAATAAAGACGAAAGGTTATATTTGACGCCAACCCCAACATACCAATAATTGAAATTTTTATTGATGGTAGGTATTTCTATCGTAATAGGTCCATCCAGATGATTTGCTGCAACGATAGCGACAGACGGCAGATAATCAGCTTGGGCCAATTTTATATCTTTTTCTGCAATTTGAATATCTACTTCAGCTGATTTAAGTTCGGGCAGGTTATTTTGTGCAACCTCCATTAAATCGTTGAGGGGGGTATTACTCAGGTTCATATCCAGAAGCGTTGTGTCAGGTCTTATCACTACATTATAAGGCAATCCCAAGGTAATGATCAAGTGGTGATTTAAAATATCGTAATTGTTATCTATCTCTATCAATGCAAGTTCATAATTTTGCAATGTCAGTTCATGGCGGGTTATATCATTGCTGAGGGCCATTCCTTCTTTGTGCTTTGCCTTTATTTGTCTGATAAGCATATTGGTTTGTTCGATATTCTTTACATATACCGCTCGTTGATTTATTAACTTGTACATATCCAGATAATATCCGGTAAGCATAAAACGGATGTCCATCTGATTCTTTTCATAGCTGAGTTTTGCCACCTGTTCTTTCAATTCGGTCTTTGCTATATTGTTCGAAATAGCACCTCCGGCAAATACGACCTGAGAAGCTTCAAGTGCAAAATTGTTCCCGAAATGAGGCATTGGAGCACGGGTAATATCGGTAAACTCCCGATCCATTATAGTTCCGTCGCCCAAGTATGATATGGATAATGAAGCATCAATAGAGGGCAGGCGTGCATTTTTTGCTACATCGGTAGCTTTCTCTGCTATTTCGATCCCTGCTCTGGACAATTTAAGCTGTTTGCTATTTTCTGCCGCCAGACTGAATATCTCATTCAATGTCAATACCTTGTTTATTTTTTCTTGGGCAGACAGATTGCAAATGGCTTGTAGTATAAATAAGAGTAAGCCAACTCTTATCTTTAAATTTCTTAATTGCATAACATATAAATTTTAACGATGCAAAGGTCTTTAAAATATTGTCCCAATTTGAGTTCTATTTTTCAGGTTAAATTGCCATAATTTCCAATAATGAGGCTAAATTGAAAACTTAAAGCTATATTTATGTTCAAAATAAGAACAATCAGGTTGTGTTATGGAATTAAGTGAAAAGATAGAAAGTCCGACCTTGACAGAACACGAATTTTCGATAGAAGATTTATATTCTGATCTCTGGAAAGTGAACTCCCCTCTAAAACTTCAGCATGGTTATGTCTGTATTTGTTTGAGTGGAAGGGCTGAAGTCAGATTGAATATGAACGATCAGATTTTGATGAAGCACAAGCTGTTGATATTGTTTCCAAATGAAATTTTGACCTTTTCAAATATCAGCAAAGATTTTACTTTTTTATATATCCGCCTGTCACCTGAATTTATGAGTGAAATTCTTTTTCGTTTTCCTCCATCATTTATCGGGTTTATCAAGGAGCGGTTCTATCATCAGATGGAGGAAAAGGCCTTCAACTTGTTCTATAATGAATATTTCATAGCACTCCGACTTCGTTACAACGACACAGAGCATTTGTGCCGGCGAGAGATTATAGCAAATATGCTTCGTAATTTTTTTTTAGACCTTTACAGTAAAATAAAGATTAACGAATCTCTGACTTCATCGAGTCGTTCACGAAAAAACCAGTTGATGGAGCAGTTTTGTGAATTGGTCATAAAGCATTTCGGTACAAGCAGGGAAGTCTCATTTTATGCCGATAAATTATTCATCACTCCGAAGTATTTATCCATGATTTTGAAAGAGATGGATATGCACAACCGTTCGGCCAAGGAATGGATAGATGATTATACGATTACCGAGATAAAGTTGATGTTAAAAACAACCAATCTATCGATTCTCGAAATCACTAATAGTATGAATTTTCCCAGTCTTTCTTTCTTCTGCAAATATTTCAAAAGTCGTGCAGGAATAACTCCAAAGGAGTATAGAAGAAGTATGAGATAAATACGTGGAACCTACAACTATTTTTCGGACAATTTTAAGCTATGTTACTTTTTTATATCTACCTAAATACTTCATTATAATATAATTAAATAAATATTAAACGTCTTTCTGTGTCTTAGTTGACTCAAAAAATCTTTACTTAATAAATTTTGGTACGTCTTATAGAATGATGATAACGATATATTGGTTGCCCGCCATTGGTCTTTTACTATGAAATCGACGTAGTGTACCTAATAAGAAATAGGCTCTGTCTACGTCTTATTTAGTTGGCATTTTAAGAGTGAGTGAAACGAACCATTAGACAGGGGTAGAAAACTCTTGAGTCGATTTCTTCACCTCAATCTTTTAAATGCTTAAATTTAGACTTTATTTGTTTCTGTATATTCGGATAAATAAATGCTGTAAATCAAATATAAAGATATAAATTTGAATAGTATATAATTTGATGATAACTATAAATATGAAAGATATATTTTCATTTGTATTAGATAATTATTTAAATGATAGACAAAGTGATTTTAAGAATAATAAATTGGCTAGTAAGTTAAGGAATGATTTTCCCAGAGAATTACAACATTTAATTGCTGCGGAAGGTGATAGATATAGTATAAAAGGTTCAGCGGGTCAATCGACCTGGGCTAATTGTCCTTGGATTGCTATTTTTGATTCTCTTGTCACGTCTAGTGCCAAATCGGGATATTACTTAGTTTATCTTTTTAAAGAAGATATGTCTGGATTTTACCTGTCATTAAACCAGGGAGTTACTGATGTTTACGAAAACTATAAAAAAGAGGTTAAAGCTGTTCTTATTAATAAGGCAAATGATTATAGAGATAGATTGATTTATAATGAAAAAGATAGGATTGAGATCAACCTTGGAAGTAGGGCTCGTCTCCCAAGTTGGTACGAAAAAGGTAATATTCTTGCTCGCTATTATAAAAGAGAACTTTTGCCTGATGATGAAGTCTTAATAAGTGACTTTGAGGATTTTTTTCAGTATTATAAATCATTAGTTTATAATGATAGTACGAATACTTTAGTAGATTCTAATTTAAAAGGAGAAGAAAATCAAGACCAAGTAGAAGAGACTAAAAGGAGAAGACTACATGAAAAATTTGATAGAAAAGGAGATACGTCTCTAAAAGTAAAAAAACGGAAAGGTTATAAATGCGAAGTCTGTGGATTAACGTTAATCGAAAAATATGGTGAATTGGGAAAAGAATATATAGAGGCACATCATTTAAAAGCATTCTCTGCGCTTAGTGAAGGTAAGATATTTTTAAGTATTGATAAGGATTTTGCTGTATTATGTCCGAATTGTCACCGAATGATACATCGACTACCCGACCCTAGTGATATAGAAATGCTAAAAAGAATAATAAATGAGAATAAAAAACAATAATAACCAGATAGTTGTAAAAAGAACTCTTTAAGACCCTATATGCGCCCCCCTAAAAACAAAGAAGCTCCGAACTTGTTATTAATAAATGATTTCAGAGCTTTATTTGAGTTTTATGCCGCAATAAGTATCTGATATACTATGTATTAAAGCAATAAGCTAACTAGCTCACTTTAACCAAAGAATATTGTTTTCTTCAAATCTTGTATATCATAGCGTTTCATTGTTTGTCAAAGAACTTAATCCTATTTTAATCTTTGCTCTAATTATTCTGAATAAATTAATATTACTCTTCTAAAATTTCATCTAATATAAGATGCGAAAATTCTGGATATAACTCTAAGGGAATAGGATACCAATGGTTAGTATATATTGATTGTATTTTTTTTCTAATAAATCAGGGTTACTACATTCAAAATTTAAAATGGTGTTACTCTATTTATGAATATCGATACAGCTCTGCACCTATCAAAAGAAGATGATCGAATAGGTGGTTTAACTCATGTGATCGAAGCTGGAAAACAATACACGATCGGTGAATTTAAGATTATTCCATTCTCAGTAAAGCATGATGTTTCTTGCCTTGGCTTTCTAATCAATCACCCAGAGAGCGGAAATATCCTATTCGTTACCGATACTCGCTACATCTCCAATCGATTTAAAGGGCTTAACCAAATACTGATAGAAGCCACTTACGAGAAAGGATATTGAATGAAAATCGAATTGACAGCAGGATTGATAATATGGCTATCAGCGTGTCCTTCGATCTCATATGAGCCTTGAAACTTGTGTTGAAGCTTTAAAAGCAAATGATCTTAAAGGTGTTCGACGTTATAGTCTTGATGCACCTATCTCTTCAAAATTCGGATGTAAAGCTATTCAAAAGTAAAGTAGTCAGGTTTACAGCGGAATAAACATACTGGTGAAGTCATTACGTTTCCAAACTCAACAGTATCAATGGATACAGTTACTTTCTCAAGCTGTTGCGAACTCCTTAGAATTTATGCTTTGGAATATCTTAATTTGGAGATACCCGATCCTGTAAAAATTGGAAGAATAACGATAATAATTATGGAAAACAATATTGACAAAGCAGCTATACTGATCGCTGAATCAGTAGCTACAATGGTTGGAGGTTTAAGGATATCCCTAAAGAATACCGAGAATGGATGCTCAAGTCATTTAATCTGAATCTGAAGTAGGCTATTGAAAGGAGTTTGTAAAAATAAAAAGCGAGAATATTATCTCGTCTTATATTTATTTACTCTTTTTAATCTTATCCTCTAGTTTCATTTGTGGGTTTGCAGCTATTGTCTTTGGCTTTTTAGCCTCTTTGGTAAACTAATAACTAATAAAGAATAGAAGATATGATAACTTAATTAAAACTTATAGATATAAAAGTACCCTGAACAATAAAGGACTACACAGATCAATAGGATAATTATTAGATTGATATACTTGTTCTTGAAAACAAAGATGCCTAATAATGTTAAGACAAAGTGGATAAAAGAAGAGGAAAACTTATAATTACTACACCGATGCTGATTGATGGAGCATACATATTTACCTACAGTCGTAACAGATGAAGATGTAACGTAAACAAGGGGCTATCATGACTCACAACTTTCAAGCTTGTATCGAATGTAAAAAACAAACTGTTTCCGTAATATCCACACCTGAAGGTTCAGTATGTTATCAATGTTTTTCCGAAAAGAAGAATCCATCGAAGAAAGGAAAGAAACACGATAAACCCGAAGAACGAATCCAGACAGAATTTTTTAATCAAGTACCGTTATTCTTTCCTAAACTACCCTCTAAGATTTTATTTGCAATTCCAAATGGAGGATCGAGAAATATCATAGAAGCTAAAAACTTAAAAGCACAAGGTGTAAAAACTGGTGTTAGCGATGTCCTTTTACTTATTCCGAAGAGAGGCTATTCATGCCTATGTATGGAGTTTAAAACACCAGTAGGCAAGCAATCGGATGAACAAATAGAATTTGAAAAACAAGCCGAGAAAGCCGGTAATAAATATGTTGTTGTCCGATCTGTAAAAGAAGCTATTGATACGCTGAAGTGGTATTTGGGATAAAAACGCCTCTCTTATAAGGGAGGCGTTCTATTTAAGTTCGGTTGTATTTTTTATTTTATATACATTCGTTTGGTATCTATTTTTACTCCATCTATAATTAGAGAATAGAAATATAATCCGGAACTTAAACCAGCTGCATCTATATAAACTACGCCTGTACCTTTACTTTCGATCGGCACTTTCTTTAAAAGATTGCCTTGTAAAGTATAGATATTTATATAAGCAGATTGGGATTCTTCCGGTACAAAATAATCAACTCTAGTTCTATCAGAAAATGGATTAGGTACATTTTGAGAGAGATTTTCTACAATAGCTTCATTTCCATCTGAAATTCCGGAATTCTCTTCTGTTGCATTACTTGCTTTAGTTCTTAAAGCCGAATTGTGATTTACTGCTTTAATAACAACAGTTGTTCCTTTTTGGGCAAAAAATCCAGATTTAAGAGTTACCGACTCTCTTCCCGTTATTATCACTGTAGCATTATTCGTAATGGAAGTGTTTGAAATATTGATTCTACACCCATTTATATTTTGAGAAGAAGTGATATTTATATTCTGAATATTTTTATCTTTACAAAACCAATCCATACTATTCCTAGACAAATTAGAAGAAGATATATTGTAATTAGTATCTAAGTATTGACGAAAAGAATAAGCATCATTAAAATATAAAATCCAAAATTTAAGAAACTTCATTTCTGTAATGGAATTATTTGATCTCTTATCTATTCTCATTCCAAGAGTATAAACTA
>JBKECE010000314.1:0-1866 GCA_047974325.1 Dysgonomonas sp. | reverse complement strand
TTCTGCTATTTAATATCTTAATAAACAGCTCATTTGTTTTAAAGTTAATCTGTATTAATAGCAAACTTGAAGTATTTCTATTGTAACTAACCCCAATAATATTCATTTCTTTGTTAGCCTTATAGTATACAGTCTTTCTTTTCAATTCAAAGTCCCAAAGCATTAGATCATAACCCTTTATATACAATATTGCCGTATCAGACATACTAACACACTTGTTACTTATTTGTCTGTCAAGCACTATCCTTTCATTGCTTTTTAAATTTATAGCTTTAATTGCATAGGTTGGCATCTCAGAATCTAATTGTTCATTTTCCATATAGATTACATATTGATTAGCTCTACAAACAAAGATTCCAGACTCTATATGAGACTTCTTATTTAATTGAGAATAAACACATGCCGTATTTATTAAACAGAACAGGATAAAAATCAAATATCTTTTCATATTTTAGCTTGAATTTTCTCAGTATTCTTATCTATGCTTTCGATTCTTTTATTAATGGACTTATTCAATCTTTCCGCTTGCTTAGCGTCTCCCCATATTATTTCAGTTGAGTTAACATATCTAATTGGATTGTTGGCGAAAGCTGAGTAAGGCGACATTCCAGCCTGTTTTGGGTGGTCTGCTAACGGGTCCACTGTAGCCCAAACGGGTAACGCTGCATCATAATTTCTGGCACCGTAATCGTACCAATCCAATCCGTGCATGCGGTCCAACTCTTTACCGTTGTAATTGCAGGCTTGATTTGTATTTAAGGCGCCTTCTTCAAAAAGACCTCCAAACAAGGAATAACTGTTTTCTTGTGGCATTTTCATTTCTAATTTGTAACGTCAAGGCAAATATAATTGATTACTATGAATAAAGACCCAGTACTCCTTAAACGATTAAATGAAATTTAAAAATTGGATAACGAGCATAAAAACCGCATTCTCCAGGCATCAGATGTTTTTTTTAAATCTGTGAAGCTTTAAATCGATGTAAGAGCATTAATTGTCTCTTTTAAAGCTTCAAAAAACTCTTTGTCATTGTTTTCTTGAGATTGCATTAAATTGATTTCACTTATTACAACTTTTTTTTCTTTGTATTTAAGCTTAGTATAAAACGAGTCTGCAATTGCATTTTTATCCAAAGGTTTTGTATTTAGATATGACGGCAAAAAAACTGGCGGATGCCCTCGAAGTTTCTTTGTATTACCTGGTGGGGGAAGGTGACTTAAAGGTTCTGGATAAGCGGACTTTAAAACGTCTGGAAGATATTGAGCTGTTGCCGGACGAAGACAGAAATCATATTTTCTACACGCTCGACAATCTTATTAAAGCGGCAAAAATAAAAGCGATATAACAAGAAAAGCCCGGACTTGGCGGGCTTTTCTAAATTATGCAATTAAAAAGGTGCAAATTCTTTTGACCTTCGCTTTACTTTTAAACTTTTATCATCATTTGTTAAAAGCCTATTTATCTTAGGGTTTGACTTAGCATAAACAACTTCACAGGTATCTCCTACCTCAATATTCTCTATTTTAGGGAAGTATTGTTGATGTCCATCATATATTTTATCGCTTATACTAAATTCGAACCTAACAAAATTCCTTACTTTAGTTCCAACATAAGTTTCTACTATTATTGCAGTGCAATAAACAGGCTCCTCTTTTAGCAACCTATCTTCTTGGTTTGTATACCAAAAACCATAAATTACAAAACCTATTAAAGGAACAAGTATACAAACAAGGGTTATCAATTGCTTTTTCATGTCCAAATTACTTTATTAAAAATAAATCAGGGCGAACTACTCTTGTAGCATCAGCTGTAACAGCGGTTGCAATAGTTGTTTTTTTTGCAACAGTTGTAACTACAGGAACGGCT
>JBKECE010000239.1:0-21144 GCA_047974325.1 Dysgonomonas sp. | reverse complement strand
AAAGGACTGGTAAAAAAAGATTGGACGAGAAGAAATAGAATGGAAAGCAAAACCATTATTGGTATAACCCATAATTTTTCGCTTTTATTTAACACCTGTGCATTCATTGATTCTAAAATTTTTATTTTTGAATTGAAATCGGTATTTAAATAAATAATATTTAGTGACATCTACTAATTAAAGATTCACACTACTTTTTACGTATCTTTGTTTCAAATATTAGTGAACAAAATGGCAACTCCATACCTACAGGTCGAAGGACTCACAAAAAGTTTCGGCGATCTGGTTTTATTCCAAGATATATCTTTCGGGATTGCCGAAGGACAACGCATTGGTCTGATCGCAAAAAACGGATCAGGAAAAACAACTCTATTGAACATTCTGTCAGGAAAAGAATCATATGACAACGGCTCGGTTGTTTACCGACGCGATTTGCGAACGGCCTATCTCGAACAAGATCCCGGATTTCCTCCCGAATTGACCGTGTTGCAAGCTTGCTTCCGGTCGGGAAATGAAATTACAGATGTGATTGCCGAATATGAGTCGGCTATGGAATCAGGTGATCATTCGCAACTTGACGACATTCTGCAACGGATGGATTTGCTCAAGGCCTGGGACTATGAACAACGGGCAAAGCAGATATTATCACAGCTGAAGATCAAAAATTTCGAGCAAAAAATATCCCAACTATCTGGAGGGCAATTGAAACGTGTTGCATTAGCAAATGTACTCATAACAGAGCCTGATCTCATTATTCTGGACGAACCAACCAATCATCTCGATTTGGAAATGACAGAATGGTTGGAAGAATACCTTCAACGCTCACGTCTCAGCCTGCTGATGGTCACCCACGATCGTTATTTTCTAGATAGGGTTTGCTCCGAGATCATTGAGATAGACCAGAAGCAAATTTTCCAATACAAGGGCAACTATTCTTACTATCTCGAAAAAAGACAAGAGAGGGTCAGTTCTCAGAATGCTGAAATAGACAGGGCGAACAATCTGATGCGCAAAGAATTGGATTGGATGCGCAGACAACCTCAGGCACGCGGTACAAAAGCCAAGGCACGCATTGATGCGTTCTACGATCTGGAAAAGAAAGCACAACAGGTAAGGGACGCCGGCAATGTCCGCCTCGAAATGAAAGGTTCATACATCGGAAATAAAATCTTTGAAGCCAAACACGTATATAAAAGATTTGGTGATATCAAGATATTGGAAGATTTCAGCTACATATTTGCCCGATACGAAAAAATGGGTATCGTTGGCAACAATGGCACAGGCAAGTCCACATTCGTCAAAATGCTCTTAGGAAAAGAAGCGCCTGACAAGGGTGAGTTCGACATTGGTGAAACAGTCAATTTTGGCTATTACAGCCAGGATGGTCTTTCTTTTGATGAGCAAATGAAAGTCATAGATGTGGTTCAAAACATTGCGGAAGTGATCGATTTGGGCAATGGAAATAAGCTTTCCGCATCGCAATTTCTCCAATACTTCCTCTTTGCTCCCGAAAAGCAACACAGTTACGTATATAAATTATCGGGAGGTGAAAAACGCCGCCTCTACCTTTGTACAGTACTCATCAAAAATCCAAATTTTTTGGTATTGGATGAGCCAACCAACGATCTGGACATTGTCACTCTTAATATTTTGGAGGAATATCTCCAATCTTTCAAAGGTTGCGTGATAGTGGTGTCACACGATCGTTATTTCATGGACAAAGTGGTCGATCATTTACTTGCATTCAGAGGTAATGCCCAACTTAAAGATTTTCCGGGCAACTATTCACAATATCGTGAATGGAAAGAAGTGCAAGAATTGATACAGAAAGAAGCCGAAACGACATCCAAACAAAAAACGGAAAAACCTAGAGCGACAGAAACATCAGTAAAAGCTGAAACAAAAAAACTGACGTTTAAAGAAAAACGGGAGTTGGAAGAGTTGGATGCCCTGATCCCTAAATTAGAAGATGAAAAAAATAAATTGGAAGTGGAAATGTCGAGCGGAGAACTTTCAAATGACGAACTATTGAGAAAATCGGAACAAATAGGATTTCTCATCAACGAGATTGAAGAAAAAACACTGCGTTGGCTGGAACTCAGCGAGCACTTGTAAGAAAAATAAAGACTATGGATGATTATAAATACAAGGAAACCTTTTATCGCGAAAGTGGCTTTCTGAAGAATATATTTATCACCCACACTCAAATAATGGGAAGTGTCACGGATTTTGAAGATTTGAAAACTTTCCTTTCCGAGCAATACACAAATAATCCGGAAACAAATCACCGTTTCATCAAATTCGATTTGGTTCAGATAACAAAGTTAATCTTATTTGAAGAAAAGAATGAAATACAAATATACTACAAGGTTGGAAACTCAGATGAGGAAACCAGAATCCAGTTCGGAAAGAAACAGGATTATGAAAATGTATTAGAACTACTGAAAAGAAAATGCACACACCTGAAGCCAACAACCGAACGAATAGATTCAGGTTATAAAACGTTCAAGCCTAATCCATATCTCATTACATTAGGCTTACTGTATTCGCTGAATCTTATAGTTACTGCCTGCCAGATAGAAAATGAATGGTCGATAGGCATGACAAAAAAGAGAAATTTATTAACTATTATCTTTTCTTTCCAGGCAAAAATTCTGGGTTTTTATGGTTCCATTGCTTTTGCAACGCTTATTTCAGGAATCTGCATCTATTTTTTGGTGAAAGCCTATTATAATTCAAAAATAAGAAGAACGGTATATCGCCTGTAAAAAAAACGATTGCCTCCAACTCGGGGGCAATCGTTAATATTTTATGTCTTATAAAAATCGGAGAGTAACCTTATTTAGAACCTCCTTTAAGGATGTTTGCTTCTTCTATATACTTATCTGCATCCGATGCTTCTGAAGAATTCATATAGTTATTTTTGATCAAAGTGAACAATTCTATCGTTTTATCATAATTTTTTTGTTCGCGATACACCATTGCTGCTTTTTTATAATATATCGGGCTATATATTGGATTGTCTGCTTTTTTACCTGCATCCGCATATAATTTAACTGCTTCATCAAGTTTTCCTATATTAACATAACAGTCAGCCAATGTAACTTTTGCCTGATATGTAAACAATTTATCGCCACCTTTATAATCGGATAACTTGTCAATTGCTTTTTCATTGTTTCCCATACGTGCATAACAAATTCCGGCATACGCTTTTGCCAAATCACCAGCTTTTGTTGAACCGTAAGTGTCGGCAATAACTTCAAAACCTAGATAGCCGTTGCCATCACCAAATATGGCAAGTGAATCTTTTCCGGCTTCAAAGTATTGTTCCCCTTTGAAAAGAGCCACCTGAGCTTCTTCATTGCGGGGTTGAAGATAGAAATTTTTATATCCTAAATAAGCCAGCACAATGATAACGATTGCACCCGCAACATAAAGTAACTGTGTCTGATATTTTTCTAAGAATTTTTCAGACTTTATTACAGCGCTGTCAACTTGTTGCCATCCTTTTTCTTCGCTGATTTCTTCTTTTTTCTTCTTCGATAATGCCATTTCTTTATCGTATGATATTTTTAAATATTGTTTTAAATAATTTAGCAGTCGCAAAAATAGTTGTTTTCTATTATAAAAAAAATAATTTCCAGATAATTCTTCATAATACTATTGATCTGATCTTTGCATTCATACTTTTTGAATAGGTTATGTTTCAACACTGGAAGATATTACTTCACGCAGTTGTTTTCAAAAAAAGATTGCAGAAATGTATTCAATTCAAAAGCGTCGTTCAGTTGCATTTTTTTTGCCAGACGCTGTTTAAATTTACTGAAACTTGAAATTTTATAGTCAAGCAAAGTAAGTATATCAGCCTGCTCTATGCCTAATAGCTGAAAACAACACCACATCAGTTCTTTTTCAGACAAATGTGGAAAACTATTTTTAAGCATTGTTGAAAATCTGCCTATGTACAACTCCGATTCCTTCAAAAAAATCTCAGGTTCATCTACAGATAACAATTCCTGATAAATACTTTTAACTATTTCATCTCTCTTGATCAAGATTGAGTTTTTCCCACTTTTCAACCTCAAAGATTTGGCATTTATTATTTTAGCGTGCAGTGATTGCCTTTGTTTATCAAAATATTCCAATCTGTCCAATATATTATTATGAAGGAGTTCTTGCCTGTTTTTCCGATTCAACCTCAATCTATAAATTGCAAAAATAATCAATCCGATCAATGCCAATATAAGAATCAGAAATATTATGCTGTAGCGTCCTTTCACACTTTGTGCGACAACCTTGTTTTTATGAATTTTCTCAAGATCATTCACTTTGGCTTGTGATTCGATCTTGATTATTGAATCATTGTATTTCTGATAGAGCCGGAAATATTCAGCTTGCCTGTTTTTGTTCTGGCTATTGACCTGAACATTTGTCAAAACAGCATATGAAACTCTTTGATTGTAAATATTGGGAGAGTGCAAAAGTGCATCTTTAGCATAATATTCTGCTGAATCCAATTCTCCTTTTGCAAAATACACATTGGCCAATATTGTCATAATGAAAGCCTTATTATTTTCGGAAAGAAAAGGATACTTAAATGTTTCTTTAATATATAACCGTGCCGAGTCATATTCTCTCAATTCATAATAACTGTTTGCAATGAGTCCAAGACTCCGGTTTGTGATATATGGATCTCGATTCTCTGCCAATGCTTTTCGGACTATTGCTATTGCTTCATCGTATTTTCCGGTGATATGATATATTTTCCCTATTTCATTGTAACAGTCTGCAACTTTAGAACAATCTCCGACTGCGTTGTAATATCTGATAGATGTCAAAAACTCTTGTCGGGCTTTTTCATAATCTTTGAGATAGTAAGACACTTGTCCCATAGCTTTATGAATGGATCCTAACAGATTAGAATCATTCTCTTCACTGCATAATTGAAGAGCCTGCAAATAATTATCAGTTGCCGACTGATAGTCATTCACCGATCTATATGTATTAGCCTGATAGTATAAAGCTTTCGCCAGATTTAACTGATCGCCTCGACGCCTATAATAATCAACCGAGAACTGGATGACTGAATCAGGCGCATTCGGTTCAAAGTTTACCTCTAAAGCCTCAGCCAAAAGCAGACCATAGAACGCCTTATCTCTATCGGGAGTCATTGCTGCAGGATTAATCTTCCGGAGAATGGATAGTGCAGAGTCGGGATAATTGGACATGAGCAATTCCGCTTCTTTTAAATCGGAATTATGCGAAGTACAACTTAGAAAAAGAGAAAATATGATATATATCAAATACTGCTTATGCACAACCTCAAAATCATCTATTGACCGCAAATTTAAGAATATAATTTATTCACTCCCTTTTTGTTTAAGTATTTTGACTATTTTGGATGATAAAAAAACAAAGCTGTCCGATAAGTCCAAGTGCATGTACTTTAGACTTACCGAACAACCTCTACAATATTATTATAAAGAACAGCTAAACTTAAAAATCAGACTTTACAAACTTGACGATTGCATCAACATCACTGTTTTTTATGTGAGCCAGATAGACTCCACCTGCAAGTGAGGTTATATCTGCTGAGCCGGCAAAATTAGTAATTGACATCACAACTTTTCCTCCCATATCAGTTACTTCCAAGGCAGCTTCACCCACAAGACCATTTATGTTGAGAACTGTTGCAGTTGGATTAGGATAAGCCACTAATTTATTCTCCACACTCACATTGATACTAGAAATTATATGATCCGAATAATAGTAGGCCACCACCATCGAAACAACCCAATCGTTCGTTGTTCCACTCCATTCGTAATATTTATGGTCTTCTATTTCTCTTTTTTCGTTATACGTCCAAGTTTCCTTGTTTGAACCATACCAATCGTTTGTTATAGTGCTCCATGTATAAGAAGCTCCCATCAGTTGAACCCCATATGCGTCAAAGAAGTATTCCGATTTTCTTCGTCCGATCCAACTGTTAGTGGTCCTATTCCATCCAGAATAAGCTTCAGACAATAATGTGTTTCCATATTCATCATACCGATTAACATATTTGCTCTGTCCAATCCATGTTGAGGTAGCACTATCCCACGTATAATCAGCATCTAATATTTCATTACCATATTCATCATACAATTTTTCGGATTTGTCTAATGGCAGCCATTCATCTTTATCAAAATCCCAATCATAAGGAATATAGAGGATTTCCCTATTAGCATCATCAAAGCCGAATATTTGTTTACCACCTCCTATCCAGATCATTTTATCATTATCCCATGTATAGCTTGCATACATTGTCAGATTTTCGGCTTCGTCATATTCATATTCCAATTTGAGATCACCTATCCAAGCAGACTTTTCACTATCCCATTCATAATATGACGCATCCACAATTTTATTACCATACGTATCATAAGCATATTCATGTTTTTCAAGTCCACTCCACCCTTCATTCCATTCATATTGTTCACTTAGTGTTGTACGTTTTTGAGAATCGTAGGCATTCACTGATTTTGAATTTCCAATCCATGATAAATTTTCTCTATCCCATTCATAATACGATGCATCCAAAATCTGATTGCCGTAAGAATCATATGCATACTCGTACTTAGCATCACCAACCCAACCAAGATCAGAATCCCAACTATAAAATTCGGAAAGCACTTGCCTGTTTTCACTATCATACGCATCGACCTTTTTCATATCTCCGATCCAATCAGAAGTCTCACTGTTCCATCCTTCGTAATACACTGCATAGATAACATTTTCAGCATTATCATAAACGCGTTCCCATTTGGAATTAGCAACCCATGATGAAGTCGATTTATTCCAGATTGAATCAACATTGGACACCTGATGTCCTGCGTTATCATAGCCTAAATGGCTAACTCTGCTATATACCCATTCTGAATTGGAATTGACCCATTGATATGATACCACACCCGTAGAGCGGGCTTGATCGTCAAAAGTAGCCGAATACTTGTATGGATCATATATCTTATTATCCGGTAAATTTCCTGTCCACGAATTAGAAGCGATATCCCAATAATCCAATTGAGCAAATGTATAAAGTTGGGAATCGGGATCTGTTCCAAAATATTCGACGAGTTGTCTTTCATCGTAAATCCAGCCCTGATTTACTATGCTCCAATAGCTTGTTATGGAAGATGTGATGCGACCATAATTGTCACAGACATAATCTAATTTATAATCATTCACCCATTTGCCCGACAAGGAATTCCAAACCTGATATAAGAAATCCTTATAATTTCCGGCATCATCATAGGAATATGTTCCTTTTTCGGAATTAATCCAAGCCTGACCAGCACTACTCCAGACCATATATAACATGGTCAACTCTTTTCCTTTTTCATTATACGAATAGAGTATTTTGTCAATATAGTTACCCGAACCATCGACCGTCACAACACTATCTAAAAGAGAAGTTGTTGCTGTTGTTTCTGACGATGTTTTCAATTTCGACTTCTTAACATTCGCTCTCGCTGTCCCATTTATCATCCGGGATTTTATGATATCATTCAACCTGGTTTCGGGCAGCGTTGCATTAATTCTGCTGACAATAGAATCGGTTCTATACTGCGCTTCTTTCTGCTGTCGCTGAATTTTCTTATCTAGCTTTCTTTGCTTTAACAAAGGAGCCAATGGTTTATTGGCAGATGGCATTGACACTTGAGCTTGCAGAGGAAAAATCACGAAGCTAAGTAGAAAATAAAATAAGAATCTGTTTCTCATTTTTTTGAAGTTTGGGGTTGTGCCTACTCTTTAGCTTTTCGGCTTACGCTTTTGACTATTTCTTTCTTACAAAATTAGAGGGAAACAAAACTCTATCAAAAAAAACAGAGCAAAAACAGATGGACAACACCAAACATTAAACATCTAATTATTAACAATATATATAAAAAAAAGGTGGACAAATACTTTTTGTCTTTTCAGAAAGAAGACGGAAAAGCATAAAATAGCATTTTAGTATAAGATTTACAGCCTGAATTAAATATTGCTGTATTTTTCAAAAAAATCTTGCAAAAATTCATTCAGAGCAGATGCATTACTTACACCTAAACGCCGAGCCAGGCGTTGTTTAAACTTTCCATATCCCGACGGTTTATAACCTATGATAGTCAATATATCAGACTGATCGATACGGAACAATTGTAAAATGCACCAGATAAGTTCTTTCTCCGACAGCGATGGATAGTAAACTTTCAGTTCGTTCAAGAAATCTCCCGCATAAATCTCCATTTGCGAAACGAAAAGTTCAAAATTATCAAGACGAAATATTTCGTTATAAACACTATTCAATGCCTCTTCTTTTTCAGCAATGGTCAATAATTTCTTACCTGAAGATAATTGTTTTTTTGTCACATCTATTTTAGCATGGATCAATGAAATACGGTCATTTAAATAACTGTTTCTCTCTTCATATTTTTTCTGTTCCATAGCCCGTTTTTCATTTTTTGACTTAACATGCATAAACAGAATAATCACAATAAATATGATTAAAATAACAAATATGGAAATAAAAATAATCGAATAATTCGTCCTTGCATCTGGTATGAAATGCCTTTCAGAATACGAATTACCCTGTAGCAACAACTTTGTACGCGATTCGATTCTACGGATCGAGTCATTACATGCCTCATAGAGTTTCACATAATACGGTGCTTGATCTTTACCAATTGTCAAAAATTCAATATCAGTCAATATTTTATACGCCTCTCGTTGATCATAAATATTCGTGGAATAATCCAAGGAATGACGGGCATATACATCGGCTGAATCTAATTTTCCTTCATCGAAAAATATTCTGCCCAATGTGTAATAACAAGCTGAAAGATTACTCTCGTTATGATCAGGTAAGGCTAATGATGTTCTCAAATAATAAGTTGCCGAATCATTGCTTCTTTGACGATGATAATTACACCCAACTTCAAACAAGTAGTCACTTCTGAAAGATTTATCGGAGACATACAATAAGGCTTTCTTGTAATAATGTTCTGCACTATCGTATTGTTGAATTATACTAAAAGTTTTTCCTAAGCCGAGATATACTTCTGACAATCGCCTATACGGATCATTTTTCTCAAGAAAAATAATGCTTTTCCGATATTCACTTTCAGCTCGCTTGTGGTCACCCATACAAAGAGTAATATCTGCAAGATCACTGTGTAGATTTCCCCTCGACACATCATCAAGTGACGACACAGACAGACCAGCCGCTTTCAGATATAACAGCAAAGCATGTTCATGATCATTCATCCGTTTATACATCCGAGCTTTATAAAACAAAGCCGCAGCCAGATGCTTTTCATCATCTTTAGCTGAAAAATAGGCAATGGAAAAATCGATAAGGGAATCATTGGGAAAAGGCTGAGCAGTTCTGTCTATAGCTGACCACATCAACAAACCATAGAGAGCTTTTTCGCTCTCAGAATCCAAACTGTTGACATCTATTTGTCGCAAAATACGCAAAGAAGAATCAGATGGCAAATGTATTCTCGCCTCTACCCGATCCAATGGTTTGGAGCCACGCAAACAACTTTGAAATGCTATTCCAAAGGAGAAAAGTGACAATACGGCAATGATAATTTTTATCAGTTTCATTGAATCTTTTCTACCTGACAATAATAAACACATTTCCAACAATATACAGTAGACATCAATTCGAGATAATATCTATTCAGAGAAATAATTACCGCCAAACAAAAAACAGAACGGATCCGACAGCAGCACAGAAATACAAAATTAGAAAAAAGATTTCATCCGTTAAGTCTTTTCACATCATACTTAGCATAATGTATACTAATATACAATACAAATACTCCAATCTTATTATTATATTTGTGTCTAATATACAAGCAGAGAAACAAACAAAAAAGTATGCTGGTTAAAATATACCCTGAAAATCCGAATCAAAAAGAAATAGATAAAGTTGTAGAGGTTCTCAAAGAAGGAGGACTCATCATTTATCCCACCGACACGGTCTATGCAATGGGTTGTGATGCACTCAATGTGCGCGCAGTGGAAAAAATATGCAAAATGAAAGGGATTAATCCCGACAAAAACAATTTATCAATCATCTGCTATGATCTGAGTAACATCAGCGAATATGCGAAAGTCGATAATACGACATTTAAGTTGATGAAAAAAAATCTACCCGGAGCCTTCACTTTCATTCTACCCACAACATCCAATCTGCCCAAAATATATAAAAACCGTAAAACGGTCGGAATTCGTATTCCCGACAATAACATTATCCGTGAGTTGGTTCGCAACCTCGGCTCTCCGATCCTTACCACATCAATAAAAGATGATGATGAACTGATTGAATATTCTACGGATCCGGAGTTGATCAATGAAAAATATGAAGACCAGATAGACGCAATCGTTGATGGCGGCTATGGTGGAATAGAAGCCTCAACGATAGTGGACTGCACAAGTGGTGAACCCGAAATTATACGGCAAGGAAAAGGAGAACTTGTGTTGTAGTTATCATTTTATTATTATACATTTGCAAGATTGCCACCATTTTTACGCAAACACGTTGTTCGCTTACTTATTGTCTTGTTTGCATAAATAAAGGAAACGAATTGCAAGAAAAGATTTAAGAATATTAGATGAAGGTAATGAAGTTCGGTGGAACATCGATAGGTTCCGCACAAAACATTCTCAATGTTAAAGAAATAGTAAGTAAAGAGTCCGGCTCTGTTGTCCTCATCATTTCAGCTTTCGGAGGCATAACAGACAAATTGCTTCATACCTCTGCACTTGCAGCTAAAGGAGACTTGCAATACGACCCCGACTTCCGGTGGATTGTGGAATACCACCGCAACATAATGAAGGGTTTGAACCTTACTCACAACAAAGAACTGACAGAAAAGACAGAACTCTTGTTTGAAGAATTAGGTAATATTTTCAAAGGAGTATTTCTGATCAATGACCTATCTACACGCACATCCGACAAGATTGTGAGTTATGGAGAACGCCTTTCGTCACTCATTCTAAGTTATGTTTTTAAGGACTATCAACTGGTTGATTCTACCCAACTGATCAAAACCGAAACAGCATTCAACAAACACACCCCTGATCTGGAACTATCGAGCGAGCTGATAAAAACAGCATTCAGACAATCGAATGGAAAAATAATTGCACCGGGATTTATATCCAGTTGCAAGCATAAGAATGAGATCACCAATCTGGGACGTGGTGGATCGGACTACACCGCAGCGATCTTCGCTTCGGCTCTGGGAGCCGATGTGTTGGAACTCTGGACCAATGTGGATGGTTTTATGACAGCCGACCCCAAGATCATTAACAATGCCTATGTGATAGACTACCTCACATATACCGAAGCCACCGAATTGAGCAATTTTGGAGCAAAGATCATCTATCCGCCAACCATCTTTCCGGTTTATCATCGCAACATCCCTATTCACATAAAAAACACCTTCAATCCCGATGCTCCGGGAACTTTTATATCAAAAGAAAAAAATCCGGACAGAAAAAAAAGAGCTAGTATTTCCGGCATTTCATCTATAGACGACACCTGTCTACTCACGTTACAAGGCCTAGGAATGGTAGGTATTATCGGAGTCAATTATCGCATATTCCGTGCTTTGGCAAAAAACGGCATCAGTGTGTTTTTAGTATCGCAGGCCTCTTCCGAAAACAGCACGTCAATCGGTGTGCGCACAGTTGACGCACAAGCCGCTGTGAGAGCTTTGGAAGAAGAGTTTGCCCACGACATCTCATTGGGCAGTATCAATCGTGTTTTATTGGAACAAGATTTAGCCACAGTTTCTGTTGTGGGTGAAAATATGAAATATACGCCCGGCATTGCAGGAAAATTATTTTCCACACTCGGCAAAAGTGGTATCAGCGTCATTGCCTGTGCGCAAGGAGCGTCAGAAGTGAATATATCGTTTGTCATCAAAAAGCAATTTTTGCGCAAAGCATTAAATTCACTCCACGATTCTTTCTTCTTGTCTGAATATAAAGTGTTGAACCTTTTCATTGTCGGCATCGGTGTAGTTGGAGGCAATCTGATCGAGCAAATCAGACAGCAGCAACCCAGACTGATCGAAAGATATTCCTTGAAACTAAACGTAGTTGGTATTGCCAATGGGCGTAAGGCTCTTTTCTGTCGCGAAGGGATCAATCTGGATAACTACAGAAAAGATCTTGACGAGAGAGGAATAGCCAGTTCTCCCGACATACTGAGAGACAATATATTGGACATGAACATTTTCAATGCTATTTTTGTAGATTGCACTGCAAACGAAAACATAGCACGACTCTATGAAAGTTTGCTGTCTAAAAACATTTCGGTAGTCACAGCCAATAAAATAGCCGCATCATCGGCATACGAGAACTATGTCCTCTTGAAAGACATATCAAGGGAACGGAATGTAAAATTTTTATTCGAGACAAATGTTGGTGCAGGGCTACCGATCATCAATACGATGAATTCGCTCATCAATTCGGGCGACAGGATAGTAAAACTGGAGGCTGTGCTTTCCGGCACATTAAATTTCATATTCAACACAATCAGCAAAGACATCCCCTTCAGCAAAGCTATTCTGATGGCAAAAGAAGCCGGATTTTCAGAACCCGATCCGCGCATCGATCTCAGTGGCACAGACGTTGTGCGTAAATTAGTGATCCTTGCACGAGAAGCAGGCTACATGGTTGAACAAAGCGATGTTGTGAAAAACCTATTCATTCCGCAAAAATACTTTGACGGAACGCTAGATGAGTTTTGGGCAACAATCGACGAAATGGATACTCATTTTGAAACATTGCGTCTCAAGCTGGAAAACGAAGGAAAGAAACTCCGCTTTGTAGCCAAATATGAATCGGACAAATGTGAAGTCGGGTTGCAGGAAATTGACACCTCACACCCATTCTATGAACTGGAAGGAAGCAATAACATAATACAGATCACAACCGAAAGATATAACGAATTTCCCATGATCATTAAAGGCTATGGTGCAGGAGCCAGCGTCACGGCGGCAGGCGTTTTCGCTGACATTATCAGCATAGCAAATGTAAGATGATTTTTCACCTGAAAATTTTTAATTGCAATGAAAAAAATTATGTTAGTGAGCCTGTTTTGCTTAGCATCTATAGCAACATTCGGGCAAAACTTTGAGGTTCCGAAGAATGTCACCTTCGAAACTAAAGAAAAATACCAAACCTATGAACCCCAAATAAAGGAAGCTATCAATTGGGCACTAAATACACCTCTGAGCCGAGAACCCGGAAAAAGGAGAGAAACATACACATTCTTCATGACGTGGCTCACAGGCACTCCAAATGTCAGCATAAGCATAGACACAGATAAAATGACTTTCTGGCAAACAAATCCGGAATTGTTAATTCCATTCATGATGGGATGGACAACATATGCCTTGGACAATGGTTATTCAAAAGACGAAATACAAGGATATAAAAGTGGTATCGAAGCTATCGTTGCTTTTTATCGGAATAATATGCTTCTATTGAAAAAGGATAAAAACATCGAAAAATACGAAACACTCATAAAAAAAGGTAAGCTGGACGATGAGTTGAAAAAGCTCCTTAATAAAAAATAACACATCATCTTTAATTTTTTAGGTAATGAAATATATAGTTGTTTTAGGCGATGGAATGGCAGATGAGCCAATAGAAGCCTTGGGCGGAAAAACTCCGCTGCAAGTTGCAAAGAAACCATACATTGATATGCTCGCAGCAAAAGGGAAAAACGGCATATTGGATACGATACCCGCAGGATACAAACCTGGAAGCGAAATAGCCAATCTTTCTGTTTTAGGATATGATGTACCTAAAGTTTTTGAAGGAAGAGGATCACTCGAAGCCGCAAGTATGGATGTAGACATCGAAGCCGGCGAAATGGCTATGCGCTGCAATCTGATATGCATTGAGGATGGAAAAATTAAAAACCATTCGGCTGGACATATTTCGAGTGAAGAAGCTGCTGAATTGATCCTTTTTCTGGACGAAAAATTGAATGACGGAAAAGTCAGCTTCTATCCGGGTGTTTCATATCGCCATCTACTCAAACTAAAAGGTGGAAATAAGGCTTTGGATTGCATTCCGCCGCACGATGTGCCGGGAACCCCGTTCGATGAAGTGTTGATTAAAGCAACAGCACCAGAAGCTACAGAAACAGCAAAATATCTGAACGATCTGATTTTGAAATCGCAAGAGCTTTTAAAAGACCATCCGGTGAACCTAAAACGCATCGCGATGGGAAAAGATCCTGCGAACAGCATTTGGCCTTGGTCACCCGGATACAGGCCTCAGATGCAAACATTACAGGAACTTTTCGGGATCAAATCGGGATCTGTAATCTCTGCCGTAGACTTGATAATGGGAATCGGAAAATATGCCGGATTGAAACTAATCCATGTAGAAGGTGCTACCGGATTGTACGACACCAACTATGAAGGAAAAGCACAAGCCGCCATTGAAGCATTGAAGCACGATGATTTCGTATACCTCCACATAGAAGCCAGTGACGAGGCCGGACATGAAGGAGACTATGACTTGAAAATAAAAACGATAGAATATCTCGACTCACGTGTTGTGAAAACAATATACGAAGCCACCAAAGATTGGGATGAACCAATAACAATAGCCGTTCTACCGGATCATCCTACACCATGTGATTTACGCACCCACACCAACAAACCTATTCCATTTTTAATATATCGTTCAAACGGAACGGCAGACAGTGTGCAGGTCTATGACGAATCAGCCGCCCTTGAAGGCAGATATGGACTCATCAAAGGTCGTGAGTTTATGGAGACATTGTTCAGTGATAAATAATGAATCGGATTACAGTATTTTGCGGATCCAACAATGGTCTGAATCCTAATTTTAAGGAAGCAGCCTACAGCATGGGGCAAACAATGGCATTGCGTGGCATCAACCTTGTGTACGGAGGTGCAAGAGTTGGTCTGATGGGCGCAGTAGCAGACGGAATCCTCGACAACAACGGCAAGGTGTATGGAGTCATACCGCGTTTTCTTCAAGAAAAAGAATTGGCACATAACCACATCACCGAGACATTCGTGGTGGAAACAATGCACGAACGTAAAGCAAAAATGAGTGAACTATGTGATGGTATAATTGCCCTTCCCGGAGGATTCGGCACGTTTGAAGAACTCTTTGAAATGCTTACTTGGGCGCAATTGGGTCTACATAAAAAGCCAATCGGTATACTTAATACGGATGGTTATTATGATACACTCTTGAAATTCATAGATGAAACCATCGCTCAGCACTTTGTAAAGGAAGAATATCGCAACTTGTTTGTTGTGAGTGACAATCCGGACAAGCTCATAGAACTGATGAAAGCATTTCGTCCACCATTGAACGACAAATGGTTTGTCACTACCTGAACCACTCGCTAAAACCAAAGCCGTATACCTATGGATAAAAATATACGAAAAGCAGGATTAGACGATGCTGCGGCGATTTGCAATATTTATAATTATTATATAGAGAATACGACTATTACATTTGAAACGGAAGCCATCACGAATGAAGCGATGAAAAAACGCATATCAAACAGTATGCAACAAGATTTACCGTTCTACGTGTTGGAAGTCAACGCACAAATTGCAGGCTACTATTATCTGCATGAATGGAATAGTAAACAGGCATTTGCTACCACAATGGAGGTTACAGTCTATTTAGACAAAGACCTGACCGGAAAAGGACTAGGCAGTCAGTTATTTCAGCATCTGTTAGCCAATGTAGACAGGCAAAAAATCCATGTCCTGATTGCAGGAATCTGTGTGCCCAACGAGGAAAGTGTTCGTCTGCATGAGAGGTTCGGATTTGAACAAGTCTCTTTCATGAAACAAATAGCCCGCAAATTCAATCAATGGTGCGATATCGCACATTGGGTATTGATTATGGAAAATTGAATGAACCTAAAAAACATTCTACCGTTAACAGGTTTGTTACTAACTCATTCAGATTATACTTTGTTAAAACTCAGATTTGATTCTATATTTTTTTTTTCGAGGACAGAATATTCCTTTATCTTTGGGTAGAAAAATAAAAAAACAAATAGAAGAGTATGGCATTAGAGATTGGAGATAAAATCCCCGAAATTTTAGGTAAAGATCAGAGCGGGAAAGAAGTAACGAGAGACAGCTATGCAGGGCATAAATTTGTCTTATACTTTTATCCGAAAGACAGCACCCCTGGATGCACGGCAGAAGCATGTAGTTTTCGCGATAATTTTTACGAACTCAGAAAAGAAGGCTATGAGATACTTGGTATCAGTGTGGACGACAACAAATCGCACCAGAAATTTATCGAAAAACAAGATTTGCCATTTCCTCTGATTGCAGATACGGATAAAGTTCTTGTTCAACAATTCGGACTTTGGGCAGAAAAAACGCTGGCCGGAAAAAAGTATATGGGGACTTTGCGAACAACCTTTTTGATTGACGAAGAGGGTAACATAACAGATATTATCGGTCCCAAAGAGATCAAAACAAAAGAGCATGCAGAACAAATTTTGAATTTGCTGAATGAACGGAACAAAAATAAAAACAAATAAGACATAGATTATGGCAGGAGAAGAAAAAAAAGCACCAGCTCCGAACAATGAAAAGTTGAAAGCATTGCAGGCTGCAATGGACAAGATAGAAAAAAACTACGGTAAAGGTTCTATTATGAAGTTGGGTGATGAGAAAATAGAAGACATTCCGATTATACCCACAGGTTCCATCGCGCTCAACACCGCTTTGGGTGTTGGAGGCTATCCCAGAGGTCGTGTTATTGAAATATATGGTCCCGAATCATCTGGTAAAACTACTTTGGCTATCCATGCCATAGCAGAAGCTCAAAAGGCCGGAGGCATTGCCGCATTCATTGATGCAGAGCATGCATTGGATCGTTTCTACGCCGAAAAACTCGGTGTCGACATAAGCAATCTCTGGATTTCCCAACCCGACAGTGGCGAACAGGCTCTTGAAATTGCAGAGCAACTGATTCGTTCATCAGCTATTGATATCGTTGTCATCGACTCAGTGGCTGCTTTAACTCCTAAAGCCGAACTAGAAGGTGAAATGGGCGATTCAAAAATGGGCTTGCAGGCACGTTTGATGTCGCAGGCTTTGCGTAAACTCACAGCAGCCATCAACAAAACGAACACAACCTGCATATTCATCAACCAATTGCGTGACAAGATAGGTGTTATGTTCGGAAATCCGGAAACTACAACAGGAGGAAATGCATTGAAGTTCTACGCATCCGTACGCCTCGATATACGCCGGATAGGCCAATTGAAAGATGGTGAAAACGTAATAGGAAACTCAACACGTGTCAAAGTGGTGAAAAACAAAGTTGCACCACCTTTCCGAAAAGCTGAATTCGACATTATGTATGGTGAAGGCATATCACGCTCAGGCGAAATCATAGACCTTGGTGCAGAGCTCGGAATCATCAAAAAAAGCGGTTCATGGTATAGTTATAATGAAACAAAACTCGGACAAGGACGTGAAGCCGCAAAAGACTGCATCAAAGACAATCCTGAGTTGGCAGATGAATTAGAAAAATTGATTTCAGCAGCACTGAAAGAAAAGGCATAATCTTTCTGCAAGAAAGGTAAATCAGAACAACTGGGGCTTCAACTGAAATAGTATGAAGCCCTAGTTATTTATTATAGTTTCGTATCAGCAGATTTGTCGAATGATTTTATTTGCAGATACAACATTGTGAATGCAATAATTGAAGCCAATGTGTCAGCAATCGGCATTGACAACCACACTCCATCCAAACCCCACAACCGAGGAAAGAAATACAATCCGGGCAACAAAAATATACATTGACGTGTAAGGCTCAGAAATATAGATTTGCTCGCCATCCCTATACTTTGAAAAAAGTTCGATATCACAATTTGCGATCCAATGAGCATGAAAGCAGATGTAATATATTTTAAGGCTTTGGCAGAAAGACGCGTTATCTCCGGATCGGAACTAAAAGCCCGAACAAACACATGCGGGAAGAAGTGGCACAAGATGAAACCGGTAGTAGTGATAATAGTAGCTACTTTTATAGTGTAAATCAGCGTTTCCTTCACGCGAGAGTAGTTTTTCGCACCAAAATTGTATCCTGCAATAGGCTGCATACCTTGAGTCAGACCTATTATGATCATACTGATCAGCATAATCAGCCTGTTAGCATTCGAAAATGCAGCAATAGCATCATCACCCGTAGCATTGTCAGTCGCTGCATATTTACGAAGTTCAAAGTTTATGAAAACAACAATTATTGAAGCTGCAATTTGCATGAGAAAGGGAGCCAGCCCAATAGAAACTATAGATTTGACAATATCCCACTTAAGCCGGATATTTTCGAACCGCAATTTTATATAACTATTCTTATTCAAAAAATGATGCATCACAAAAAGGAAACTTATAACCATCGACAGAAATGTGGCAGTTGCCGCTCCCCGCATTCCCATTCCAAAGCCGAGAATGAAAACAGGAGCCAGAATGATATTGGCAAATACGCTGATCAGCATCGTCACCATCGCCTTCATCGGATAGCCGGATGCACGCATCATATTGTTGAAATTGAAACACATAGACAGAAATAAATTTCCGGGCAAAAAAACCTGTAAGAAATCACGAGCGTAAGGATAGGTTGTTTCACTTGCTCCGGCAAGCATCAATATCGGTTTTAAAAAAATCAATATCAGAGCAATAACCGAAGAACTCAATATCAACGAAAGAATGAACGATGTTCCGGCTATTTTTTCGGCACGATCCCGGTCATTTAAACCCAGACAAATGGAGATGCGGCTAGCCGATCCTGCTCCGACCAGCATACCAACCGCAGCCGTAAGGTTCGTTATCGGCAAAACGACACCCAAACCACTAAGGGCTTCCCGACCAACCCAATGCCCGATAAAAACACCGTCTATAATATTATATAGTGTGTTTACGATCGTTCCAATAATCGCAGGAAGAGCATATTGCCACAATAATGAGCTAATTTTTTTATTCGATAATTCTTCAATACTTGCCGAATTTGACATAAAAATGAATTTAAATTTTATATTTTTTAAATAATAGAAAGCTTTGATATAACTAAAAACAACCGAATAGCGTAATTTTGATAATGTGAAAAAAATATATCAAAATATCTGTAAACATTTTTGCGACGCAAAGATACTAATTTTATCAGAGGCAGAAAACATTTAAATACGAGCGAATCCTCCTGTTTTAACATTATATATGTTAAGATAAAAGCAGATCTTCCACCCACGCAATCGATTATTTTTCAAGAATTAGAATATTTAACTTATTAAACATTTGTATGATCTAAAAAAAAGATTTACTTTTGCAATCCATTTTAGGGAACAAACCGGAGAATAAATAATATAAAAATACATATAGCAATGTCTAAGATTTGTCAAATAACAGGAAAAAAGGCAATGGTAGGAAATAATGTTTCTCACTCTAACAAAAAGACCAAGAGAAGATTCGATGTCAACCTGTTTACAAAAAAATTCTATTGGGTAGAAGAAGATTGCTGGATTAGCCTTAGTGTTTCGGCAGCAGGACTTCGCACTATCAACAAAATCGGATTGGATGCAGCAATCAAAAAAGCTGCTGAAAAAGGTTATTTAAACGCTTAATTTGAGAGGAGAACCAGAAAAATGGCTAAGAAAGCAAAAGGAAACAGAATTCAGGTAATATTGGAATGCACTGAGCATAAAGAAAGTGGAATGCCCGGAACATCAAGATATATTACAACAAAAAACAGAAAGAACACAACAGAAAGACTTGAGTTGAAGAAATACAACCCTATTCTTAAGAAAGTCACTGTTCATAAAGAAATAAAGTAAAGATATAAGCAATGGCAAAGAAAACAGTCGCAGGATATCGTGATCCATCATCAAAAGATGGCCGCAACTATACAAAAGTTATAAAAATGGAAAAATCTCCAAAAACTGGAGCTTATACTTTCAAAGAAGAGATGATTCCGAATGACGCAGTTAAAGATTATTTCTCTAAATAATAGAGTTAAAAATATTTAAAAGACCTCCTTTCATTCAGTTGAGAGGAGGTCTTTTGTTGCTCTTTTAGTTAGATTTGTAATACACTGATATATATAATACTTAACTGAAAAAAATAAATAAGTATGGGATTATTTGATTTTTTTTCCAAATCAAAAAAAGAAGAGAAAGAAGGATTAGACAAAGGTTTGGAGAAATCGAAAGAAAGCATGTTCTCCAAATTATCGAGAATGGTGGCCGGAAGATCGAAAGTTGATGAAGATTTTCTGGACGAACTCGAAGAAGTGCTTCTGACTTCAGATGTTGGTGTGGACACCACGCTAAAAATCATACAGCGCATAGAGAAACGCGTAGCCAAAGATAAATATGTAGACGCAAAAGAACTAAGCAGCATGCTTAGGGAAGAGATTGTGACACTGCTGACAGAAAACAATACAACTGATTCGGACAGTTTCTCCACACCCGAAGACAAAAAGCCTTATGTCATCATGGTTGTAGGAGTCAATGGTGTAGGAAAGACAACAACCATCGGTAAGTTGGCATATCAGTTCAAACAAGCCGGAAAGAACGTTTACCTCGGTGCTGCCGATACTTTTCGAGCCGCCGCTGTCGAACAACTTGTGATCTGGGGAGAACGTGTCGACGTGCCTGTAATCAAACAAAACATGGGAGCAGACCCTGCTTCCGTTGCTTTCGACACAATCAGTTCTGCGAAAGCAAACAATGCTGACGTTGTGATCATAGACACCGCAGGCAGGCTACACAATAAAGTGGGATTGATGAACGAACTCACAAAAATAAAAAATGTGATGAGCAAAATCGTTCCTGATGCACCGCATGAAGTGTTGCTCGTCTTGGATGGTTCGACCGGACAAAACGCCTTCGAGCAAGCCAAACAATTCACCGCAGCCACCGATGTTACAGCTCTGGCCATAACCAAACTCGACGGAACAGCAAAAGGAGGAGTAGTCATCGGCATCTCGGATCAATTCCGAATTCCGGTCAAATACATTGGCTTGGGAGAAGGAATGGAAGACCTGCAAGTGTTCAGACGAAAAGAATTTGTAGAT